>JAFUPU010000089.1 GCA_017472635.1 Bacteroidaceae bacterium
ATACCGACACGACCCAAATTGCCTATTGATGCTGTCAAAGAAGCCATCGTGAATGCTGTATGCCATAGAGATTATACAAGTAATGCCAGCGTTCAGGTAATGTTGTTTCGTGACAGATTGGAGGTTTGGAATCCTGGCACATTGCCATACGGATTGACTGTACAGAAATTACATGGCCCTCATAAATCTTTACCTGCTAATCCGCTACTTGCCGACCCTATGTATTGGAATGGTTATATTGAAAAGGTGGGAACAGGGACAGAAGATATCATAAACAAATGTCGTGAATATGGGTTGAAGTCACCAGAATTCTATCAAGAAGAAGATTTTAGAGTTGTCATTTGGCGAGCAAACAACGAAGGAAGTGATCCAAAGCGTTCCAATGATGATCCAAAGGTGTTCCAAAGCGTTCCAACGGACGAAGAGAAACTATTGGAGGTCATAAAGGAAACTCCCTCAATTTCAAGAGCAGAACTCTCTAGACGATTAAAAATCAGTGAACGTCAAGTCAGAAAGATAATAGACCAATTACGAGAAAAAGGCGTATTGATTCGTGAAGGCGGAAACTCTGGAAAATGGATTATTAATAAGGTATAGTTTAAAAAGTAGCCAAACTCTTTGCTCTATTAAGAAGTTTGGCTACTTTTGTTCAGGGTTGTTTGACAAAGACAGTGCAAACCGAGAGCAGAATAAAACTTGTTTTAATTATGCTGAGGTGTAGCCTGTTTTATTTAAAGCAGATGCAGAAAATTGGTGCAATCCCAAGTCGCCAAATCGTTACCTACAACTTCTCTCCATAGCATCCGCTATTTGTGTATCGAGATAGAGATAAAACCTGATTCGATCAAGGCCTTTTTATGTTTTATTCGTTAATACCCAATTCTTGCACCGGAGAATTTCCTCCCTTAATCCCCATTGATGGAAATCGTTCGATGGGAATTAAGGGAGGATGTACTGGAGAGAAAGAACGAAAATTCTCCTGTGGAAAAACGGGAGGTGAGAGGGATGGGGGAGGTGTATATATTTCAAAAGGCGGATGCATCACATGGATGCACCCGCCTTTTGAAATTAGGTTTCCTGCTTGTGCAGGAAACTCCAGAAAATAGCGAAAGATTGCACAAACGTGTCGTTATCCTCCTATCATTTGTCGGGATAAGCCGACGGGGATTGGAGGGAAATAAGTACTTTTGCCATGTTTTAATAACTAAAAAACTGATGGAACTATGAAAGGATATGCTGCCCGACAACACCCCGTGCCCGTGAAGCGCTATTGCCGCACCATGGACCTGAAGGACGACCCGGCACTGATAGCCGAATACGTCAAACGGCATAGCGAGGGAGAGTCGTGGCCCGAGATTCTTGCCGGCATCCGCGAAGTGGGCATCTTGGAAATGGAGATTTACATTCTCGGGAACCGCCTGTTCATGATTGTGGAGACACCGCTTGATTTCGATTGGGAAACCGCTATGACACGCCTTGCCACCCTGCCGCGCCAACAGGAGTGGGAGGACTTCATGGCTATCTTCCAACAGTGCCGCGAGGGAGATACGGCTGACGAGAAATGGAAAATGATGGAGAGAATGTTTTATCTGTATTGAGAAAATATGTTGCAATATAATGAACTTGGAAAGACGGGGATGAAGGTGTCCTCGCTGAGTTTTGGAGCTTCTTCGTTGGGGGGCGTGTTTCACGACCTGAAGGAACAGGAGGGCATCGAGGCGGTGTACACAGCTGTCGGTGCTGGTATCAACTTTATTGATGTGTCGCCCTACTATGGGCACTACAAGGCGGAAACGGTGCTGGGAAGGGCGCTGAAGGGAATACCGCGCGACCGCTACTACCTCTCCACCAAGGTGGGACGATATGGCAAGGATGGGGTGAAAACGTGGGACTATAGCGGAAAACGTGCTACGGAGAGCGTGTATGAGAGTATGGAACGCCTGAACGTGGATTACATCGACCTCATCAATGTGCCCGACATTGAGTTTGCCGACCTCCGGCAGGTGGTGGACGAGACATTGCCCGCTCTGGTGGAGTTGCGCGAAAAGGGGGTGGTGGGCCACGTGGGCATCACCGACCTCCAATTGGAGAACTTGCAGTGGGTCATCGACCACTCGCCCGAAGGTACGGTGGAGACGGTGCTGAACTTTTGCCACCATTGCCTGTGCGATGACAAGTTGGTGGACTATCTCGACTATTTCGAGGAACGCGGCATCGGGGTCATCAACGCTTCGCCCCTCTCGATGGGGCTGTTGAGCGAACGCGGTGTGCCTGCGTGGCACCCGGCACCTATGCCGTTGGTAGAGACCTGCCGACGCGCCATGGAGCATTGTCTGAAGAAAGGGTATCCCATCGAACGGCTGGCCATGGAGTACGCCGTGAGCAATCCGCGCATTGCCACCACCCTGTTCAGTACCACCAATCCGCAAAACGTGCTGAAGAACGTGGCCTTCGCGCAAGAGACTTTCGACGAGGAACTGCTTCGCGAGGTGAGGGAAATCATTGGCGGACAGATGCGCGTGAGCTGGAGGAATTCGTAGGAAAAAATCTAAGATAGAAACGGTCACTATGACACGAATATTCATCCTTTTCTTTTAAACACTATTAAACCTATGAAAATAATAGACGCTCATGCCCACCTGTGGCTGAAACAGGACACGACGGTGGATGGTCTGCCCATCCGCACGCTGGAGAACGGACGCTCGCTCTTTATGGGCGAAGTGAGGCAGATGCTCCCGCCCTTCATGACGGATGGAGTGAACAGTGCCGAAGTCTTCCTCTCAAACATGGATTATGCACAGGTGTCGGCAGCAGTTATCACGCAGGAGTTCATCGACGGCATTCAGAATGACTACCTCATGGAGATTGCCCGTCGCTATCCCAACCGCTTTCTGGTATGCGGCATGTGCGAGTTCCGCCAACCGGGCTTCCTAACCCATGCCAAGGAGTTGCTCGACGGGGGCTTCCGTGCCATCAAGATACCCGCCCAACGCCTGTTGTTGAAGGAGGGGCGCGTGTGGCTCACCTCGGACGAGATGATGCAGATGTTCCACCTGATGGAAGAGCGCAGCGCCATTCTCTCTATCGACTTGGCAGACGGAGACCTGCAAGTGGGGGAGATGGAAGAAATCATTCAGGAATATCCGCACTTGAAGATTGCCATCGGGCACTTCGGTATGGTGACACGCAAGGGGTGGCAAGAGCAAATCAAGTTGGCACGTCACGAGAACGTCTGTATCGAGTCGGGCGGCATCACGTGGCTCTTCAACGACGAGTTTTACCCCTTCCACGGAGCCATCCGTGCCATCCGCAAAGCGGCAGACCTCGTGGGCATGGACAAACTGATGTGGGGGTCGGACTACCCACGCACCATCACAGCCATCACCTACCGCATGTCGTACGATTTTGTCATCAAGAACCGCGAACTGACCGACAAGGAAAAGAGTCTCTTCCTCGGAGAAAATGCCCGCCAGTTCTATGGCTTCACCGACTTAGTGGAGTTACCTTATGTAAAGAATATGAGTGAATGAGTAAATGGCAAGTGATGAGCAAATAACTAAAGATATATGAAAGCAGTACAAATAACAGCACCTTCCGTTGTGGAGGTGATAGAGAAAGAAAAGCCCTGCATGAAGGCAGGCGAAGTGAGAGTGAAGATGGAGTATGTGGGCTTTTGCGGCTCAGACCTGAACACCTTTCTCGGACGAAACCCCATGGTGAAGTTACCCGTTATTCCCGGCCACGAGGTGGGAGCGGTCATCGAAGCCGTGAGCGAAGGTGTGCCCGACACATTGAAGCCGGGCATGGCAGTGACGCTGAATCCCTATACCAATTGCGGGACGTGCGCATCGTGCCGCAACGGACGAGTGAATGCCTGCGAACACAATCAGACATTAGGCGTACAGCGCGATGGAGTGATGACGGAGTATGCCGTCCTTCCCTGGCAGAAAGTGATTCCGGCAGCGGGTATTTCCGCTCGTGATTGTGCACTGATAGAACCCATGAGCGTGGGTTTCCATGCAGTCAATCGCGGTGCCGTACAAGATGGCGAATATGTGATGGTCATCGGTTGTGGCATGGTGGGCATGGGGGCTGTCGTACGGGCAGCACTACGGGGAGCCATGGTCATAGCGGTAGACATAGATGACGAAAAATTGGCTTTAGCCAAACAAGTGGGTGCCGCCTATGCCATCAATTCTGCTACAGAAGATGTACATGCCCGTGTGCAAGCTATCACTAATGGCTTCGGAGCTGATGTGGTGATTGAAGCGGTCGGTAATCCCAAGACTTATGTGATGGCTGTTGAAGAGGTTGGGTTCACAGGTCGTGTTGTCTGCATCGGATATGCCAAGAGTGAAGTGGCATTCCAGACAAAGCTCTTTGTACAGAAGGAACTTGATATCCGCGGTTCGCGCAATGCCATGCCTGGTGATTTCCGAGCAGTCATCAGCTACATGCAATCTGGAAAATGCCCGACAGAGAAATTTATCAGCCGCGTCATTACCCCGGAAGAGTCCGACAAAGCGCTTGCCCAATGGGCTTCCCTACCCGGAAAAATATTCCGAATCTTGGTCAAATTCTGAAATGGGCATATCCGCTGTTTCAAGTACAAATAATATTAACCAATGTAAATTTGTTAAAAAAGGTATTTATTGTAGAAAAAGTGGCAGGACTTGGAGCGTTCTGCTGCAGGACCCACACGGCTGAGTCCTGCAACCGGTGAAGCTATATCCAGGAGATTTTTGAAAATATCGAGGATATATCAGAACTTATCAAGCCACCAATCTGCTTCGAAAAGAACATCTTCTATAAATGTCTCATTCTATGCCTGATAGGGGTGGAATGAGACATTTGTTATATCCGTTTGCGACAAAATTGATATTTTCTTCCTCTCTCTTCTTCTTGTTTTTTCACACAATCCCATCCACTCGTTTCATTTCACCTATAACTCACAGTAGTACAATACAATACATGTGAAAGGAGATGATTTCATCACCCTTTCACGTCCTTCATCTTGTGTGCCGTAGTGAAGAAAGCACGGGTAAATGGGTGAAGGATACATGGAACCACCTCGTTTCACTCATAAGAAGCTAAAGTACAACACAATACAGGTGAAACGAAATACTGAAACAATCGCATAAAATGCGGTGTATATGATTCTTTTCCCGTAGATGAGCAATCAAGCGACAGCCGATTGGTCTCATTCCACCCTTCATCGGACTACAGATGAAAAGGAAAAAATAATCTGCAAAACTAATTATCCGTTTTTTTGCAGGAATAAAAAAGATTGTCTACTTTTGCACAAATTCAAATAACAACGTAATATAACCGATAAAACAGATTAACAACCATTCATTATGAAAAAGAAAATCATCGCACTTTTTTTATGTTTACTCATAGTTGTACCTTCAATGCCGCAAACCATCACTGCACATCCTTGGAAAGGAAAGAAGGTAGCTTATTTCGGAGACTCAATCACCGACCCGCGCAATAAAGCCTCAAAGACCAAATATTGGGGTTTCTTACAAGAATGGCTTGAGATAACGCCCTACGTTTATGGCGTAAGCGGACGTCAGTGGAACGATATCCCCCGCCAAGCTAATAAATTGAAAGAAGAACATGGAGACGACTTCGATGCTATCCTCATATTTATGGGGACCAATGACTATAACAATGCCGTCCCAGTAGGAGAATGGTTTGAAGAGAAAATGGGCGAAGTCGAATACGGACACCAGTATGTAAAACGCATGGAGAAGCGCATGCAACGCGTACCTGTCATGACCAACGACACTTACCGCGGACGCATTAACATAGCACTCGATTCGCTCAAACGGATGTTTCCGACCAAACAGATTGTCCTGCTCACACCCATCCACCGGGGCGGCTTCTATGCGAACGACAAGAACTGGCAATGCACCGAAGACTATGTAAACCGTAGTGGTGAATATCTTGATGCCTATGTGGAAAGTATAAAAGAGGCCGGAAACCTGTGGGCAGTCCCTGTGATAGACCTTAACGCACTTTGCGGACTATCACCGATGATTGATGCTCACAAGCAATATTTCAAAGACGCGGCAACCGACTGCTTACACCCCAATGATTTGGGGCACCAACGCATGGCACGTACCCTCATGTACCAACTGACGGCACTACCTTGTATATTTTAAAAGGGGGAAACGAGAGAACCCCTCTCCTACTCAAAACCTAAAAATCGCAAAAAAAAGCAGTTTCTAACCTTATTATATAGGTTGGAATCTGCTTTTTTGCTACTTTTGCGCCCGAATTTGAAAAGTTTAATCGAAACTCATGCAAAAAAATCTGGTAATAGTTGAGTCTCCGGCAAAGGCGAAGACCATAGAAAAGTTTTTAGGGAAGGAATACAAAGTGCTGTCAAGCTTCGGACACATTCGTGATTTAAAGAAGAAAGAATTCAGCATTGACACAGATACATTTGAACCGGTATATGAAATACCTGCAGACAAAAAGAAGCTGGTAACCGAACTGAAGAACGAATCAAAGAAAGCCGACATCGTATGGTTAGCATCCGATGAGGACCGCGAAGGGGAGGCCATAGCCTGGCACCTGGCTGAAGTATTGGGTCTGAAACCAGAGAAGACCCGACGCATCGTATTTCATGAAATCACCAAAAATGCCATACTAAAAGCCATAGAAACCCCGCGAAGCATAGATCAGGGTCTGGTAAATGCCCAACAGGCACGACGCGTGCTTGACCGTATTGTGGGATTCAAACTTTCACCCGTATTGTGGCGAAAGGTGAAACCTGCATTATCTGCCGGACGAGTACAATCAGTAGCGGTAAGACTGATTGTTGAACGCGAGCGCGAAATTCAAGCATTCAATAGTGAAGCATCGTATAAAGTGACCGCCCTGTTTGCCATAGCAGAAACAAACCATGAGTTTAAAGCCGATTTAGACGTAAAATTCAGTACACGCCAAGAGGCTGAAGCTTTCCTGAAAAGATGTAAAGAGGCAACATTTAAAGTTGAAGAGGTTGTAACACGCCCCATAAAAAAGACTCCTGCCGCCCCATTTACTACCAGTACATTGCAACAAGAGGCTGCCCGAAAACTGGGATTCACCGTATCGCAAACCATGATGGTTGCACAAAAACTATATGAGAACGGACACATCACATACATGCGTACGGACTCAGTCAACTTGTCGTCACTTGCAATCAACACCAGCCGACAGGCAATCATCAACCTGATGAAAGACGAAGCCTATGTGAAGACACGCCAATTTTCGACTAAAACGAAAGGAGCACAAGAAGCACACGAGGCTATACGACCGACATTCATGGACAAGCAGAACATTGAAGGCACGCCACAAGAACGTCGCTTGTACACCTTGATTTGGAAACGCACAATTGCCTCACAAATGGCTGATGCCGAATTAGAAAAGACAATTGCAACTATCTCTATATCTACAGGTAAAGAGCATTTCATCGCTACCGGGGAAGTGGTAAAGTTCGACGGATTCTTAAGAGTTTACCGCGAATCGCACGACGAAGAGGCTGATGGAGGAGACGCAGAAGGACATCTGCTACCTCCACTAAACCAAGGACAAGAGCTACAACAAGCCGAAATGACTGCAACAGAAAGGTATACGCAACATCCACCCAGATACACTGAGGCCAGCTTGGTGCGCAAGTTGGAAGAGTTGGGAATCGGACGCCCGTCAACCTATGCTCCAACCATATCCACCATACAACAGCGTGAATATGTAATCAAAGCAGACAAGCCCGGACATACAGTAGAGACAAACAGCCTCACACTGAAAAATGGAGAGATAAAAGCATACACGCATACCGAACAAACCGGAAATGAAAAAGGAAAACTCGTACCTACCGACATCGGCATCGTGGTAAATGATTTCTTGCTCAACTATTTCCCTGGCATTATGGATTATAACTTCACTGCCAATGTGGAGAAAGAGTTCGACGAAGTAGCTGAAGGGGGTAAAAAATGGACCGGATTCATGAGAGACTTTTACCGAGACTTCGCACCACAGGTAGAGGAAACACTGCATGCAAAAACCGAACATAAAGTAGGAGAACGCATATTGGGAATCGACCCTGCTTCCGGAAAACCGGTAGCCGTAAAAATTGGAAGATTTGGTCCCATTGTACAAATCGGCTCGGCAGAAGATACAGAAAAACCAAAATTTGCAACCATGAAGAAAACACAAACCATGGAGCAAATCACCTTGGAAGAGGCACTTGAATTATTCAAATTGCCTCGCGTGTTAGGTGCTTTCGAAGAGAAAGAGGTAACCGTAGGAGCCGGCAAATTCGGTCCCTATATCTTACATGCCGGCAAATATACATCTATCCCCAAAGCTATAGACCCGATGAACATAACATTAGAGGAGGCGGTTTCGTTGATAAATGAAAAACGACAAGCAGAAGCAGCACGCCACATCAAGACATTGGGAGAAGGTGAAGAGATGATAGAAATTCTGAATGGGAAATACGGACCTTATGTAGCATATAAAGGCAAGAACTACAAGATACCCAAAGAACAAGATCCTGCCAAATTAGATGCATTGCATTGCCTGATGCTCATTGAGGAACAAGAAAAGGTCGGGAATACACCCAAAAAGAGTGCACGCAAGACAAAAGCCACAGGGGAATGAGAAGATTGATTATCGTAGGGTATATGGGGTCGGGAAAAACCACCTTAGGAAAATGGTTGGCAAAAAAACTGAAGTTGGAATTCATTGACCTCGATTGGTATATTGAAGCACGCTACCACAAAACAATCTCTGAATTGTTTGCCCAGCGAGGCGAAGAGGGGTTCAGACAGATTGAAAAAAACATGCTCCACGAGGTTGCAGAATTTGAAAATGTAATCATATCGGCAGGAGGGGGTACGCCTTGTTTTTTTGACAACATGCAATACATGAATCGCCAAGCAGAAACCATTTACCTACAGGCAACCACCGAAACCTTGCTCACGCACTTGAACATGGGGAAAAGCACAAGACCCCTCGTAGCAGGAAAAACGGAAGAAGAACTAAAAGAATTCATCGAAACATCTCTGGCAAAAAGAGCAGCCTTTTACGAACAGGCACACATCATCTTTGAACCTGGACCTCTGACCAATGATGAACTGGTTGAAACAGCTACAAATGCATTAATACAAAAGATAAGACAAAACAATTAACACTGCGAAACTGACTAAATCACAATGAGAAAATGGCGCATTGAAGACTCGGAAGAGTTATACAACATCACCGGTTGGGGAACATCCTATTTCAGCATCAATGAAAAGGGACACATAGAAGTGACTCCACGAAAAGACGGAGTATCAGTAGATTTGAAAGAATTGGTTGACGAACTTCAATTGCGCGACGTTTCAGCTCCTATGCTGATCCGCTTTCCCGACATATTGGATAACCGAATAGAAAAGGTATCATGTTGCTTTAAAAAAGCAGCGCAGGAATATGGGTACAAAGGGGAAAATTTCATCATATACCCCATCAAGGTAAACCAAATGAGACCTGTGGTGGAAGAGATGATAAAACATGGAAAGAAATTTAACCTCGGACTGGAAGCCGGCTCAAAACCCGAACTGCATGCCGTAATGGCAGTAAATACAGACCCGGATTCGTTAGTCGTATGCAACGGATATAAAGACGAAGGATTCATCGAATTGGCATTGCTCGCACAGAAAATGGGCAAACACATTTATCTGGTTGTCGAAAAACTGAACGAACTGAACCTGATAGCCCAAATAGCCAAAAGACTGAAAGTAAGACCTAATATCGGAATCCGCATAAAATTGGCAAGTAGCGGTAGCGGAAAATGGGAAGAAAGTGGAGGGGATGCCAGCAAATTCGGACTGACATCAAGCGAATTGCTTGAAGCATTGAACTTCTTGGAAAAACAGGAAATGAAAGATTGCTTGAAACTCATCCATTTTCACATTGGTAGTCAAATAACCAAAATTAGACGCATCAAAAATGCATTGCGCGAAGCGTCTCAATTCTATGTACAACTACACCAGATGGGATTCGACATCGAATTCGTGGACACTGGGGGAGGAATGGGAGTAGACTACGATGGTACACGCTCATCAAATAGCGAGAGTTCAGTCAATTATTCAATACAAGAATATGTAAACGATGTAGTGTCAACGTTTGTTGATGCTGCTGACAAGCATGGTCTGAGCCACCCTAATATAATCTCTGAAACCGGGCGTAGCCTGACAGCCCACCACTCGGTGCTGATTGTTGAGGTTCTGGAAACAGCCTCATTGCCAGAGATGGACGATAATTGGGAACCCGAAGAGGAGGCACACGAACTGGTGAAAGAGTTATATAAAATTTGGGACAACCTGAACCAACGGAGCATGTTAGAACCATGGCACGATGCCCAACAAATACGGGAAGAAGCATTGGACCTTTTCAGCCATGGCATCGTGGATTTGAATACACGTGCACAGATAGAAAAACTCTATTGGAGCATTTGCCGAGAAATAAGTGCCATTGCAAGCCACATGAAGCACTGTCCCGAAGAATTCAGAAAGCTGAGCAAACTTTTAGCAGACAAATACTTCTGCAACTTTTCACTATTCCAATCACTCCCTGACTCTTGGGCTATCGACCAAATGTTCCCCATCATGCCTATTCAACGATTGGACGAACGTCCCGACCGTGAAGCCACACTACAAGACATGACCTGTGACTCTGACGGGAAAATAGCCAACTTCGTCAGTTCGCGCACGGATGCAACAACCCTCCCTCTTCATTCGCTACGTGAAAAAGAGAGCTACTACCTGGCGGTATTCCTCGTCGGAGCATATCAAGAGATATTGGGTGATATGCATAACCTATTCGGGGACACAAACGCTGTACATGTTTCGGTCAATTCAAAAGGATATAACATAGAGCAATTGATTGATGGAGAAACAGTTGCTGAAGTATTAGACTACGTGCAATACAATCCAAAGAAGTTGGTACGTACGCTTGAAACCTGGGTAACCCAATCAGTTAAAGAGGGAAAGATTACTGTTGAAGAAGGAAAAGAATTCTTAAGCAATTACCGGTCAGGACTCTACGGATATACTTATTTGGAATAAGTCAAAAAGTTTAGCACTGATTAAACAGTAGCCAAACTAATCATTCAATTTTAAACTTTTAATTTTAAATTCACAATGGAACAACTGACTATCGTCAAAGTGGGAGGCAAAATAGTAGAAGAAGAACAATCTCTTAAACAACTGCTCACCGATTTCTCAAAAATTGAAGGAAAAAAATTATTGGTACATGGAGGAGGACGTTCTGCAACACGCCTGGCAAGCCAATTGGGCATCGAAAGCAAAATGATAGGTGGAAGACGTATCACCGATGCTGCCACTTTAAACGTGGTCACAATGGTCTATGCAGGATTGGTAAACAAGAACATTGTAGCCGGGCTACAAGCTTTAGAAGTCAATGCGTTAGGACTTACCGGAGCCGACATGAACGTTATTCGCTCACACAAGCGGGAAGTGAAAGACATTGACTACGGATTTGTTGGAGACGTTGATGAAGTAAACACCCATTTATTAGGAAAGCTTATAAACGAAGGAGTAGTACCCGTAATGGCTCCCTTAACCCACAACAAACAAGGTGACTTATTGAATACGAATGCCGACACTATAGCCGGTGAAACCGCCAAAGCATTGACTGACAACTACGAAGTGACACTCATTTACTGCTTTGAGAAAAAAGGAGTGCTGAAAGACGAGAATGATGACGAAAGCGTGATTCCTCATCTCGACAAAGCCACTTTCAACTCGCTAGTTGAAGCTGGTATCATACAAGGAGGAATGATACCTAAACTCGAGAATGCTATTGAAGCGCTGAACGCTGGTGTCAAACGGGTTATCATTACATCTGCAACAGCCATCCATGGTGAACAAGGAACTATTATACATAATTGAGTGAGGCACCTTACGCACCTTTCAAAGCAGAAAGGGATAAAACCATAAACACTTCGATGGTGCAAAAGTACCTTCACTTGATTACAAACTTCATCCGTAGATGAGATAGGATTAGGAGTTACAAGAGTTATCGACTCTGACTAACTTAGGGGAAGAACCTTCGAACTTTCGGAATAAGCCCTATGTATTACATCAATATCGACCTTAGTTACTCACGAGTGATAAATCTTTTAACTCCTCCACCTGGAAACTCAGAAATGACATCATCTGAAATCTTTTAAAAGTACCTGCAATTTGCGCCGAGTAAAAAAGATACGGCTTTTTACCGTACCCAAAGGCAAATTCAACTTATCGGCAATCTCACGATACTTAAATCCAGACACATGCATCGAGAAAGGAATACGGTACCCTTTAGGGAGATCATTAACCGCCTTCCGCAATTCTTTCAAATCATAAGCTGCCTCCGTACTCTCAAAGCCAGACTCTTGTGAACGGCTCAAATGATACAGATTCTCGGTATGATCAATAAACGTTTGGTCTCTCATTTGTTTCCTATAGTTATTAATAAAGATATTACGCATAATCGTATACATCCATCCCTTGAAGTTCGTGTCCGGCTCAAATTTTTCTTCATTGTCCAACGCTTTTAAAGAGGTCTCTTGCAACAAGTCATAAGCCTCCTCACTATCGCCTGTAAGTTTGTAAGCGAAACGTAACAGATCTTCTTGAACTGCCATTAACTCTTTTCTGAAATTCATTGTAGTTGCATTCATAATTACACTATTTTGTTAGATTAAACATATTCATCGTTTTTTTCGAGTGCAATATTACAACGATTCAAAAAAAACAAAGGAGAAACGTTTTTCAGAAATAGGGTAAAAATCTACAAAGTCTAAAAACACCCTATTTTTAGTCGATTTTTGGGTGGTTTTAAGGCAGAAATCATAATAGCAAACACCCATTTTTACATAAATTTACATTTTTCTGCACGATATAAAAGCAAAGAAATAGTTCCGTTCTTTATATCATCACACAAAAAACCGACTCATACCTGCGAATTTGCAATTCAAATTTAGGGGCTTTAACCTCATCTCCTAATCAAAGGTATGCCTAATTACTATACCCCTTTGTACAAAATTAGCCTCTTTGTACAAAATTAGCCCCAATAATGTACAAAATAGGAAGTCTAAGCCACATTAAACCTCTATCTTTGCCCTGCAATTACAGAAAAGAACTCAAAGAAAACAAAACAATCAAATTACCACATCATGAAATCTATTTTCAAGACCCTTTTATTAGCACTATGGACACTCTGTCCTATTGTTGGTGCTGAAGCCAAAATCAAAGTTCACACCATCGGTGACTCAACAATGGCAACTTATGACGAAAATTCGACAGACAAAAGAGGATGGTGTCAAATGTTGCAGCAATTTTTCAATGCGGACGAAGTAACAATCAATAACCGCGGAAAGAGCGGTGCTTCTTCCAAATCATTCTATCGTGAATCAGCTTATTGGAAAACAGTAATTGCTGGAGTAAATGAAGGAGACTATGTACTTATCCAATTCGCACATAATGATGAGAAAAACGGTGGATTGGATGGTGACTCCGTAATAGCTTACACAAAGGAACAAGGAAGCAGTACTGACGGAATAGACTATCGTGGAACAACAGCGAATGGAACATTTAAAAAGTACATACGCGCATATATCGACGAAACAAAAGCAAAAGGCGGAAAGCCTGTAATCGTCACCCCTATCTGTCGTAAATATTTCAGCGGGAACACTATCCGTCGTAATGGTATGCACGACTTGGGTGATTCATTCAGCATTATGGGTAGCACCTCAAAAGGCAGTGTACCCGAAAGTGACAACACCTATGACTACGCACAAGCTTTGCGCGATGTAGCTGCTGAATATGAAGATGTACCCGTAATAGACTTGACCTTAATGACTCGCAACCTTTACCTCAGTTATGGAGAGAGTTATTGCACACAAAATCTTTTCTGCGATGGTGATAACACCCACCCCGCCAAAATGGGAGCTACGCTGATTGCCCGATTGGCTGCACAAGAAATGAAGGCACAAGGCATTTTAGCGGAACAAATAATCGTAGGCACAGACATCACCTTCAGCCCCACAACTGGTGACTTTGGTAAAGCATATGCAGGACAGACACTTACCAAAGAGTTTAATGTATCAGCCTTCGGTCTTGCCAATCAAACTGGAACATTTACCTTCACTGTATCAGAAGGATTTGAGGTTTCTTCAGATAAGACAAACTTTGACAGAGAGGTCAAGGTTTCTTATACAGGTGGTAATCTCATTACTACTGTATATGTACGTACGACACTTTCATCAGCCGGCATTGCTATCGGTAAACTCACAGCCACAGACGGAACGGTAAACCGTGAGCTTGACCTCACCGCTGAATGTGTAGACTTGAGTGGAGGTGAAGAAGTTACTGTGCTCTATCCTTTAACTTCAGATGCAAACGCCATTGTCACAGGTCCTTGCATGGCACTCGACGAAACATGGAGTGGTATGGAGTTACAAAAATATTCAGCCATCAACAGTAAAGCTGTATGGCCTGAATGGACAGGGCGTGATGCTTCCTACAAGACACAACGCAACGTTATTGAAGGTAGCAACTGGCCAGCCGGAGAAATTGATGAAGTTTCAACCCGCTATATTCAATTTGGAATGAAAGCACCTGATAAAACAAGAATTGACATTGACAAAATAAGTCTTTTTGTAGCAGGAGCCGGAGGAAGCGGTATGCGTTGCAAAATTTATTATGCCACTGATAACGCGTTTCAGGATGCCACACTCATCCAAGAATTTACAAGCATGGCAGGAAATACGGTCTATGCCGTAGAAAACACCCCTGTTGTGAGCATAAGCGATGGCGAGAGTCTTTATCTGCGCATCTACCCATGGTACAGCAGTGCTGCTTCAGGTAAAACAATCTGCTTCAGCGATGTATACATTCATGGTGTCGCATCAGATGCGACGAGCAGCATCAAGGTCACTACCTTCCCGCCTGTACTCGCAGAAGAAGGGATGTATGACCTCATGGGACGCTTTGTAAAACACCCGACAAAAGGAAATATCTATCTGCAAAAAGGGAAAAAGGTAATTGTAAAATAGCTGTTAGTTTGCAGGCTACTGTCATAGGAAGACACTCCATGCGACAGTAGCCTTTTTATGCTGAAAAGGAAAAAACAATCTATAATTTATATTCTTAAAAACAACTTTTTATGAAACATTTGAAATCTTTAGGTCTCATGCTTTTAGGGCTCGGGATGTCAGTTGGTGCTACAGCTCAAACAGAGCTAGCAAGCTGGACATTCGAGACAGGCTATGACGTGACCGATGGTGTGTATACACCAAATGAGAATGAATGGGCAGCCACAGGTGCACTATGGTTTAACACCGGTGCGCCAAAGTTTGTAGCCAACAATGCAGTAGGCAACGCCGCTGACTATATTGTAACTGGCTCTACATCCCGCTATTGGGAGCTATGTTCCGGATGGGATAACCATGTTTTCCGTATAACAAACGACACGGAGTCAAACAACATCACCGACTATACGGATGGTGCTGCGCATGCCAATTATTATGAAGTACAATTCCCTGCAAAAGGATATACCAACATCAAGATGACATTGGCAAATGCCTATGGAGGTAATGCTGAAGCTACTTTACATTCTGTAATAAGTACGGATGGAGGCAGTACCTGGACCGTAGGTGAGACCGCAACCACAGCCGGAACTTGGTGGACTTATAATCCCAATACAATTTCCATTCCTGCCACTGATTGTGAAAAAGTAATTGTACGCCTTATCTTCGGTAACGGATTTTCCAGCAACTGGAACATGGATTACATCACACTGACAGGCGAAGAATTCACAGGAGATGTCAGCAACATGTATACACTCAGCACAAATGTCAACCCGACAGGTGCTGGTACAGCTGTACCATCCCCCATGAGCGACCGCTACGAACAGGGCACTGAAATCACTATTACTCAAACCACAAACATTGGTTACAACTTCATAAATTGGACTGATGCCGCAGGAAATGTGTTAGGAACAGATGCTACTTACACGTTCTCTATAAGTGAGAATACCGCCATCACAGCAAATTATGAAGAAGTGGAAATCATCAACAACATTCCAAACGATGAATCTAACCCCTTCAACATGCGATATGGTGAATTGCACGGAAGCCGTGCCAGCTTTGGTAGCGACAATCACATCGATTGGATGAGCAATGGCGACTATGCCATCTACAAACTTAACAACACCATTGATGCACAATACTTCGATATCGACTTTGGCGTGGGAACCCAACAAGATAACGTAAGCATCACTTTTGCTTTAGCCAACGAAGCAGGTGAAACAGTATGGAGCGACACACAAGCCATAGAAAACAATAAAAATTGGGGAGAATACATTCCTTATTCACTGCGTACAAGCGCTATTGCCAAGGGAAAATATACCATGACCATCACCTTCAATAGCGTGGGCGGAAACGGAACAACCGGAAACCTCAACAATATCAATTTCACCGGTAAAGCAGCCTTTGTTCCTGAAACAGTGGATAACCAGACAGCGACTGTAACTTATGCATTTGACCAGGCTGTGGACGGACAGACCGCTACTTATAGCACAGGCAGCGAGGGATGGTTCAAGAACAACTACACAGAATATGGTTCCACATTGTCCATCACCGGTGCCCGACTGAATCAAACTTTGTTCCAACCGTCGATTAACAACGAAGGAAGTGCCAATGATGACAATCAGGTGAACTTCTACATCATTCCGAAAGACGGACTTAGCTTCACACCGACCAAGGTATCATTCAACACCTCTCGATATGGAACCAGCGGTGGTAAGGTAGACGCCTCATGGGTGAATTCAGATGGAACTGTTACAGCCATCGAAGGCGGTATTATACCTGCCCGCAACGATGAAGTGACTGCCTACAGCAAAGAACTGAGCGGCATCCCTGCAAGCAATGGACTTTGCGGCCTACGTCTGAACCTCTATAGTTTGGGAAACACCAAGCAAGTAGGATTCGGAAATATAGTCATTGAAGGTATCGTAAATGGTACGACACAAGATGTAAAGCAATACACCATGAATGTCAGCATAGAATCTGACGACGCAGGTGAAGTAACAATCAAACCTAACGCGAACGTATTCTCTGAAGGCGATGAGGTAACGCTGATAGCCTCTGAAAACTTCGGTTATCATTTTGCCGCATGGGTCAATACTGCCGGTGAAGAAGTTTCAACCGAAAATCCCTACACGTTTACAATCAATGCCGACACAGACTTGAAGGCTACTTATACCCAGAAAAACGTTTATGCATTGGGATTGAAAGTCATTGACGATATGGAAAACGTCTACGGAAATGCCAATTTGGTGACCATCAGCCCCGTAGGAAACTTAGTGAATGGTATTCACTACTACGAAGAAGGAACAGATGTGAAGTTAACCGTCAACAACAACAAGATTCTCACTTTCACCGGATGGGAAGACGGTACAACCAATGCCGAACGTATTATCAACATAGACGGAGAAAAGAATTTAACTGTAAACTATGCTGTAGCAGACTACATCGTAGCTTGGGATCTTTATCAAGACCAACCGGGTAGTGAACGTGCTGCTGATTACAAGAGCAATCCTGAAAATGCCGGCTTGCTCTCTCTGCGCAAAGCAGACGGAACAACAGCCGGATGGCTCACACGTGGTGTAAACAATGGCGCTGAAGAAGGTCGTTGGGGTGCGCGTATCTGGAAACTGCGTTCTGAAGGATGGTATTGGGAAGTTTCATTCTCTACTAAAGGTTTCAGCAATGTCACCATATCTAATGGTTTCGGACATTCTTATAACACCTATGCTGTTATGCGTGCAGAATACTCAATAGATGGAACCAACTTCACTAAGCTCGGCACCTACGACATTCCCACCCGTGGTTGGGTAGATGGAGAATTCACATTGCCCTCTGATGCAAACAACCAAGACCGCGTATGGGTACGTTGGTTAGGTGATAGCGAAGAACTTGTCGGTAACGAAACCGACTACGACGGACTCTCTATCGGGGACATCTTCGTATTAGGTGAAAGCGAACAAGCCAACGACCAAGTGGCTCCTGTACTCGTCAACAGCAACCCTGAGAACAATGCAACCGGAGCCTCAGCAACAGGAAGTATTGTGCTGACATTCGACGAACGCCTTAAAACCGGCACCGGTGTTGCTACCTTGAATGGTGAAGAGATTGCACCCACCGTAAACGGAAAAACAGCTATTTTCCAATACAGCGGACTGGAATATAACAAGCAATACACCTTTACCCTGCCAGCCGGTGTCATTACCGACCGCAGTGGCAATAGCTATGAAGGACTGACATTACAGTTCACCACCATGGAACGTACTCAGCCTGTAGCCCGCATCTATGATGCTGTAGTAGCAACAGACGGAAGCGGAGACTATACATCCGTACAAGCAGCGATTGATGCCGCTCCCGAAGGTCGTGCCACTCCTTGGCTCATCTTTATCAAGAATGGAGAATACAAGGGTCACGTAGACATTCCTGCAAGCAAACCCTACTTGCACTTTATCGGTCAAGAGCGCGATAAGGTTATCATCACCGACGATCGTCTTTGTGGTGGCGACAATGCCGTACACGTAAGCGTAGGTGCTACTGTCGTAGTAAACGCTAACGATTGTTATTTCGATAATCTTACCCTCGAGAACTCATGGGGTCATGACAAGCAAGCCGGTCCGCAAGCATTGGCATTAAACACTAGTGGAGACCGTACCGTATTTAAGAACGTTGCCATGCTTTCTTACCAAGACACCTGGATTACCCCGTCTACTTCAAACTACCGCGCATATGCCAAAGATTGTTTCATTGAAGGTGCTGTAGACTTCATCTACAATAGCGGCAATATCTATATCGACAACACTACCCTTTACATCAACCGTAAGAGTGGTGGCTACATTGTGGCTCCTTCACATGGTGCCGATGTAGAGTGGGGATACGTATTCATGAACTGTACTATCACAGCTCCAGGCGTACCTTCAGAAACTGACGTATGGTTGGGTCGCCCTTGGCACAACAGTCCCAAAACGGTATTCATCAATACAGTTGCTGAAGTTACCATCCCGGCAAAAGGTTGGTATCCGACAATGGGCGGTCTTCCCGTTCTTTGGGCAGACTATAATACAATGGACGGAAACGGTAATCCCGTAGACCTCTCACAACGTGAAGATACCTATTATTATATAGAGAACAAGGGTCAAGCTAACGAGAAGAAGGTATACGGCACTGCCAAAAACTACCTAACTGCTGAAGAGGCAGCCCAATATACCGTCAAAAACGTATTGAGCGGAAAAGACAATTGGCAGCCAAACATCATCACCGAATCATGTGCAAAACCTTTTGCCCAGATTAGCGAAGACAAACAAACCATTTCATGGGAGGCTGTTCCCTACGCTATCTGCTATGTTATCATTAAAAATGGTACAGAGGTTGAGTTTACAACCGAGACATCCATCACTTACGATGAAAGCTGCGACTATATTATCTATGCTGCAAACGAACAAGGAGGCTTGAGCATCGGTTGCGACCCCAAGAACCCAAGTTACATCGAAGAGATGATAGCCCTGCCTAATACTCAAGATACCATGTATGACTTGATGGGCCGCGTGGTAAAAAATCCAGTGAAAGGCAATATCTATATACTGAAAGGTAAAAAAATGATTGCCCAATAAATCTTTCAGTTTATCAAAAGACAGCCTACCATAATGCTGCTTCCTAAAGTCCCCTGTGAGCCTACAGGGGACTTTTTTTGCTTATTTTCAAGTGAAAATGAAGATTAAATGAACAAAATGTTCTATATTTGCAAGCATGAAACAGGCTCTTCATCTATTTTTAACGACATTTTTGCTACTGTCATGTAGTTCGTTGCATGCCCATTTTATAATGGAATGGAAACGTTTTACCCCCGATGACGGACTGTCTCACCGCACTATCAGTTCCATTGAAGAAGATTCTATAGGGGGCATTTGGATGGCAACTTGGAATGGTATTTGTCACTACAATGGAACACAATTTGCGACCTACAACACCACTGCCGACGGATACAAGTTAGGACGATTAATCTTTGTCCGTCCACTATCCGATGGCAACCTCTGGTGTCTAACTCAAAACAACAAAATTCCATTTCTTTACAATCCTCAAACAAAGGAGGTTAAAGAAACTTCCGACACACGTATTATCCGACAGGGGACCCGAGGAAATCAAATCAAACTCGACAGCATTGGGCTACATATTATATATAAAGGAGAACCCTTTTGTATCCCTTTTTCTCCTGGGAACAACCTCAGAATCGACAGTCGGATTGTAGGTACCACCGACAGTCATGGCACCATGTGGGTCAACTTCGAGGATGCGCTCTATCGCATCACTTTCTCACCCGCTCCTTTCAGACATATACGTGAAATCGACACTCGGAGTCTTATCAACTATGACGATGAGTTAAGAAGCATCTTATACTACCCCGACGGACGTAGCCTCTGGGCTGCCAAAGACGGAATTATCTACCAGTATGATTCATCCGACAAATTGGCAGGCACTCTGCATCCTGACGAATATTTCCCAACATCGGATAATACCCCGACCAAAGTATACGCCATGCTACTTTTGGGTGACACCTGTTGGTTAGGAAGTAAAGGGAATGGACTGTTCCGATTGACCGCAAAAAATGATTCTTGCTACGACATCACCCACCACAGCCTCCCCACATCCGACAGCCTTACTGCCACAAACATTTACGACCTGCTGTATACCAACGGAGAACTATGGTTTGCGACTTGGGGAACCGGCATCTGGAAATCCACATTGACAGGCGGTATTCCCACCAATTTCCAGCATTGGGCTCCTGGCACAAAAGTCAGAGCTATAGAGCATTTCAATCAAGGTATTGCAGCTGCCACGACCTATGGCATTTATCTATTCGATACTCCCTCTTCGTGCCAACCAAGCCAAATAGGCAACATCGATGCCACTTGTATACATCAGAATAGCGACGGAAAAACCTATGTCGGCACCATGGGTATGGGACTTTATTTGATGGAACTCAACAAGACCACCGGTGAATACACCTTAGTTCCTCACACATTGCCCGGTATTGGCGACATCATTTTCAATATCATTGAGACGCCCGACAAACAAACTTGGTTTATCTGCGACAACACCCTTATCAGACGCATGCCCGACGGCACCATCAGCAAATTCGACAAACAACTGTTCGGCGAACAGATCAACTTTTCAGAAAGCATGCCGGTATTAGCCGACGATTGCCTTTGGATAGGTACTACCATCGGTCGTTTCTATATACGAACAGACTTGCCACATGCCGAAGCTATCATTTATACTCCCAATAAAAAGGAACAAGAACATCTTTGGCTTTTTCTTGCAGCCCTGACTGCAGCTGTCATTTGTGGAATTTCTATCTTCCGTATCGTAAAACGGACCTCATCCGGACAGCCGGTCTCTCCTCTTTCTGAGGATAAAAACAACGACTCATACCCAGTTCAACCATTACAAGAAGCCACTTCGCTGTTATCCCCTGAAGACCAAGCATTCAAACAAGCAGTATACACCTACGTCATTGAACATTTGGGCGACAGTCAAATCAGCGTTGATAATATAGCCGAATCTATCGGAACCAATCGGACCACATTCTATCAACGGGTAAAAAGTGTATTCGGCACTACACCTGCTACTCTCATCCTCGACATACGCATCGAACATGCAATAAAGCTCTTACAAGCAGGGAAACACACTCCGGCTGATATCGCCTACATGGTCGGATTCAGTGAAGCCAGGTATTTTTATCAAGTATTCAAAAAGAAAACAGGAATCACCCCCAAGCAATTTTCCGAGAAATTGAAGAACAGGTAAATCAGCTACAAGTGACGAGTTACAGCCTACAGTTTCTCATCCGGATGGAGAATGTCATTCAAGCATATCCAACGCTTTATCTTCAGCAGCTTCCATGACCTTACGTGCATCAGGTGTTTTATCCTCAATTCCACACAGATGCAGGATTCCATGTATAATCACCCGATGCAATTCCCTCTGATAGTCACATTCCAACTGTTCGGCATTGCTCTTTACCGTGTCCAAGCTGATGAAGATATCTCCGCTAATCACATTATCTTCGGTATAGTCAAAGGTAATGATGTCTGTATAATAATCGTGTTTCAAGTATTCTTTGTTTACCTCCAAAATTTTGGCATCGTCGCAAAAAATATAGGCTATATCTCCTACTTTCATGCCATACGCCTCTGCTACCCGACGGATCCAAGCTGTCGTCTGACGCCTGCCTATGTGAGGCATTTTCACTCCAATACTCTGATAACTTACCATAGTTATTCTCGCTATTTAGTTTATTAATCCATAATTATCACCCAAAAAACAGGTAAGCCAACAACAATGCCGAAACAATACCTGCCAAGTCAGCCAACAGTCCACACCCCACTGCATAGCGCGTCCGACTCACACCCACACTGCCAAAATATACGGCAAGGATGTAGAAGGTCGTATCCGTGGAACCCTGGAACATGCATGCCAGACGACCTACAAACGAATCGGCTCCATATGTCTGCATGGCATCTACCATCATTCCTCTTGCTCCACTTCCGCTCAAAGGTTTCATCAGTGCTGTAGGCAATGCACCTACAAACTCACCGTCCATGCCACACCAAATCACCACCTGTTCTATCGCCCCCAACAGCATATCCATGGCTCCCGATGCCCGAAAGACTCCGATAGCCACCAACACCGCCACCAGATAAGGGATAATCCGCACCGCCGTAGTGAATCCCTCTTTCGCTCCCTCCACAAACGCGTCATATACATTTACTTTTTTCCTTATTCCTGCCACTATAAATCCTATGATGATGACAAAGAGAAACACATTTGCCACCTGCGAAGAATAGAGGTCCATCTGTTCACGACTCAATTGGCTTACTCCCCAGATAATCAATCCTACTACCGCACAGGCTCCTCCCAAAATCGTCAGCATTGTTTTGTCGAACAAGTTGATACGTTGGCGTATGCATACACTGATGACACCAACCAACGTCGAAAAGAACGTAGCCAGCAAGATGGGGATAAAAACATCTGTCGGACTTTCCGCCCCCATTTGGGCGCGATATACCATAATGCTTACCGGAATGATGGTCAACCCCGAGGTATTCAGCACTAAAAACATAATCATCGGATTGGTTGCCGTATCCTTGCGGTCATTCAATGTCTGCAATTCTTCCATTGCTTTCAGCCCCAATGGTGTAGCCGCATTATCCAACCCCAACATATTAGCGGACATATTCATAAAGATGGAACCAACCGCCGGATGTCCTTTTGGCAAATCTGGGAAAAGTTTGCAAAAGAAAGGACTCAATACACGTGCCAGCATATTCACCACTCCACCTCGTTCACCTATCTTCATTATCCCTAACCACAACGACAGCACCCCTGTCAACCCCAATGAAATGGTAAAGGCAGTCTCAGCCGACTCGAATGTCGAATTCATCAAAGCCGGGAAAACGGTTGTATCGCCCCAAAACAGCAGTTTTACCAACGCCACTACAAAGGCTATCAAAAAAAATCCAATCCAAATATAATTCAGAACCATTGCTATATCGTTATATTCGGCTGCAAAGGTACGCAAAAAACAGTAATTATTCCCTGCATTCCAATTCTTTTTATTACCTTTGCGCCAAATGTAGGCAGGTAGCAAAACTATGATAGAAGAAGACTTCGACATTCGGCAAGAACAATATTCAACCAAAGAGCGCGATTACGAGAATGCCCTCCGCCCTCTAAATTTCAGTGATTTCAGCGGACAAAACAAGGTGGTAGAAAACCTCAGCATCTTCGTACAGGCCGCCCGTTTGCGCGGTGAGCCGCTCGACCACACGCTGTTACATGGTCCACCGGGATTAGGCAAAACCACACTCAGCCAAATAATTGCCCAAGAGCTGGGAGTGGGATTCAAGATTACAAGCGGTCCCATTCTCGACAAGCCTGGAGATTTGGCGGGTATACTCACCTCGTTGGAAAGCAACGATGTGCTTTTCATTGATGAGATACACCGTCTGAGTCCGGTGGTCGAAGAATACCTCTACTCTGCCATGGAAGACTATCGGATCGACATTATGATAGACAAGGGACCAAGCGCCCGGTCCATACAAATAGGCTTAAATCCTTTTACACTGGTCGGTGCCACCACTCGCAGTGGCTTGCTCACCGCTCCGCTGCGTGCCCGTTTCGGCATCAACCTGCATCTCGAATACTACGACAACGAGGTACTCAGCCGCATCATCCGCCGTTCGGCATCCATCCTAAACGTTCCCATCGAAGAAAAAGCCGCCTTAGAGATTGCCGGCAGAAGCCGGGGTACGCCACGTATTGCCAATGCGTTATTACGAAGGGTGCGGGACTTTGCGCAAGTGAAAGGGAACGGATACATCAACACCGAGATAGCCCGCTACGCATTGGAAGCACTGAACATCGACCGCTACGGATTGGATGAAATAGACAACAAAATACTTACCACCATCATCGAAAAATTCAAGGGAGGTCCGGTAGGAGTGGGCACCATTGCTACAGCTATCGGTGAAGATGCCGGCACTGTAGAAGAGGTATACGAACCATTTTTAATCAAAGAGGGATTCATCAAACGTACTCCACGCGGGCGCGAAGTAACCGAACTGGCATACCGCCATTTGGGAAAAACCCCACTGAGAGGCGAGGGTGGAATGGAGCCCCTTAACTTTTAACTATCAATGGCAAATTTAAAATCATTGGCAAAAGACACTGCGATATACGGACTGAGCAGTATTGTCGGACGTTTTCTCAATTACCTGCTGGTACCTTTGTATACCGCCAAACTGAGTGCCGCCTCCGGCGGATATGGTATCATCACTAACGTATACGCCATTACGGCACTGATGATGGTTGTTCTCACCTATGGCATGGAGACCGGTTTTTTCCGCTTTGCCAACAAAAAGGGGTATAATCCCCACCGCGTCTACAGTACCATCCTGACTTCAGTAGCCACCACCTCTATATTGTTTTTGGTACTGGTCCTCAGTTTTCTCACGCCCATAGCCGGACTATTAGGTTATGCCGACCATCCGGAATATATCGGAATCATGGCTGCCGTAGTGGCATTGGACGCCTTCCAGAGCATCCCCTTTTCTTACCTCCGCCAACAGAACAGAGCCCTAAAGTTTGCTTCGCTGAAACTGTTGTTCATCGTCATGAACATCAGCCTCAACCTACTCTATTTCGTAGCATTCCCTGCCATCTATGCCCACCATCCCCAGTGGATTGAAGGAATCTACAATCCGGGTGTAGGCGTCGGATATGCTTTTGGCATCAACCTGGTCTGCACTGCCTCCATTACAGTCTTTTTTTGGCCCGAGTTATCCGGGTTCCGTTATGTATTCGACTACCGTTTGTGGAAAGAGATTATGCGTTACTCATTCCCTATCCTCATTTTGGGGTTGGCGGGTATCCTCAATCAGACGGCAGACAAAATCATCTTTCCCTTCGTCTACGATGCCCCTGATGCACGCATGCAGCTGGGAATCTATGGTGCAGCCAGCAAGATAGCCATGGTCATGGCAATGCTCCTGCAGGCTTTCCGTTATGCCTACGAGCCGTTTGTGTTCAACAACAGCAACCAAAAGGATAGCAAACAAGCAAATGCTGCAGCCATGAAGTATTTTATCATCTTCACCCTCATGGCATTCTTGGCTGTCATGTTCTATCTCGACCTGCTCCGCTATATCATTGCCCCTGCTTATTGGAGCGGACTCCGTGTAGTCCCCATCGTAATGGTTGCCGAAATCTTCATGGGAATATACTTTAACCTCTCTTTCTGGTACAAGCTGATAGATCAGACTCATTGGGGGGCTTGGTTCTCGCTCATTGGGTGCAGCCTCATCATTGCCCTCAACATTTGGTTGGTACCTCACTACGGATACATGGCATGTGCCTGGGCAGGAGTGATAGGCTATGGTGTGTCCATGCTACTCTCTTACTTCATCGGACAGCGGAAGAATCCGGTTGACTATGACCTTCGTAGCATTGCCCGCTACACCTCGTTGGCTGTCATCCTCTATTTTCTCTTCACACTGGTGCCCGCCGAGTGGGACATCTTCCTGCGCCTTGCCATAGGCACACTACTGCTTGGCATATTCGTTGCCTACACCGTAAAACACGATTTTCCGCTTGACCGGTTGCCCTTCTTCAAAAAGAGGAGCAGACGGTGAATTGAATTGTGCATTATCAGCCAATTCACCGTCTTGCACATCCTTCCGCCAACAGACACCTGACAGACACTTGGTAAGGAGGGAGAATGGCAACTGTCAGAAGTGCAACAAAGCCGCATGCAACCCAATCTGCATATTTTACCATTCCTGCAAAAAACGATTAAGGAAATCTTCTCTTCAAGAGGAGTATCTGAAAGCGGGCATCTGCCGTTTTCGGGGGTATCAGGAGTACCCTCAAGCAAAAATAAGACGCTGACGGGGCTAAAAAGGGGCTGTTTTTAATCCCGGTATCTCAAACACTGTAAAGAAACGGACGTTTTGATAATATTTTTTACTCCAACATGAAAATAGAGAGAAAAAAAGAGAAAAAGTGGTCAATGTTCACAAAAAATCGAGAAAGGCAGGAGATAGCACCGCGAGTGGCAGGACCCGGCCGACTCTGTTGCAGGACTCAGCCAATTTTCTCCAGGACCTGAAAAAACTTTTTGGAGGACAGGAGAGAAAAAATCCCCCCGTAAATCCCAAAAACAGCCCCCGACGGGATGGTTTTTCCTATCAATTATAAAAGATACGAAAAATCATTATACCGTTTTTTCTGCAGAACATAAGAACAGATGTTGAATTTTCTCCCTAAAAGACCTCTTCTCCCGACTGATTTACGGTCGAAATTAGCCGGTATGTCGGATTTTCTTTGTAATTTTGCACCCTAATACAGACGATTATGAAGATACAAATCATCAATGGCCCCAACATCAACCTGTTGGGAAAACGAGAACCGGGCATCTATGGTGCCGTCTCTTTCGAGGAATATTTGACTGAACTGCGTGCCTGCTTCCCCGATGTGGAATTGGCATACTACCAGTCGAACGTGGAAGGCGAAATGATAAACAAAATCCACGAAGTAGGGTTTGATTACGACGGCATTGTACTCAACGCCGGTGCTTACACCCACACCTCGATAGCCCTGCAAGATGCCATCCGCGCTGTGACAACCCCGGTGGTGGAGGTACATATCTCAAATGTGCACAAGCGCGAAGCGTTTCGCCACCACTCCATGATTTCATGTGCCTGTCAGGGGGTGATTTGCGGCTTCGGACTCGACTCTTACCGCTTGGCGGTAGAGGCACTGAAGAAGAGCACGCTGTAAGAGAGTGAAAAAAGGTGGAAAGTGCCCGTTAGGGTCAGGTAGCACAGACGTGCCCGCAACCCCCTAACCCCCACCGACAAAGACGAAGAATAACCCAAAAGAGCAAAAGACATAGAGAGTTACGCCTATGATGTTGAAACAGACAAAAATTGTAGCGTCCATATCTGACCTCCGCTGCGAACAGGAGTTCATACAGGAGCTGTTTGACGCCGGCATGAACGTGGTGCGCATGAACACAGCACACGCCAGCCGCGAAGGATTTGAGAAACTGATAAACAACGTGCGTGCCGTATCAAACCGCATTGCTATCCTGATGGATACAAAAGGACCCGAGGTGCGCACTACCACCGCACACAATGCACCCATCCCCTTCAAGACGGGCGACAAGGTGCGCATTGTGGGAAATCCCGAACGCGAAACAACCGCCGACTGCATTGCCGTGAGCTATCCCGACTTTGTGAAAGACCTGACCGTGGGCGGTCATGTGTTGATTGACGACGGTGAACTGGACCTGCTGGTGGTGGAGAAAACCGAAGACCACCTGGTGTGTGTGGCACAAAACGACGCCGACCTGGGCAGCCGCAAGAGCGTGAACGTGCCGGGAGTACGCATCAACCTGCCTTCACTCACCGATAAAGACCGCAACAACATACGCTATGCCATCGAGAAAGATATCGACTTCATTGCCCACTCATTCGTGAGAAACCGGCAAGACGTGCTCGACATCAAGGAGCTGTTAGACGAACACCAGAGCCCCATCAAGATAATAGCCAAGATAGAAAACCAGGAGGGAGTCGACAACATCGACGAGATACTGGAGGTGGCTGACGGAATCATGGTGGCACGCGGTGACTTGGGCATCGAGGTGGCACAAGAGCGCATACCGGGCATCCAACGCGTGTTGATACGGAAATGTGTACAGGCACGCAAACCGGTGATTGTGGCCACCCAAATGCTGCACACCATGATAAACAACCCGCGCCCCACCCGCGCAGAAGTGACCGACATTGCCAACGCCATCTACTACCGCACAGACGCCCTGATGCTGAGTGGCGAGACGGCATACGGCAAATATCCGGTAGAGGCAGTACGCACCATGGCTACCATTGCGGCACAAGCCGAAAAAGACAAGCTGCAAGAAAATGACATCAAAATCCCTCTGGAGGCAAACTGCGATGTGACGGCATTTTTGGCAAAACAGGCGGTGAAGGCGACACAAAAGATGAACATCAGAGCCATCATCACCGACAGCTTCAGCGGACGCACGGCACGCAACCTGGCAGCTTTCCGAGGCAGATATCCGGTACTCGCCATCTGCTACAACGAAAAAACGACCCGACACCTCGCCCTCTCTTACGGTGTAGAGGCACACTACATGCCCGAAATGGCCAACGGACAGCAATACTACTTTGCCGCCTTGCGCAAACTGCTGAACGAGGGGGTAATCAAAGAAGACGAAATGGTGGCATACCTGAGCGGAGGAAAACAGGGCACACACACCTCTTTCTTAGAGATAAACGTGGTGCGCGACGTACTTGAAAGTGCTGAAAGCGATGAATATGTGCTGCCCAACAGCAACCGATATCTCTGAAAACGAGCGAAACAGACAAGCCACGACATGGATATTGAAACGTACATACTGAATCACATCGACCCCGAAAGCGACTACCTGAAGGCACTCTACCGGGCGACCCACGTGAAGCTGCTGCGCCCCCGTATGGCTTCGGGACACCTGCAGGGACGGATGCTGAAAATGTTTGTAGAGATGATTCGCCCGCAACGGGTGCTCGAAATCGGCACCTACAGTGGTTACTCGGCATTGTGTCTGGCTGAAGGGCTGCCCGAGGGGGGCAAACTCCACACCTTTGAAATCAACGACGAGCAGGAAGATTTCACCCGTCCGTGGTTAGAGGGTTCGCCTTGGGCCGACAAGATTGAGTTTCACATAGGCGATGCCTTAGAACTGGTACCCCGGCTGGGCATCAGCTTTGACCTTGCCTTTGTCGACGGAGACAAACGGCGGTATATCGACTACTACGAGATGGTGCTCAATCACTTGAACCCCGGTGGATACATCATTGCCGACAACACCCTGTGGGACGGGCACGTATTGGAAGAACACACCCACCACACCGACCGCCAGACACTGGGCATCAAGGCTTTCAACGACCTGGTGGCAAACGACCCGCGGGTAGAAAAGGTGATACTGCCCCTGAGAGACGGGCTGACAATAATAAGACGAAAGGATTAACCCCCTTGGGAGGTGAAAAAAGCAGGAGCTGCAAAAGAGGCTTGCCGATGACCGGCAGCGTGTGTCTGACACACAAACCCCTCACCTGCCCCCCCGAGGACAACAACAGAGATTTATGGAAACAACCAGACAGAACAAAATTGCCCGACTGATACAGAAAGAGTTGAGCGAAATATTTTTGTTGCAGACAAAGTCGATGCACGGCGTGTTGGTAAGCGTGAGCGTAGTACGCATCAGCCCCGACATGAGCATCGCACGCGCCTATTTGAGCGTATTCCCCTCAGAGCGTAGCGAAGAGATTGTGAAGAACATCAACGACAACATGAAGTCTATCCGCTATGAGCTGGGAAACAGGGTGCGCCATCAATTGCGCATCATCCCCGAGCTGAAATTCTTTGTGGATGATTCACTGGATTATATAGAAAACATCGACCGCCTGCTGAAGTGAATCTGGCTCTCTACATAGCCCGCAGGTATCTGTTCTCGAAGAAATCGCACCATGCGATAAACATCATCTCGGGAATATCGGTGTGCGGTGTGGCATTTGCTACGCTGGCATTGGTGTGTACCCTCTCGGTATTCAACGGATTCCGCGATTTGGTGGCAGGACTCTTCACTGCATTTGACCCCGAGTTGAAAATCACCACTGTACACGGAAAGACATTTGAGTCGGGAGACTCGGTGGTGAAGCTGGTGCGCGAAATACCCGAGGTGGAGGTGGCTACCGAATGTGTGGAAGAGAATGCCATGATAAGGTATGGCGGACGACAGGCGGTGGTGACTGTCAAAGGGGTGGAAGACAACTTTGTGGAGCTGACCGCTATAGACAGCATACTTTATGGAAACGGGGTGTTCAAGTTGCACGACGAACTTGTCGACTACGGAGTGCCCGGTGTACAGTTGGCAGCCTCGATGGGTACAGGTGTTCACCCGGTAAACCCGATAGAGGTGTTTGCGCCCAAACGGGATGTACCGGTAAATATGGGAAATCCGGCATCGGGATTCCGACGGAGCTACCTCTTTTCACCCGGTGTGGTGTTTGCCGTAAACCAGGACAAGTATGATGCCTCGTATGTGCTGACCTCGCTGGCATTTGCCCGTAACCTCTTCGGCTATGATGACGAAGTGACTTCGCTGGAGTTGAAATTGACACCCGAAGCCAACGTGAACAGTGTGCAACAAAAGATACAGCGCGTGTTGGGAGAGCAATACCGGGTAGAAAACCGCTATGAACAGCAAGCCGACGTATTCCGCATTATGGAGATAGAGAAGCTGATATCTTACCTGTTCCTCACCTTCATTCTGCTGGTGGCATGCTTCAACATTGTAGGGTCACTATCCATGCTGATAATAGACAAGAAAGAGGATGTGCTCACCCTACGCAACTTGGGTGCCGACAACCGGCTGATTACACGCATCTTCCTGTTTGAAGGGTGGCTGATATCACTGTTCGGTGCCCTGCTGGGCATTGTGCTGGGAGTCGGGCTTTGCCTGTTGCAACAGCACTACGGACTGATTGCCTTGGGAGCACAAGGCGGATTCCTGGTAGACGCCTACCCGGTGAGCGTAGAGGCAGGAGACATCGCATTGGTATTTGTAACCGTATCGGTAGTAGGACTCCTCTCGGTATGCTACCCGGTGTTCTACCTGAGCAAAAGATTGCTGACCCACAAAGATTGAAAGAAGAAGAAAAAAAGAAAAAAGAGAGGTCAATCCCTCCCTACGGAAAAGGAGGAAAACATCACGTTCTCCTCCTTCCCATTGTTTAACCTAAACCTTTAACTATGAAAAAACCTAATTTTATACAGCGCAAAGTAAAAGAAAAGAATCCGAAAAGGCAAACAAACTGTCCTTTTTCCACTCTTTTTTAGCTTATGTTAACAGAAAGAGCGTTTTAAAAGCCTACCTAACAGAAAAAAGAGGGCGTTTTTTTTGTAGAACTACTGGTTTGCACTAATTTTGCACGCAGAAAACAAGAGTTTATAATATGACAAACAAAAAAGAAACGGACTTTAAATCCGCAACTGACAGTAAAAGACTGTTTATCGAGACCTATGGCTGCCAAATGAATGTGGCTGACAGTGAAGTGATAGCCTCTATCATGCAGATGGCCGGCTACGAAACATGCGACTCGCTGGACGAGGCAGACGCTGTGTTCCTGAACACCTGCTCGGTACGAGACAATGCCGAACAGAAGATAGTAAACCGACTGGAGTTTTTCTACTCTTTGAAGAAAAAACGGAAACACTTGATAGTGGGTGTGCTGGGATGTATGGCAGAACGCGTGAAAGAGGAGTTGATAAGCAAGCACCACGTAGACCTGGTGGCCGGACCGGATGCCTACCTGACACTGCCCGACCTGGTGGCACAAGTAGAAGCAGGACAACCTGCCATGAATGTTGAACTATCAACAACAGAGACCTACCGCGACGTGATACCGGCACGCATCTGCGGGAACAAGATTTCGGGATACATCAGCATCATGCGCGGCTGCAACAACTTCTGCCACTATTGCATTGTACCTTACACCCGTGGAAGGGACCGGAGCCGCGATGTCGAAAGCATCTTAAACGAAGTGGACGACCTGGTAAGAAAGGGGTACAAGGAGATTACCCTCTTGGGACAGAATGTCAACTCTTACCTGTTTGAACGCGAAGGGAGATGCGTCAACTTTCCCCAACTGCTCCGCATGGTGGCACAAGCGGCACGTGGAGTACGCATCCGATTTACCACTTCACACCCGAAAGACATGAGTGACGAGACCCTACAAGTCATCGCAGAAGAACCGAATGTATGCCGACACATCCACCTACCGGTGCAGAGCGGAAGCAGCCGGGTGTTGAAACTGATGAACCGCAAGTATACCCGCGAATGGTATCTCGACCGGGTAGAAGCTATCCGCCGCATCATACCCGATTGCGGATTGAGCACCGACATCTTCTCGGGATTCCATTCTGAAACCGAAGAAGACCATCAGGAATCACTCTCGCTGATGCGGATATGCGGATATGACTCGGCATTCATGTTCAAATATTCAGAACGCCCCGGCACCTTTGCTTCCCGACACATGCCCGACGACGTACCCGAAGAGGTGAAAATCAGACGCCTCAACGAAATCATCGAATTACAGAACCAACTGTCAGCTGAGAGTCACCGGAAATGCATCGGGAAAGTATATGAAGTGCTGGTCGAAGGGGTGTCGAAACGTTCGAAAGAGCAACTGGTAGGACGCACCGAACAAAACAGAGTGGTGGTGTTTGACCGAGGCACTCACCGGATAGGTGACTTTGTTAACGTGCGCATTACCGAAGCAAGCTCTGCCACCCTGAAAGGCGTTGAAGTCTAAGAGGGGAAGCAGCACAGCGGATACCCTAATCTTCCTCAATGCGGAAGAAGAGGTCGGACACCGGAATGCCCGTGTTGACACCGTCTAACATCACCGAATCAATCTGTATAGAGAAATGCATCTGCTCTTCAAGTGGAATGTAAACAGCCGGTTCGGGAACTGATATAGCAACCCCGACTACCCCTTGTGAAAGCGACAAGGTGAGTGGTCGGGGTTGAATGTTCATATCTGTAGCATAACGTGCCTTCTGAAAAGGAATGCTATAATTGAGGGTACCTATCTGATTGACAATTGAACTGACAGTCAAAGGATCATCGACGAAATAGGCGACCCAGTTCCTGACCGGAAGATTGGCAAACGTGATAGCCCCATTGCGCACGGTGGCTCTGACAAAATCGGTCTGGTAACGATTGTTTCCTTGTTGAGACAAGGTGACAGTACCTTCGTAGACACCTTGCACCACATCGCCATTGGTGATGTCTTTGCGGTCGTCGTTATCGTCATCGTTGCAAGAGAGAGCCACCCCGGTGAGGGTAATAACAGCAAACAGCCCGATAAGCAGGGCTTGCATAGAACTTTTTTTCTTCATAGACAAATTGTTTTTTAGGTTTCTTCACCTAAAGAACAAGTTACCCTAAAGAATGGTTGGTTGCAAAAAGTTAAGATGAAAGCGACCCGCCATATCTGCTCAAAATTACTTCCGCCCAAAATCAGCGGGAACCTCTCCCCATCGTTCGGTCTCCCACTTGAGAATGGGGGTCTGATACTTGTTCTCGTTCAACCATTTCTCTGCCCGTTCGATGAGCTTGAACAGCTCTTCGGTGCGGACATTCCGCTCCAACTTGGTCTTGCACTTCTTTTGTCGTACCCAGCTGATGGCTGTGCGACTATCGGAATAGATGGTCATCTCCACCCCTTTTTGTTTCAAGAGCGCCAACGCATGTACTATAGCAAGAAACTCCCCAATATTGTTCGTCCCATGAAGCGGTCCGAAATGAAATATCTCTTGTCCTGTCCTCAAATACACTCCCCGATACTCCATCGGACCCGGATTTCCACTGCACGCGGCATCAACAGCCAGCGCTTCTGCCCTTACCTCCAAGGGAATCGGCAGCACGGTGTCATTACGGTAAGCAGGCGGGTTGGCAGGCAAAGCTGATTTGCCGGTTTTTTCTTGCTTTGTCTTTCCTATATATATATAAGGTGAAGAATTGTATGCTTTTTCTGCTTCTTCCATCGTAGAAAAAGACTTGTAAACGGCTCCGTCAAAGCCGCTAATCTGCTGTTTGCATTCACCCCAAGAGCGATAGATGCCGGGATTTACTCCATGCCAGACGACGTAGAATTTATTTTTGGGCATGTTCCACCTCTTTTAAAGAGTTAAAAATAAAAGGAGTTAAAGGAGGAACAACTCCTTTAACTCCTAAAAAAATCACATCCGTTCGGGAACTTCAATACCAAGCAGTCCCATACCCAAACGCACTACCTTGCCGATGTTGGCAGAGAGAGCCAGGCGGAAAGTCTTGACGGCTTCATTCTCTTCACGCAGGATGCTGTAGTCGTGATAGAACTGATTGTACTCTTTCACCAACTCATAGCAGTAGTTGGCTATACCTGACGGACTATAATCGGTGCCTGCCTGACGGACAACGGCGCTGAAATCAGCCAACATCTGGATAAGTCCTTGCTCTTTATCGGTCAAAGCCAATCCGGCAGGGATAACCTCGGGGATGGAGATTCCACCCTCTGCAGCTTTGCGAAGGATTGAACAGATGCGGGCATAGGTGTATTGGATGAAAGGACCGGTATTCCCATTGAAATCAATAGACTCCTTAGGATTGAAGGTCATGTTTTTGCGAGCATCGACTTTCAGGATGAAGTATTTCAAAGCTCCCAAACCGACAATACGGGCTATATTGGCAGCTTCATCAGCTGAAACGTCTTTCAGTTTGCCCATTTCGTCAGAGGTCTCACGCGCCGTATTAATCATCTCCTCCATCAAATCATCGGCATCCACGACCGTACCTTCACGACTCTTCATCTTCCCCTCGGGGAGCTCTACCATACCATAAGAGAAGTGTACCAACCCTTTTCCCCACTCAAATCCCAACTTGTCAAGCAGGATAGAGAGCACTTGGAAGTGGTAGTTTTGCTCGTTTCCTACCACATAAATCATTTTATCAATGGGATAATCCTGAAAACGGAGCTTGGCTGTTCCGATATCCTGTGTCATATAAACAGACGTGCCGTCACCGCGCAACAAGAGTTTGTGATCGAGTCCTTCAGCCGTAAGATCAGCCCACACCGAGCCATCTTCTTTGCGATAGAAGAAGCCTTTTTCAAGTCCCTCTTGCACCTTATCTTTACCTTCAAGATAAGTATCCGATTCATAGTAGATTTTGTCAAACCCCACCCCCATCATACGATAGGTCTCGTCAAATCCTTGATAGACCCACTGGTTCATCTTGCTCCACAACTGGCGCACCTCGGGGTCATTGGCTTCCCACTTGACCAACATCTGACGTGCCTCTTGCATCAAGGGCGATTGTGCTTCTGCTTCTTCCTTACTCAACCCTTGCTCCATGAGTGCAGCCACTTCTGCCTTGTAGTGCTTGTCGAAAGCCACATAATAGTCACCCACCAAGTGGTCACCTTTCTTTCCTGCGCTTTCCGGGGTCTCTCCCTGACCGTACTTCTGCCATGCCAGCATACTTTTACAGATATGTATTCCGCGATCGTTCACGATATTGGTCTTTACCACACGGTTTCCGTTGGCTGCAACAATATTTGCCAAAGCGTTTCCCAACAAATTGTTCCGTACGTGTCCTAAATGAAGGGGTTTGTTGGTGTTAGGTGAAGAATATTCAATCATTACCAACGGAGAATCCTCGGTGGCAGGAGTGATGCCGTATTCCGGCTGTGTGTGTATGCTGTTGAACAATTCAATCCAGCAATCGTCTGATACCGTAAGATTAAGAAAACCTTTAATAACATTGAAAGCTGCTACCGCCGGTTCATTTTCCTTCAGGTACGCACCAATTTCAACGGCTGTCTGTTCCGGATTCTTGCGTGAAATCTTTAAAAACGGAAAGACAACAAGTGTCAGGTGTCCTTCAAATTCTTTTTTGGTCTTTTGTAGTTGCACTTGAGCCTCTGCAACTTCTTGTCCGTACAACGCCTTGATACCCGTCATAACGGACTGGATGATTTTTTTTTCGATATTCATATCTAACTTTTGTATAATTCTAAGTGTAAATTAGTGGCAAGTCTGAAATGAGTTACAAAAGTACTGATAAAAAAAGAGATGCACAACAAAGATGCATCTCTTTTTTTATTCTTTTGGCAAAGTGGCTTATTTAATGGCTTCAGCCAATTCAGCACCAGCTTTGAATTTTGCAACCTTCTTAGCTGCGATGGTGATAGTTTCCTTTGTAGCAGGATTGATACCTGTTCTTTCACCTCTTTCAGAAACCATGAAAGTACCAAAGCCAACAAGGGCTACTTTATCCCCATTTTTAAGAGCTTCTGTTACTGAAGCTACAAAAGCGTCGATAGCTTTTTTTGCGTCAACCTTTGTCAAACCGGCATGTTGAGCAACTGCGTTGATAAGATCTGCTTTATTCATAATACGAATGAATTTGATTAAATGATTATTATGTAACTCAAGTGTTCTCAATAATTGCATCGCAAATATAGAGTAAGAAACTCATATTCCAAACTTTTTGGATAAAAAAAACGCTGAAAAGCAAAAAAAAACCTTATTTCACACCTTTTTGATGTATCTGGCTTGAGAAAACAAGGTATAAAAAGGATTATTTTGCATTAGCTAACCTATTGACGGAACGAATAGAAGAAGTCCCCCGACAATGGTTTGCAATAAGGCAAAATAGCAACAATAAAGATATAAAAGAGTGTAAAAATTACAAGAGAATTGTTTTTTCAGCTGTATTCCAAGAATAAATTCGTATTTTTGCACCGCAATTAAACAAAAAAACGAATTGAGCAATGAATAATATGCCTTTAGTCACAAAGAATCTCCTTATTATAAATGTATTGGTCTTTTTGGCTGTTTATGTATTAAGGGGATACGGGATTGACCTTGACAACCTGTTGGGGTTGCACTTCTTCATGGCATCAGATTTTAACCCCTACCAATTGATAACCTACATGTTCGTGCATAGTGGTTTTGAGCATCTGTTCTTCAACATGTTTGCCGTGTGGATGTTCGGACGAATACTTGAACATGTTTGGGGGTCTCAGCGTTTCTTATTCTACTATGTGGCATGTGGCATCGGAGCCGGACTCTGTCAAGAGGTTGTCCAATACATCGAATATGCAACGCAACTTTCCGCCTACCAAGGCGTAACGTTTGGAAGTGGAGTAGTGATACCTATGGCTGAATACTTGAATATGATGAATACGGTAGGAGCCTCGGGAGCCGTATACGCCATTTTGCTGGGATACGGCATGTTGTTCCCCAACGAACGCATGTTTGTTTTTCCCATCCCGATGCCTATCCGTGCGAAATACTTCGTTATCGGATATGCTGCCATCGAACTGCTGCTGGGATTAAGCAATCGTGCGGGCGACCAGATTGCCCACTTTGCTCACTTGGGCGGCATGCTGTTTGGTTTAATTTTGATTATTTATTGGAAGAAGAAAAATAACGATGGGCAATATTATTACTGATTTACGTCAGAAGTTCCGCAGCAGCGACGTCTGCATGCAGTTTATTTACATCAATGTGGCCGTCTTTGTTGTCGTTCAACTGTCAGTTGTTTGCTGCCGCCTGTTCAATCAAGACACAACTTGGGTCTACACCCTTGAGATTCCTTCATTGTTACCTATTTTCGGATGGCAACCATGGTCGTTGTTCACCTATATGTTCATGCATGCCGGACTGTTACATCTGCTGTTCAATATGTTGTGGCTCTACTGCTTTGGAAGACTGTTCCTATGGACCTATTCGGCACGCCATTTCCGTGGACTATACCTGTTGGGAGGCTTGGTTGGCGCATTCACCTACCTGGCTGCCTATGCACTACTCCCCTTTTTCAACGGGCAAGTGGGATGGCTATTGGGAGCTTCTGCCGCCGTATTGGCTATTGTAATCGCAACAGCCATCGGAGACCCTGAGCGTCCTATGACCTTCTTCCTGTTAGGCACTATTAAGTTGAAATATGTAGCGTTGATTATGATTGTAAGCGACATGTTATTCATAACATCTGACAATGCCGGCGGACATATCGCCCATTTGGGAGGAGCACTTGCCGGTTGGATTTTTGCTTACGGCATACGCAGCGGAAAGTACGATGCCACATCGTGGATAAACAAGATACTCGATTTCATTACAGACTTCTTCTCATCAGATAAAAAAGAGAAGAAGGCGCGCATGAAGGTCAACTATGGCAACCGCGCACAAGACTACGAGTACAACGCACGCAAAAGAGCAAACGAAGAGGAAATCGACCACATTCTCGACAAATTGAAAAAGTCCGGATATGACAGTCTGACCACCGAAGAGAAGAAAAGATTGTTTGACGCAAGCAAAAGATAAAGTTATGCTAAAGTATATTGGTCATTTTGTCGGTTGGTTGTTATTGGGAGGTAATGCGTTGATGGTAGTGCTTATGTTGGTATGTGCCTACAGTCCTTACATCGACCCCATAGAACATTCATTGCTGGCATGTACCGGATTGGCATTTCCCGTATTCTTGACAATCAACCTCCTCTATTTGCTTTTTTGGGTTATCTTTTATCGTAAATATGCATTACTCTCGCTTTTAGGAATATTATTGTGCTGGGGTGCAGTCCGCGACTATATACCTTTAAATTGTACGCAAAAAAAAGAAATCCCTGAGGATGCCATCAAACTATTGTCATACAACGTAATGGCATATGAACACGACAAGCCACATACCAAAGAAGAGCCCAATCGCATACTGGAATACTTGGCAAACAGCGATGCCGATATCATCTGTACCCAAGAGGCTATAGTAAACACAAGCAAGCGTAGCCAGTTCCTGACCGACCGAAACGTACGCGAAGCATTGAAAGACTACCCTTATTATGCCCGCCTTCAAGAAGAGAGAAATGCATGGGAATGTTTTTCACGCTACCCCATCCTTTCAAAAAAGAAGATAGACTATGTCAGTCGCAGCAACGGAAGTGTTGCCTATGAAATCAAGATAGGCAACGACACTCTACTGTTGATAAACAACCATTTGGAATCAAACAAACTGACCTCCGATGACAAAGCGGTCTACAAAGAGATGATAACCGACCCCGAAAAAGAAAAAGTCAAGAGTGGATTCAAACAACTATTCAGTAAAATTGCCAGCGCCATGGCAATCCGGGCATCCCAGGCAGACAGCGTAGCCAAATACATCCGAAACTCCCCTCATCAATATGTGGTCGTATGTGGTGACTTCAACGACTCGCCCATCTCTTACACCCACAAAACTATAGGTGAAAGCCTTAAAGACGCATTCGTCGAATCAGGTTGCGGTTTAGGCATCTCTTACAACCAAAATGGATTCTACTTCCGCATCGATCACATCCTGGTCAGCAACAATTGGGACGTTTTTAACTGTATAGTAGATAAATCACTGGACAATTCCGACCATTACCCCATCTGGTGTTATCTGAAAAAGCAATAAAACAAAAGGGTCTTTACCTTGAAAACTGCTCTAAAAGCACTTTTTTTGCGATAAAGTCTTAAATAATCACTGCCAAATCATTTTAGCATGTGAAAAAAAAGCTATATTTGCAGCCTTGTATTCCCTTAAGTGGAGAGAAATTAACGAAAATAAGTAATATAAAAATTCAAAAAGAAATGCAAAACAAAGGATTTGTTAAGGTTTTTGCGGTATTGCTCACACTTGTGTGTGTGTTCTACCTCTCGTTTTCTTTTGTAACCCGCCATCACATGAGCAAGGCGGCACAACATCCGATGGGAGAGACACACTACCTCGATTCCATGCAAAATGAGAAAGTATGGTTGTGGAGCTACACGCTGAAACAATGTCGTGAGATGGAAATCGGGTTGGGACTTGACCTGAAGGGTGGTATGAACGTTATCTTGGAGGTGTCAATCCCCGATGTGGTAAAGACATTGGCTGACCACAAGACTGATGAGGCTTTCAACAAAGCCGTAAACGAGGCTGCCCGCAAGCAAGAGACCAGCCAAAATGATTTCATTACCCTGTTTGTTGAAGAGTACAAAAAGTTGGCTCCCGAAGGCAGCTTGGCTGAAATCTTTGCAACTCAACAGTTGAAAGACCGAGTTACAACCAAAAGCAGCGACGATGAGGTGATCAAGGTGTTACGCGAAGAGGTAAAGGCTGCAGTAGACAATTCATTCAACGTATTACGTACCCGTATCGACCGCTTTGGTGTGGCACAGCCTAACATCCAAGCATTGGAAGGTGGCATGGGTCGTATCATGGTAGAACTTCCCGGTATCAAAGAGCCCGAACGCGTAAGAAAGTTGCTGCAAGGTTCTGCCAACTTGGAGTTCTGGGAGACCTTCGATGCCAATGAAATCGTTCCTTACTTGAATTCAGCAGACAATCGTCTGCGCACATTATTGGCAGACAAAGCCGCACTCAATGGCGATACAGTCGTTACTGAAGTAGCAGAGCAAGCTGCAACTGCAACTATTTCTGCTGCCGACAGTTTGGCTGCTGCATTGGAGGGGGGACAGACTACAAGCAATGTAGCTAACACTGAACAAATGAAGAAAGAGCATCCGTTGGCTTCTATACTCCAGTTCAACACAAGCGGTTACGGTGGCTGTGTGGTAGGTTATGCTCACTACAAAGACACTGCCGAGGTAAATCGCCTGCTTGCCATGGAAGAGATTGCTGGTTCATTCCCACGCGAACTTCGTTTGAAGTGGGGTGTAAAGGGTGCTGATTTTGACAAGACAGGTCAAATCTATGAGTTGTACGCCATCAAGTCTACCGAGCGCAACGGTCGCGCTCCCCTCGAAGGAGATGTTGTAGTAGATGCTAAAGATGAATACGACAACTATGGAAACCCCTGCGTAAGCATGTCTATGAACACTGACGGTTCTCGCCGTTGGGCTCAGTTGACTAAAAACAACATTGGTCATGCCATCGCCATCGTATTGGATGGATATGTCTATAGTGCTCCGAATGTAAACAGTGAAATCACTGGAGGAAACTCACAAATCACCGGTAACTTCACACCTGAAGATACCAAAGACTTGGCAAACGTGTTAAAGTCTGGTAAGATGCCGGCACCTGCCCGCATCGTACAAGAAGACATCGTAGGTCCTTCTCTTGGTCAAGAGTCAATCAACCAAGGTATGTGGTCATTCATCGTTGCCTTCGTGCTTTTGATGGTCTACATGTGCTCTATTTACGGCTTCATCCCCGGTATGGTTGCCAATGGCGCATTGGTTGTCAACTTCTTCTTCACCCTCGGTATCCTCACCTCATTCCAGGCGGCATTGACCATGTCTGGTATTGCCGGTATGGTGCTCACGTTGGGTATGGCAGTTGATGCCAACGTACTTATTTATGAACGCGCGAAGGAAGAGTTGCGCGCAGGAAAGAATGTACGCGCAGCATTGGCTGACGGTTACAAGAATGCCTTCTCAGCAATCTTCGACTCTAACTTGACTTCAATCATCACCGGTATCATCCTGTTCTACTTCGGTACAGGTCCTATCCGTGGTTTTGCCACCACTTTGATTATCGGTATCCTCTGTTCATTCTTTACCGCCGTATTCTTGACACGTATCGTTTACGAATGGCGTATGGGTAAGGACAAGTGGTTGAACCTGACCTTCACCACCAGCCTCTCTAAGAATCTGATGCAAGGAACCAAGTACAACTTCATGGGCGGTGCAAAAAAATCACTCGCTATCTTCAGCGTTGCTATCGTTGTCTGCTTGATTTCTCTCGCAGTACGAGGTTTGAGCCAGAGTATCGACTTCACCGGTGGACGCAACTTCGTGGTACAATTTGAACAGCAAGTTCAGCCTGAGACCGTACGTGAATTGCTCTCTCAGAAGATTACCGATGCCAACGTAAGTGCCATCGCTTTGGGTACCGACGGTAAAACCATCCGTGTATCTACCAACTACCGCATTAATGAGAGCGGAACCAACGTTGACTCTGAAATCGAAGAATTCCTCTATGAGGCATTCCGCGATGGCAAGTTGTTGACTGAGGGTACTACATTAGAGGTATTCATTGACCGCGACAACTGGACTGGTGGTTCTATCATCAGCTCACAAAAGGTAGGTCCTTCTATCGCTGACGACATCAAGACTTCAGCCATCTGGTCTGTTATCTTGGCATTGATTGCCATCTTCCTCTACATCCTCGTTCGTTTCCGTAACGTGGCTTATTCTGTAGGTTCAGTGATAGCTTTGGCTTGCGATACCATGCTAATTATTGGTATGTACTCGTTGTGCTATGGTTGGTTGCCTATGTCATTAGAGGTTGACCAAACTTTCATTGGTGCCATCTTGACTGCTATCGGTTATTCTATCAACGATAAAGTGGTTATTTTCGACCGTGTACGTGAGTTCAACACTCTCTATCCGAAACGTAACAAGTTCCAGTTGTTCAACGACTCGTTGAACACCACCTTGGCACGTACCATCAACACCTCTGCAAGTACCTTAGTTGTATTGCTCTGCATCTTTATCCTCGGTGGTGACAGCATCCGCAGCTTCTCATTCGCCATGATTTTAGGAGTTGTCTTCGGTACACTCTCTTCACTCTTCGTGGCAGCTCCTATCGCCTATCGCGTGATGAGTCGTAAAGAAAGAGGCGGTGATGTGATCGAATAATCAATCACATTTTCATACAAGGCTCGCGTTCTTTTGTAGGACGTGAGCCTTTTTTAGATTCATACAAGAACCTTTTGTGAAGAGGCATCGCCTCTCCTTATATTAATTAATAATGTATATATGAAAAAGATTATCACCCTTTACCTGCTGGGCATCGCAGCATGTTTCGTCTCGGTGAAGGCACAACTTCCCAAGCTGAAAGAACTGCCCGTTACCGCCAAGTTCGGTGGATACATCATCGGCAATTACAGTTTTTACGATGATGGCACTAAAGACGAAAGTGCCGGATTCAGTCTCCGGTTGGCTCGTGTATACGTAAACGGTAGTCTGATGAACGACTTCAAATACCGTCTGCAGATGGAGGTCAATGGTGCTCCCGGTGTCGACAAGGGACCGCGCATCGTCGATGCTTATGTCGAGTGGGTCAAACACCCCGAGTTTACAGTACGTTTGGGACAAATGAAAAGGGCATTCACCTTTGAGAACCCTTATAATCCTTGGAATCAAGGATTCGGCTCCTATGCACAAGCAATAACCAAACTTGCAGGTTTTTCTGACCGCGTAGGCGAGCATGGCAGTGGAGGTCGCGACTTGGGCATCTTGTTACAAGGAGACCTCTTCCCTGTTGCTTCAGACAATCACCGCCTGCTTCACTATCAGGTGGGAGTCTACAATGGTCAAGGCATTAACCACAATGATGCCAACCGCAGTAAAGATATCATCGGAGGCTTATGGTTCGCCCCCATCAAAGAGTTGCAAATCGGAGCTTTTGGCTGGGCAGGCAGATATACAGCAAACAAAGTCACTGTCGACCGCAACCGCATGGCTTTCGGAGTGAAATACGAAAGCGACTGGACGGTTCGTGCCGAATATATCACTTCTGAGGGTCGCAAGTCAAACCAACTGTTTGCAACCGATGGTGCCGACGGATGGTATGCTACCATAGGCGTTCCCTTTGGCAAACAGTTCAAAGTCTATGGAAAATGGGATGTCTATCGCGATGAAAAAAGTTCCGACACTCAAACTTCCATTTATGGCATCAGCCTCAACTATTGGCTTGCCAAAGACCTGCTCATTCAAGGAGGATACAGTTTCGTCAACGCCCGTTCGGCACACTACGACGAGTTGGGATTCCGTACCACCTCCGAAAGTTTCTACAACCACCTGCAGCTACAGGTATATGTAAGATTCTGATTCCAACAACAAACATTTAGTCACAGATTATACCAAATCAGGAATGGCTTTCACCATCCGTACCAACCGGTATAATCTGTGCCTAAAAAAAATCAGCCAGTTTATCTGGCAAGCAACAATTCTATCTCTCCCTTCAATTGTGCGACATCTTTTATGGCATCACTGCGCATATACAGGGCATTGTCGCGGTCTATCAGGAAATAGGTAGGCAAGTTGCTCACATTATAAGTGCGCATAGAGTTTCCCATAGCATCACGCACACACACCCAGGGCAGGTTGTCAGCTGACGTTTTCCAAAAATGCTCATCGGGATCCATTGCCACCTGATAAATCTCCAATCCCTGCGGAGCATACGCCTCATACAATTCACGCAAAGCCATGTTTCGTGCCGGCGACTCTTGTGTCTGATAAACCGTAAAATCAAGCAACACCACTTTTCCCTTCAAGTCCGTCAGGCGACGCAAGTCGCCTTTCATGTCAGGCAAAGCCAAATCCAACAATGCTACCTCTTCTACCAGTTCAGCCGGCACTTGCTCGCGCTGTACTTTCCGGGTATTCTTCAACCCCCTGAGTGCCAAATTGCGCAAGTGCAACGCCCTATATGAATGAGGATAAGCCTGTTGCCATGCCGTTGCCACCGCTCCTACAATGCGCACATCCTCACGGTTGCTCTCCGGGTTAAACAAGGGCATTCCACCGATATACTGAAACAAAGCATAATAGGCATACCCCGAGGCAGGCGCTTTCAATATATAATCAGTTATCACCTTCCGCTTGTAGGCTGCAATCTGCCCGTCTATGCTATCACGCAAGATACCCGGTGCAGTCACTCGGGCACTTAACTCCTGCAATTGTTTCAACATCCGGGTCTGCCCCACAGCCAGCTGCTTTATCTTTTCACACCCCTCCGAGCCTGTCACCTCATAACCGGTAGTCATCGTGGGCAATGCAGCCTTCACCGTGACAGCCTCTGTCGAGTCAACCGTCAGGCTAATGGTCTTATTCCCTATGCGCAACCTGTAAAACTCAGGGGCATCATCCCCCACCCGATGTGCAAACTCAAAACGTCCGTCAGCCTCCAGCTTCACGCTGTCTATACAGTTTATACCCTCCAAGCCATTCTCTTCAAAATAGAGCATCTGTCCGTCAGCTTCGGAAATCTCTCCGGCTATACTGAAACGCGGCTCCTGCTCACAGCCCGTCATCACAGCCAATGCAAAGGCTGCCATCATCCAACTTGTCTTTTTCATTGTCTTGTCATATCCTTTTATAAAGAATTCAAACATATCTCACCCCTGCCCGTCACCCCCACAGCGAGGCACGGCAAAATGAGTTGCAAAGATAAAGCATTTTTTCAGAAAAGAGACGGGAGAAGAAAGAAGAATCCTCGCAAATCTATTAAAAAAACTATAATTTCAAGATTTTTTTTATTTTTATTGCTCATAATCAAGCAAAAAGCGTATCTTTGCACGATTTTTGAAAGAAAAAAACAATAGAATATCAATTTTTAATCAGATGAATGTAATTACAAAAGAGGTCAAGTTGCCTGATGGAAGAACCATCACACTTGAGACGGGAAAGTTGGCAAAGCAGGCCGATGGTTCGGTAATGCTGCGCATGGGTAACACCGTGTTGTTGGCTACTGTTTGTGCCGCAAAAGATGCAGTTCCCGGTACAGATTTTATGCCTTTACAGGTAGAGTATAAAGAGAAATATGCGGCTTTTGGCCGTTTTCCTGGTGGATTCACCAAACGTGAAGGCAAGGCTTCAGACTATGAGATTCTGACTTGCCGCTTGGTCGACCGCGCTCTTCGTCCTCTATTCCCCGATAACTATCATGCTGAGGTATACGTAAACATCATCCTGTTCTCTGCCGACGGTGTAGATATGCCCGATGCATTGGCAGGACTTGCAGCTTCTGCAGCACTCGCCGTAAGCGACATCCCGTTCGGAGGACCAATCTCTGAAGTGCGTGTTGCACGCATTGGCGGTGAGTTTGTCATCAACCCCACTTTCCAACAACTCGAAGAGGCAGATATGGACCTGATGGTTGCTGCCACCTACGAAAACATTATGATGGTAGAGGGCGAGATGAAAGAGGTTTCTGAGCAAGACCTGCTCGAAGCCATGAAGGTTGCACATGCCGCCATCAAAGACCACTGCAAGGTGCAGATGGAGTTGATGGAAGAGTGTGGTACCGTCACCAAGCGCGAATATTGCCACGAAGAAAACGACGAAGAACTGCGTCAGGCTGTACGCGAAGCTTGCTACGACAAGGCATACGCCATTGCACAGAGCGGAAACTGCAACAAACACGAGCGCGGTGCCGCCTTCGAAGCTATCCGCGAAGAGTTCAAGGCACAGTTCACTGAAGAAGAACTGGAGACCAAAGCCGCCCTCATCGACCGTTACTACCACGACGTTGAGAAAGATGCTATGCGCCGTTGCATCCTCGATGAAGGCAAACGTCTTGACGGACGTAAGACTACCGATATCCGCCCCATCTGGTGCGAGGTAGATCCGTTGCCAGGTCCTCACGGTTCAGCTATCTTTACCCGTGGTGAAACCCAGTCACTCACCAGCGTAACCTTGGGAACCAAACTCGACGAAAAGATTGTTGACGATGTACTCGACCAACACCGCGAACGCTTCTTGTTGCACTACAACTTCCCTCCTTTCTCTACCGGCGAAGCTCGCCCACAACGTGGAGTCGGACGTCGTGAGATTGGTCACGGTCACTTGGCTTGGCGTGCCTTGAAGGGACAAATTCCTGCTGACTACCCCTACTCTGTACGTGTAGTTTCTGATATACTCGAGTCAAACGGTTCTTCTTCTATGGCTACCGTATGTGCCGGAACATTGGCACTGATGGATGCCGGAGTCAAGATGGCAAAACCCGTATCAGGCATCGCCATGGGACTCATCAAAAACCCGGGCGAAGAGAAATATGCCGTATTGAGCGACATCTTGGGAGACGAAGACCACTTGGGAGACATGGACTTCAAGGTTACCGGTACACGCGACGGTATCACTGCCACCCAAATGGACATCAAGGTTGACGGACTCTCATACGACATCCTCGAGAAGGCACTCAACCAGGCAAAAGCCGGTCGCGAACATATCTTGAACAAGCTGACCGAATGCATTGCCGAACCTCGCCCCGAGCTGAAAGACCACGCTCCACGCATCGAAGTGATGATTATCCCGAAAGAGTTCATCGGAGCAGTGATCGGTCCCGGCGGTAAGATTATCCAAGGCATGCAGGAAGAGACCGGTGCTACCATCACCATCGACGAGGTTGACGGGGTAGGTAAGATTGAAATTGCCGGCACCAACAAACAGAGCATCGAGTCAGCCATGAACAAAATCAAGGCCATCGTAGCCATCCCCGAGGTGGGTGAAGTATACACCGGCAAGGTGCGCAGCATCATGCCTTACGGATGCTTCGTCGAGTTCCTCCCCGGCAAAGACGGATTACTCCACATCTCTGAAATAGATTGGAAACGATTAGAGACTGTCGAAGAAGCCGGCATCAAAGAAGGCGATGACATCGAAGTGAAATTGTTGGAAATCGACCCCAAGACCGGTAAGTTCAAACTTTCTCACCGCGTACTGTTAGAGAAACCTGCCGACTACGTTGAACGCCCTGCACGTCCTGCACGTCGCGAGCGTCCTAACAAGCAATAAGCCACAGGCGATAAAGCCCTCATATCAAAGTTCTTCTTCAGCTTCCGGATACCAGCCGGGTTGAAGAAGAACTTTTTTTATATCTACTGCAATGGCCAAACAAGTATATATCCGTTGGCACTTTAATATATCTCTTTTGGCTGATGGAGTATATATTACTTTTCCAATGATTGTCCCAGAAATTCTTACGTCTGTCAGCTCCGACGGGTACCACACTTTCGGTTCCGGTAGTTACCGGTTCGTACGTTGTCTCTGTCTACAACAACGGCAACGGACAAGGAGTCAGTGGAGGATTCATTGTCAACGAAGGCGAAGAATAACTCCGGTTCCTCGGGAATCCCACCTACCTTATTATATATTAAGAAGGGGGGATTCCCATTTCGGGAGAAAGCAATAAACAGATTGGTAAAGAAAAAATCAGTTCTTCTGACAAAAAAAGATACAATAATAGTTGGATTGTCATAATATTCAGTATATTTGCATTCTACTATAGCTGTACTCTTCATGTTGGTTCCAATATCTTTAGGATTGTACAATTATATTCGCTATAACCGAACAAAATTACGAAAGAAATGAAAAAATACAAGAACATGAATCAATATTTTCAATCAGCATTGCTTGCTATCTGTTGCTTTTGTTTTCAGGCATGCGAAATGGATGAAATTTATCATGAATATGAGCATCCATTTATACGCATTGTAAATCAAGGGAATAACGCCATATGGATAGAGGTGTTAACACCACATGGAATGGAACATAGTTATGGTGCCGAAGCAATTGCAGATACAATATCTTATGGAGAAAGTCTTGAAGTGGCTCCTTACTCTATGGTATTATTCGGCATGGATTTTTGGGATTCTGATGAGTATGAACCGTTTGCCGCACGTATATTTATAGCAGATACTTGTGCTCCTATAAACATAAAAGCCGCACGTGAAAAGTATTATCAAGAACTGTATAATACTGACAGTTTATCTGTGATACAAGCTTTACAAGATTTTGAAAAGAAACATTTGCTTTTAAAGAAATGGTATTCCAAGAAAGAGTTAGATAGTCTGAACTGGACAATTATATTTCCTCAACAGTAAAAAATGGTAAAAATGAAAATAGTAAAACACCTGTTTGTCTTAGGATTGCTTTGTATCTCATTGGCTTTCACTTGTGAAAAGCATATATTTAGTTATGAAGAAGGCTGTTTGGGTAAGGATTACCATTCCGATATCCATTTTGTTAATAACTCAGAGAGTGATATATGGTTAGAGTGGAATCCTATGCTTTTGTCAGACTCCTTATTTTCAGGTATTCACATATGTGTTAAAGATTCTATGGGATTAAAGCCGCTGAACAGTATGTGTTGGGAGGGAGAACTTCGTACCATACCATTCGTGCGTGTTCTTCTTTTTGATGCTCCCTATAATTCTAAAAATTGTCATCCCGACAGTTTGCGAAAATTTCAAGATAAGCATTTGCTTTATATGCATTGGTATACAGAATGGGAACTGGATAGCCTCGGCTGGGAAATTCATTATCCGCCAGTAGAGTAATAGCTGTGGTGAATCCCACCTACCTTATTATATATTAAGAAGGGGGATTCCCATTTCGGAAGAAAGCAATAAATGAAACACCATAACTAACATGTTGACTTCTATGACGCAGAAACTCTTTTGTATCATACTCTACTTCTTCCCGATGGCATTTTGCTATGCCACTGAAAGTACGTTTGTCCGATTGAGTGAGTATGTACGGGGAGTATACCATTTCAGTCGCCTTTATCCGCAAGAAAAGGTGTGGCTACACTTTGACAATACTGGATATTTTCAAGGTGATACCATTTGGTTCAAGGCTTATGTACATTCTACTCATCCGGAAAGACATGAGCCTTTGAGCCGGGTCTTGTATGTGGAATTGGTTTCACCTATCGGGCAGGTTGTACATGCCCGCAAGTTAAAAATAGAGAATGGAGAGTGCTGGGGAGAGTTGCCTTTGCAACAAGTGGCGGACTTGAATGGGGAGGTAAATTCATTTAAAAGAACAAACGATGTCTTACCGGGTTTCTATGAAGTGAGGGCTTACACACGTTATATGCTGAATTGGGATACAGAAAACATATTCTCACGGGTGTTTCCTGTATATGACCGTCCATCATTTGCTGACGGTTATCTTCCCACAATGGTAAAAGGTACAGACCCATTGCCCGAACGGCGAAAAGAGCCAAAGGAACCGGACGGAGTAAGCGTGTATTTCTATCCCGAAGGAGGACATGCCGTGAAAGATGTCCCTTGCCGCATGGCATATCTGATTACGAACAAAGAGGGGATTCCTTTATCTGTACCTGCCACATTGACTTCCGGTAACGAAAAACCGATAAAGATTCCTTGTCTGCATGATGGAATGGGAGTATTCACCTATACACCCACCGAAAAAAAAGCCATTTTGACTATACAACATAATGAAAAGAAGTATAGCTTCACCCTTCCTAAAGCAGAAGCCGAAGGGTATGCCATGACGGTGGATAACAGGCAAACCGACTCGCTCTATGTCACAGTCAGGAAGAACGGGGTAACCGGAGACAGACTCTTGGGAATGACTATCCAGCATGAAGGTAATGTGTTGCGTTTCGACACACTGAGGGTGAGAGATGCTGCCACATGCTTGAATATACCGACAGGCTGTTTCCCTGATGGAGTATGTCAAGCAACTCTATTTGATGAATGGGGAAAGGTGTGGGGTTCACGTCTCTTTTTTGTGAGGCATTCAAAAAGAATACCACAAATCAGTTTCACGCTTGATGGTGACACGTTACAACAAGCGGACAAAAATGCCACATTGCAAATAGTAGCGAAACAAAGGGATGGAACACCATTCCAAGGCTGTTTGTCAGTCTCTGTCCGTGACATGAAATATGAATATGCTACGCGGTATTGTGAGAGTTTTTTAGTGAATCGCTTGTTGGGTTCAGAACTGAAAGGGTATATCCACAATCCTGAATATTATTTTGAGAATAATGATAAAAAACGCCATCAGAAACTGGACCTGCTGATGATGGTACAGGGGTGGAGACGATATGACTGGCAAAAGATGTGTCGACTCAATGAATGGGCATGTCCATACTATATCGAAGACGGACTGATATTGAGTGGCAAAGTGTTGAACCGAAGAAGACAGAAACCTGTGACAGACAGAAATGTGCGTCTATGGATGTATGACGACTATCACAACCTGACCGACAAGGGAAATTGCCTGACTGACTCGATGGGTCAGTATAATTTCCGCATCCCCGATTTCTACGGACAGAAAGAGATGCACTTGGCACTGAAAGACGATGAAAAAGTAAGGAATGTACGTTTTATGATTGACCGCGAAATCAGTCCTGAACCGCGTGCATATCGGCAAGATGAGATAACATTGCCTGAAAGTTGGACGGACAATGCAGGAAAGCATTCCATCAGCGAAGTACAAGAATTGCCTGATGTCGTCAAATCGGCACACCATGCAATCAAAAAAGAAGGAATACACATGGTGCTGGATATAGACAAAGAGGTAAACCGGTTATTGGACAAAGGAATCCATGTTGTAGAGGTCGGAGACTTCTTGGAGAGAATGGATATTGGAATCAGTCATGGAAATAGCGCCTTGAACCTCTCCGGACAAACATCTGCTGTTTATTCTCTTTACGGACGGACAGCCAGCCTATGGGTTAAGAATGGAAAAGCCGGTGTCAACCTGCCACGCACCCAGACACCTCTTTGGGATGAGATGGACATTGACAACGTAAAACGAGTCCGTCTGTATGACATCAAATATCTGCGCGACCATCCTGAGGTGCTAAATGCAATCAAAGACCCACAAAGTCGATACTCCAGAAGGGGATATAACACCCTCAAGGCACTGAAGAAAGAACGTATAGGGTATGATTTCCAATGCATGGAAGGAAATTATGAAGAATGTGTCTGGAATCAAGCTATGATATTAATTGATGTAAAATCAAGGCAGGAACAACATGCTACAGTCAAGGGGTTACGCACCACCTATTTTGGCGGATTCAGTCAGCCCAAAACCTTCACAGCCGATTACACCCATCGACAACCTGTACCGGGAAAAGATTTCCGGCGTACATTATATTGGAATCCAACAGTAGAGACAAACAGCACTGGGCAAGCAACCGTCACATTCAGAAACAACAGTACCAACCATAGCTGGAGGGTCACTGTTGCCGGACAATCTTTGGAATATAACACTAGTGGGTGGGAAACACTTGTTTCAAGCGACAAAGAACTGCCAATAGAGTAATATCTGTGGTGAATCCCGCCTACCTTTTATATAATATATAAGAGGAAGGGATTCCCATTTCGGGAGATTATTCGTAAGACATTCTTTCATTTTTTAGACGCTGATGACACGGATGACGCAGATTTATATTCATTTCAACCCCACAACCGCGCGCAAAGCACTGGAGACAACCCCATAACTTAGAGGGTACGGAGTGACACCGTTAAGAAGTGTATACGGGGTGAAAAAAGTGGCAGGACTCAGGTCGTTTTGTTGCAGGACTCACGCAGCTGAGTCCTGCAACAGGTGAAGCTATGTCCTGGAGATTTTTGAAAATATCGAGGATATGGCAGAGAAAATCGAGCAACCAATCTGACTTGAAATTTGTGTCTATTGTAAATGTCTCATTCCATGCCTGATAGAGGTGGAATGAGACATTTGTTATATCCGTATGTTACAAAATTGACATTCTCATTCCACCTCCTATACTTGTATTTACACCACCTCATTCCGCTCGTTTCATTTCACCTGTATCGCGCTATATAACAGATGGTTGCGGGTGAAAGGAAGCTGTTTCATCCATCTTTCACACCTTCCATCAACTCTTCAACCTATTTAATGGCACGGATGACACGGATGGCACGGATTTTATTTCATCCTTTTCAACTTCTCAACCCTTCAACCACTTTAATGGCACGCGGATGACACGGATTATTTATTATATGCACTATCAACTATGAACTGTCAACTCCTCAACCAATCAACCAAAAACTGCGCGAAGTGCCATCATTTGAAACGGGTGAAAGAGCAGTGAAAGACTCTCCATTCACCTGCAATCCTATGAATCACAATGCTATACGGATGAAACGAAACAAGTGGAATGAGCGAAAGGAAACACTGGTAGGGTGGAACGGGCAGGTACAATGGAGCGGACAGGTTTCACGTTATAATATTTATAGAAAGGAAAGGATGGATATGGAGTTTGAATCCCCCTATGATTGCTAAAGAAACAGGTTTATTATAAAAAAAAGGCGCGTGGATACTTAGGTTTTTTTCAGATTTGTTGCACGATTACTTAAAAAGTTATAATTTTGCACCGTTTTTTGAAAGGTTAAAAAGATTTTTAGGTAACAAAACAACTCATGAAAGGTTTTAAATTCAAGCCGACGCTCTACACTATGTTGAAAAACTACAAGAAAGAGACGTTTGCGGCTGATTGTATGGCAGGTATCATTGTAGGTATCGTGGCATTGCCTCTTGCCATTGCTTTTGCCATTGCTTCAGGAGTTTCTCCTGAAAAGGGAATCATAACGGCGATTGTCGCCGGGTTTGCCATTTCGGCTTTCGGTGGAAGCCGTGTACAGATAGGTGGTCCGACGGGAGCCTTTATTGTCATCATCTATGGCATCATACAACAATATGGCATAGAGGGACTGACCATTGCCACCATCCTGGCAGGTGTGTTCCTGATATTGTTGGGGGTCTTCCATCTGGGAACTATCATCAAGTACATTCCTTACCCGATTGTTGTAGGATTTACCAGCGGTATTGCGCTGACCATCTTCACCACCCAAATCAAGGACCTGTTCGGACTGAGCATAGCCAAGGTGCCGGCAGACTTCATTGAGAAATGGGGCGTATATGCCGAAAATTTCCATACGATAGACGGATGGTCGACACTGGTAGGTGTGCTGAGTGTGGTAATCATTGCACTCACGCCCCGTTTCAGCAAAAAGATTCCGGGGTCGCTGATAGCCATTATAGTCATGACCATAGGTGCCTATCTGTTGAAGACGTATGCAGGAATCAGTTCGATAGAGACCATCGGCGACCGTTTTACCATCCACTCGGAATTGCCTGATGCAGAAGTGCCGGTGATGACTTGGGAAATTATCAAGGAGTTGATTTCACCCGCCATAACCATTGCGGTGTTGGGTGCCATCGAATCGTTGTTGTCAGCCACCGTGGCTGATGGTGTCATCGGCTCGAAACACGACTCTAACCAGGAACTGGTGGGACAAGGTATTGCCAACATCGTATCTCCACTGTTTGGAGGAATCCCGGCAACCGGTGCCATTGCCCGTACCATGACCAACATCAACAATGGTGGACGTACCCCTGTTGCCGGATTGATACATGCCGCCGTATTGTTATTGATATTCCTCTTCTTGATGCCGCTTGCCCAATATATCCCGATGGCATGTCTGGCAGGTGTGTTGGTGATTGTGTCGTACAACATGAGCGAGTGGCGCACATTCAAGCAACTGTTGAAGAACCCGAAGTCGGACGTGACGGTGTTGCTGATAACCTTCATCCTGACTGTTATTTTTGACTTGACAATAGCCATAGAGATAGGATTGGTCATTGCCTGTCTGCTGTGTATGCGACGTATGGCAGAAACGACTCAGGTATCGGTCATCACAGACGAGATAGACCCCAATGTAGAGAGTGATGTAGAGTTGCACGAAGAGCATCTGATGATACCCGACGGGGTGGAGGTGTACGAGATAAACGGTCCCTACTTCTTTGGTATAGCCAACCGGTTTGAAGAGGTGATGCAGCAAATGGGCGACCGTCCGAAGGTACGTATCATCCGCATGCGCAAAGTGCCGTTCATTGACTCTACCGGCATTCACAACCTGACAAACTTCTGCGAAATCAGCCAACGCGAACATATACACATCATACTTTCGGGAGTGAACGAAAAGGTACATGCCACTTTGAAGAAGAGCAACTTTTATCGTCTGTTGGGTGAAGAGAATATTTGCCCCAATATCAATGTCGCTTTAGAAAAAGCACAGCGGTTTATAGCCGAATAAGTCACAAAGTGGCAGTTTTTCTTGATTATCCAATGAATTTTGCTTTACTTTGCAGCTAATTTGGTGGTATCTGCGACTTGACACCGCCTCCACTAATCAGAGTAAAGCATGGATTCACGGGATATAACATCGATATTGACTGATACAGTAGGCAAACTGTCGGAGGGCGAAGCGCTGGGGATGCTGTTTCACCGGCATAGTGCAGGTGACATAGGTCCCAGCGGAAAAGCGCTGCACCGGATAGTAGAGTTGGCACGTGCCATCCTATTCCCCGGATACTATGGAAACACGCGGGTGGACGGACAGACTATAGCCTACCACATTGGTGTGAACGTAGAAGAGCTGTACAGCCTGATGGCACAACAGATAGAAGCAGGACTGGCGCATGCAGCCGATGAACCGAAAGAGTGGTTGGAGCAACAGGCAAAAGAGCGGGCTGCAAAGTTTGTAAGCAAACTGCCTGAACTGCGCCGCACACTGGCTACCGATGTGGAAGCCGCATACAACGGAGACCCCGCTGCTACCAGCAAGGGAGAGATTATCTACTGCTACCCTGCCATAAGAGCCATCGCCAACTATCGCATAGCCCACGAACTGCTATTGTTGGGCGTTCCCCTGATACCGCGCATCATTACCGAAATGGCACACTCGGAAACAGGAATAGACATTCATCCGGGAGCAAAAATAGGAAACTACTTCACCATAGACCATGGCACGGGAGTGGTGATTGGCGAGACATGCATCATAGGAAACAACGTAAAGCTATACCAAGGAGTGACGCTGGGAGCCAAAAGCTTCCCGTTGGACGAAAAGGGAAATCCCATAAAAGGTATAGCGCGACACCCCATCATAGGAGACAATGTAATCATATACAGTAATGCCACGATATTGGGACGAATCACCATCGGGCAGGGAGCCGTTGTGGGGGGAAACATCTGGGTGACGGAAGACGTGGAACCGGGAGCACGCATCGTGCAAAGAAAATAAAAAAACAGAGATATGGAATTTGAACTGATAGCCAAAACATTCCAAGGACTGGAAGAGGTGTTGGCGGCCGAATTGACGGCATTGGGAGCCACCGGCATTGAGATAGGCAGAAGAATGGTTGCCTTCACCGGTGACAAGGAGATGATGTATAGAGCAAACTTCAGCCTGCGCACTGCCATACGTATATTGAAACCCATCAAACACTTCAGGGCACGCACTGCTGACGAGGTATACGAACAGGTGAAAAACATCGAGTGGGAAAAATTCCTCGACGAGAAAAAGAGCTTTGCCGTAGATGCAGTCGTATTCTCAAATGAGTTCCGACACTCGAAGTTCGTAGCCTACCGGGTGAAAGATGCAGTTGCCGACTACTTCCGCGAAAAGACGGGTGAACGCCCCAGCGTGAAACTGAACAATGCCGACTTGCAGCTGAACATACACATTGCCGGAGAGGAGTGTACGCTGTCGCTCGACAGTTCGGGAGAGTCGCTACACCGCAGAGGATACCGCCAAGAGGCTATGGAGGCTCCCTTGAACGAGGTATTGGCAGCAGGCATGATTCTGATGTCGGGATGGAGAGGCGAGTGTGACCTGATAGACCCTATGTGCGGTTCGGGTACCATACCCATTGAAGCGGCACTGATAGCACGTAATATAGCTCCCGGGGTATTCAGGAAAGAGTATGCCTTTGAGAAATGGAACGACTTCGACGAAGCTCTGTTTGACCGCATATACAACGATGACTCGATGGAACACGAGTTTGCCGGAAAGATTTATGGCTACGACAATAACCGTCAGGCGGTAGAGATTGCCACACGCAACGTGAAAGCTGCCGGATTGAGTAAGGATATAGAGATCGGACTGCGCGATTTTGCTGACTTTCAGCCCCCCGAGCGGAAATCAATCATCATCTCAAACCCGCCATACGGAGAACGCATCTCTGCCGATGACCTGTTGGGACTCTATGCCATGATAGGAAACCGGTTGAAAAATGTGTTCAAACAGGGTGATGCATGGATCCTGAGCTACCGGGAAGAGTGTTTTGCCAAAATCGGGCTGAAGCCCTCGGTGAAAATCCCGCTCTACAACGGAGCATTGGAGTGTGAATTCCGCAAATACCAACTGTTTGACGGAAAATATAAGGAGTTCAGGTCTGCCGGGAAGGAGTTGAAGGAACGACGCCAACGCCGCGAGAAAGGAGAAAAAAGAGAAGAGAGAGAAAGACGGTATGACAACCGCAGACCACGAGGAGAGAAAACAGGCTTCAGAAACAGAGCAGACAAGCCCTGGAATGCAGAACCGGCAAAAGAGTGGAAGAGAAACCCGAAAGAGGGAGAGATGACAGAAAGGAGACGCCCCTTCAACCGGGAGTATACCGATGAAGAGAAGCCCAAAAGATACAGCGGCATACAAGCCATGAGTTTTGACACACCAAAGAGTGAAGATTAGTCGATGAGATATGTATAGAACCAGGACCTTATGGGCGGCATGCCTTTTTATCATGGCAACCACAATCATGGCACAAGAGAAGAAGGAGTTTACACTGCACGAACTGATTCCGGGCGGTAAGACCTATTACAGTCATACCCCCGAGAACAGATGGTACACCTGGTGGGGAGACGTGTGCGTGGAACAAACGGTTGACACACTCACATTCTTTCAACCGCAAGCCCAAAAGAGCGAGCTGTTCCTCTTGACACTCCAACAAATAAACGACCAACTGAAGGAGATGGGGAAAGATACGCTGCATACCCTGCTAAAAGCCGAGTTCCCCTATGCCGACAAGCCTTTGATGTTTGTGCAACAATCCCACAAATGGTTGCTCTACAATTGGGAGCAAAAAGAAATCGAGTGGGAAAGTAATTTCCAAGCACAAGCCGAAAACCACGATTGGCACGCCCTGTCGCGACATACCGCCTATACCCTTGCAAACAATCTCTATGTAAAGAGTGCCGGTGGAGAAGAGAGACAGATTACCGACGAACCGGAGGGAGTCAAGGCAGGTTTTGCAGTACACCGCAATGAGTTCGGGATAATGAAAGGGACTTTCTGGAGTCCGCAAGGTGACCGTCTGGCATTTTATCGCATGGATGAAACCAAGGTAGCCGACTATCCGCAAGTAGACACCGAAGCACGCACTGCCGCCTATATGCCAGACAAATACCCTATGGCAGGAACTGCCAGCCATGAAGTGACAGTGGGGATATACAACCTTGCTACAGGAGAAACCCTCTACCTGCAAACCGGAAACCCGACAGACCGCTATTTCTCAAACATCGCCTGGAGTCCGTGCGGAAAGTACCTCTACCTGATGGAACATCCGCGCACACAAGAGAGTGCCCAGCTGGTCCGTTACGATGTCACTACCGGCATAAAAGATGCCGTACTCTTGACAGAGCGGCACGAAAAGTATGTAGAACCCATGAGTCCCATCCACTTTTTGCCGTGGGACGACACCCGATTCATTTATCAAAGCCAACGCGACGGATTCAACCACCTATACCTTTATAATATAGAAGGCAAAGAGTGTACCCAACTGACACAAGGTGAATGGTTGGTGCAGAAACTTGTAGGATTCAACGAAAAGCGCAAGGAGGTAATCATTGCCACTACTGAAGTCTCCCCCTTGCAAACCAACCTCTATGCAGTAAGCATAAAAACAGGGAAACGCCGTCCCTTGGGAAACAGTGAAGGGGTGCATACCCCAGAACTCTCGGAATCGGCTGACTGGATGATAGACCGCTACTCAGCCCCCCAGACTCCACGTTGCATCCAGCTGGTCTCTGTAAAAACGGGCAAGAGCGTAAGAGAACTGTTTGCCGCTCCCAATCCTTGGGAAGGATTCAAGGTTCCCGAGATAACTGTCGGGACAATTAAAGCTGCCGACGACAATACTGACCTCTATTACCGTCTGGTCAAACCTGCAGATTTTGACCCTGCAAAGAAATATCCGGCTGTCATCTATGTCTACGGTGGTCCGCATGCACAAATGGTCCAACACACATGGAACTATGCCGTGCGCGGATGGGACATCTATATGGCACAGCGGGGTTACGTGGTGCTTACCGTTGACAACCGGGGAAGCAGTAACCGAGGACTGGAGTTTGAGAACTGTACTTTCCATCGGTTAGGCACAGCGGAGATGGAGGACCAACTGAAAGGAGTAGACTTCCTGAAAAGCCTCCCTTATGTAGATGCCGAACGGTTGGGGGTGCATGGCTGGAGCTTTGGCGGATTCATGACCATCAACCTGATGCTGACCTATCCGGATGTGTTCAAGGTTGCAGTAGCCGGAGGTCCTGTGACCGACTGGAAATATTATGAAGTGATGTATGGCGAGCGCTACATGGGTACTCCACAAAGCAACCCCGACGGATATAAAAACAGCAGCCTGTTAGAAAAAGCTGCCAATCTGAAGGGACGCCTGCTTGTCATTCATGGTGGTAACGACCCGGTGTGCGTGCCTCAAATGACCTATTCATTCCTGAAAGCCTGCATTGACAACGGGACGCATCCAGACCTCTTCATCTATCCCGGACAGGGACATAATATGGTCGGAAGCTCTCGAGTGCACCTGCATGAACACATCACCCGATATTTTGAAGATTTCTTAAAGTAACTGACAATACAACATCAAGAAAAAGAGATACGCTATATGAAACTGTTATTGTTGGGCAGTGGCGGACGCGAACACGCCCTGGCTTGGAAGATAGCCCAAAGTCCGAAAATAGAGAAATTGTATATTGCTCCCGGGAATGCCGGTACAGGCACTGTAGGAGAGAATGTGACCATCAAGGGAGATGACTTCCCGGCAATCCGCCAATTTGTGTTGGAGAAAGAGATTGACATGGTGGTGGTAGGTCCTGAAGACCCTCTGGTAAAGGGCATCTATGACTACTTTAAAAACGATGACGCGTTGAAAAACATCCCCGTCATCGGTCCCTCAAAAGCCGGTGCCGTATTGGAAGGAAGCAAAGAGTTTGCCAAAGGATTCATGCAGCGCCATGGCATCCCTACAGCCGGCTACCGCAGTTTCACCGGTGAGCAACTTGAAGAGGGATTGGCTTATCTCGAAACCCTGCAAGCACCCTATGTGCTGAAAGCAGACGGACTTTGTGCCGGCAAGGGCGTGCTCATACTGAACACGCTTGATGAGGCAAAAAAAGAGTTGAAGGAGATGCTGGGCGGAATGTTCGGCAACGCCTCATCAACCGTTGTCATCGAAGAGTTCCTTTCCGGCATCGAATGCTCTGTATTCGTGTTGACTGACGGCAAGAACTACAAAATCCTTCCCGAAGCGAAAGATTACAAGCGCATTGGCGAAGGCGACACAGGACTCAACACCGGTGGTATGGGCTCGGTTTCACCTGTCCCCTTTGCTGACAAAGCTTGGATGCAGCAGGTTGAAAACCGCATCATACGTCCTACCGTAGAAGGATTGGCAGCCGAAGGCATCGAGTACAAGGGATTTATCTTCTTTGGTCTGATTAACGTCAAAGGCGAACCGATGGTTATCGAATACAATGTACGCATGGGAGACCCCGAGACCGAGAGTGTCATGCTGCGCATCAAGAGTGATTTGGTAGAACTCTTTGAAGGTGTTGCTGCCGGCAATCTCGATGAGAAAAACCTGGAGGTTGACTCACGTGCAGCCGTATGTGTAATGCTTGTATCCGGCGGATATCCGGAAACTTATGAAAAAGGATTCCTCATCACCGGAATAGAGGAGGTTACCGACAGTATCGTGTTCCATGCCGGCACTGCGATGAAAGACGGACAAGTTGTCACAGCCGGTGGGCGTGTCATCGCTGTCAGCTCTTATGGTGCCAACAAGGAAGAAGCCTTGCAACAGTCATTCAATGCTGCCCGAAAAATCAACTTCGAGAAGAAATATTTCCGCTCTGATATCGGCTTGGACATTCATTGACAATGCGTCATGTGGCTGTGTCAAGATACCACACTTGATTTTCCGTCAACAGATGGATAGTGTATTTGACACAGCCACTTAACCTTTAATTATGTCACGTCTCCGCATACAACAACAAGCCGCCCGCCAAGCTGCCATCTTCCCTTTATCGATGGTCGGCATGCTTGCCCTATGGATAATAGATACCATGCAGCTGATGGGCGAAGCTGGTAATGCACAAAGTACCATTATCCGCTTTACTCCTTGGGTGGCACTGCTTTTACAGTTGGCTGCAACCTGGCTGCTGCTTGAGTTGTGCAATCGGTATGCCCTCATCCGCGTCCGCACGACGTTTCATGCTTCCATTTACCTGTGGACGGTTTCTCTTTTCCCTTCGTTGGTCTGTCAACCCGGCATCCTTTTTGCCGGTCTTTGTCTGGTCGTTTCGCTTTTTTATCTGTTCAACTGTTATGGAACAACCGAAACAGTCTCTTCATTATTCCATCTTTTCTTGTTCCTTTCTGTAGCGAGCATGTTTGTTCCGCCCTTTTCCTTTTATATGCCTTTGGTGCTTCTCACTCTTATACCGTGGAATGCACTTAGTTTACGCAGTTTTTTGGCGGGGCTTGTCGGTATCCTTTTACCCTGGATATACCTCACGACTTACGCTGTCGTGTGCGATGATTACACGGTTATCCCCTCGTTCTTCCAATTGCTCATTCAGGACTTTTGCGTTGGACATTCCACCTGTTTCACGCTACCACGCATTCTTTGCTTGTGTTTTGTCTTGTGCCTCAACCTCTTCGGTATCATCGATTTCCTGTTGTACCGTTTCCACGACAAGCTCCGTACCCGTCAGTTTCTTCAATTCTTCAGCTGGTATGTACTGCTCAGCTTGATTTTGCTCCTTATTTACCCAACTTATGTTGATGCCTTATGCCTGCTATTGTCTATCTCGGGTGCTATATTCTCGTCTCACTTGTTTGCTCTTTCATCGTATCGTTCGGGCTCTATTCTATTTTATACTTTGGTGGTGATATTGGCAGTTCTTGTTGTGTGGCGGATTTGCTCGTATTTTTTTAACCTGTAACATCTCTATATGGAAGCTTTTTTTCTCGATTTCGGATATTTGGGTATGTTTCTGGCTGCATTCTTGGCAGGAACAATCGCTCCTTTCAGTTCTGAAGCTATCCAAGTTGCATTACTTGCCATGGGACTTTCGCCTTGGGGCATCACCCTGTCAGCCACGCTCGGTAACACATTAGGTGGTGTCACCTGTTACTTGGCAGGGTCGCTTTGCAAACTATCATTAATTGAGCGATATTTCCATGTCAGCCATGAAAAGTTGCTCCGTGTAGAGAAGTTCGTACACCGCTATGGTGTCTGGATGGGATTTTTCTCTTTTCTCCCCGTTTTTGGCGAAGCCATCTGTATAGCTTTAGGACTTTTGCGTACTCCTTTTTTTGCTACGTTACTTACCATGTTGCTTGGCAAACTGTTGCGTTACACTTTGTTGATGTTTGCCACCGAAGGCATCACCTCTCTCTTCTGACATCACCTTCATTTTTTTTCCTTCTGCTTGCCTCGTTCGGTATCACCGTCTGTATGGAATACTCCCTCTCTTCCGCGTTTTGGGTTAAATATTCTTATAAACATGCATAGGAATAGGGAGATTCAGAAAGGTTTTTATATCTTTGCGCGATTTATATCGAAATAAACAAAATTAAAATTTAATAAGATCTCATCGATGAAACAGTACAAGACTATAAACAACCTCGTAGGATGGATTACATTTGCCATTGCTGCCGTTGTTTATTGCATGACGATTGAACCGACAGCCAGTTTCTGGGATTGTCCCGAGTTTATTACCACCGGATATAAGCTGGAGGTAGGTCACCCACCCGGTGCACCGTTTTTTATGTTGACTGCCAATCTTTTTTCTCAGTTTGTAAGTGACCCCGGTCAGGTTGCCTACATGGTTAACATCATGTCGGCATTGCTGAGTGCAGGCTGTATTTTGTTCCTATTCTGGAGCATCACCCATCTGACCCGTAAGCTGGTATGCAAGAATGGCAAAGAGATGTCAACCGGACAGTTGATAACAATCATTGGCTCGGGATTGGTCGGGGCATTGGCTTACACATTCAGCGACACTTTTTGGTATAGTGCCGTAGAAGGCGAGGTATATGCTTACTCATCCCTGTTTACAGCAGTCGTTTTTTGGTTGATTCTCAAATGGGAAGATAACGCAGATGCCCCCTATAGCGACCGTTGGATTATATTGATAGCCTATTTGGTTGGTCTCTCGGTAGGTGTCCATCTGCTAAACCTGCTTTGTATTCCTGCCATCGTATTGGTATGGTACTATAAACGCAACCCCAACGCCAATCTCAAAGGTTCGATTGTAGCGTTAGCCGTTTCAGCGCTGTTGGTAGCCGCAGTCCTGTATGGTCTGGTACCGGGAATTGTGAAAATAGGCGGATGGTTTGAACTGTTCTTTGTCAACACCCTCGGATTGCCTTTCAATACCGGACTGATAGTTTACATTGTTATAGTAGTGACCACCCTCATCTGGGCTATCTACGAGACTGTGCGTAATGCAAACCGGAAAAGGATGAACATAGCCTTCCTCGTTACGGTAGGTTTGTTGGGTATTCCTTTCTATGGACATGGCTTTATCAGCATTCTGATAGGCATTGTCGTATTAGCAGTATTGGCTCTCGGACTCTTCGTTAAAGTTAAAGGAACGTATCGTATCTCTGTGCGGGCACTGAACACAACGTTGCTTTGCTTGATGATGATGCTTATCGGCTATTCATCTTATGCACTGATTGTCATCCGCTCAAGTGCAAACCCGCCTATGGACCAAAACTCACCGGAAGATATCTTCACACTGGGTACCTATCTGGCACGTGAACAGTATGGTGACCGTCCGCTATTCTATGGTAAGACCTTCAACTCAGAGGTAAAGCTGAAACGCGAAGGCAACTATTGTATTCCAGTACAATTAGATAAGGTTCCCGTTTATCAACGGAAAGAAAAGAAATCTGCTGATGAAAAAGATTTCTACGAAGAATATTTCCCCAACCCCGGGTATAAGTATGAGCAAGAGATGCTCTTCCCCCGCATGTACAGTTCAGATCCGAAGCATATACAGGCTTACGAACAATGGATGGGAGGAATAGAGGGACGTATGGTCCCCTATGACAAATGCGGAGACATCACCATGGTAAAGATACCTACGATGTGGGAGAACCTGAAGTTCTTCTTCTCTTATCAGGTGAACTTCATGTATTGGCGTTATTTTATGTGGAACTTTGCCGGCAGACAAAATGACCTGCAGGGACACGGCGAGCCGGAGAATGGAAACTGGATAACGGGAATACCGGTGATAGACAAACTGCTTGTAGGAGACCAGTCCGTATTACCTACCGAATGGAGAGAGAATCCCGGACACAATGTATACTATTGTCTGCCGCTGATATTGGGTCTCATCGGACTTTTCTGGCAAGCTTACCGCGGAGATGCCGGAGTCAAACAGTTTTGGGTAGTATTCTTCCTCTTCTTTATGACCGGATTGGCTATTGTAGTCTACCTGAACCAAACCCCGCTACAACCCCGTGAGCGCGACTATGCCTACGCTGGTTCGTTCTATGCTTTTGCCATATGGATTGGTATGGGAGTTGCCGGTCTTACCGAACTGCTCCGCAAGAAGATGAATGGTACGGTAGCCGCTTCGTTGGTCAGCCTGTGCTGTTTGCTTGTTCCTATTCAAATGGCAAGTCAAACATGGGACGACCACGACCGAAGCGGACGTTATGCTTGCCGTGATTTCGGGCAGAACTACCTCAACAGTTTGCCTGAAGGAAACAATCCCGTAATATTCACCAATGGAGACAATGACACATTCCCACTCTGGTACAACCAGGACACTGAAGGGGTAAGAACCGATGTACGTGTCTGCAACCTCAGTTATCTCAACACCGACTGGTATATTGACCAAATGCGCCGTCCGGCATACGAATCACCCTCGTTGCCTATCAATTGGAAACGCTATGATTATGTGGCAGGCACCAATGACTACGTGAACATAGTACCTTCAACCAAACAAATGGTTTTGAACATGTACAAGCAAAACCCCGAGCAGGCAAAAGCCAGCTTTGGAGAAGATCCTTTTGAGGTGAAGAACGTTTTGAAGTACTGGGTATGCTCGCCCAATCCGAAATTGAGAATCATTCCTACCGACACGTTGGTGCTGACAATCGACAAAGAGGCTGTACGACGCTCAGGAATGATGATTCCCGATTCGCTGCACGGAGGTATCCCTGATAAGATGTATATACCTTTGCACGGTAGAAGCGTGTTGATGAAGGCTGACTTGATGATGTTGGAACTGTTGGCAAACACCAATTGGGAACGTCCGCTCTATATGGCTATCAGCGTAGGTGAAGCCAGCCAATTAGGATTGGAAGATTACTTTATCCAAGAAGGACTTGCCTACCGCCTGACCCCCATCAACTGGACGAAAGCCGGCTATGTGAAGCAGGGAGGGGCAGGATATCCCCATAACTATTACATGGACTCTGAGAAGAGTTACGAAAACATGATGAACCGCTTCAAGTTTGGCAACGTAGGTTCTCCCGATATCTATCTCGACGAGACCAACATGAGAATGTGTCACACTCATCGCCGTATTTACGTGAAACTTGCCATGCAACTCATTGCTGAAGGCAAGAAAGACAAGGCGCTGAAGGTGCTTGACTATATTGAAGAGATGATACCATCGAGCACCGTCCCGCATGACTATGCTTGGTCCAGCTCACTCAATATGGCAAGTGCCTATACTCAATTAGGAGAAAAAGAAAAGGCAGCAGCCATCTATCGGCAGTTGGGCGACAAGGCTTCTGATTACCTTGATTGGGTCATCACACTGGATGATGCCGAATTCTATGGTCGCATGGATGAGTATAGAAGACAACTCAGCATCCTTGAAAGTGTAGTGCGCGGAACAGGTATAGGAGACGATAATCCTTATATGCTGAAATTCAACGAAGCATATATGTTGATGAAGAATCGTTTAGAGCAAAACTAACCTCAACCCCTGATATGAATTGTTGGACACAGGGTATGTCATGCAACGGCATGGCATACCCTGTAACCAACAAATTACAAGATATAAAAAATGTTCATCGAACAACCCCCTTTGTTGTTACGCATGCTCTATCCGCAGGCTTTGTGGCGGATGGATAAAGAAGAAAAGTCTGTCTATCTCACGTTTGATGACGGACCTATTCCCGAGGTGACTCCTTGGGTGCTTGATGTGTTGGATAAGTATGGAATCAAAGCTACCTTCTTTTTAGTGGGAGACAATGTAAGAAAGCACCCCGAGGAATTTGAAATGATAGTCAAACGCGGACATCGGGTGGGAAACCATACCTTCAACCATATAGTCGGTCCGAGCTATAAAGCCTCATCTTATCTTGCCAATGTGGCAAAAGCCGACTCTTTTATCCAGTCCAATCTTTTCCGTCCACCCCATGGATGGATGGGATACCGACAATACCACACCTTACGCAAACGTTACCGCATTATCATGTGGGATTTAGTCACACGCGACTATAGCAAGCAACTTAATGGGAAGCAGGTGTTTGAGAAGGTCAAACACTATGTACGCAATGGTTCTATCATCACATTTCATGACTCTCTACGTTCGGTGGAAAATTTGAAATATGCGTTGCCACGCTCCATTGAATGGCTATTAGAGCAGGGATACCAGTTTAAAGTCTTTGAATGACTAATCTGATGCTTGATTCTACATTATTAAAGGCAGAAGCTTCACGCCTTGGTTTTACTGCATGCGGTACAGCTCCGGTAGCTCCGGTTGACGAAGATACTGCTTGCCATTTTCTGTCATGGATAGAACAAGGGAAACATGCTTCTATGGAGTATCTGGCAAAGAACATAGACAAGCGGCTCAATCCCGGTCTGTTGGTAGAGGGTGCCCAAAGCATCATTTCAGTAGCCCTCAATTACCACCCTTCGAAACTATTGGACCCTACTGCTCAATATGAATTTGCCACCTATGCTTATGGACAGGACTATCATGAGGTGATGAAAAGTCGTCTGACCGCTCTGCTGAACTATCTGCACAGTATGTTGCCTGAGGACCATCCCCGGCAAGCACGTATATTCTGTGACACAGCCCCTCTGCTTGAAAAATATTGGGCATGGAGGTGTGGATTAGGATGGATTGGGAAGAACACCCAGCTCATTATTCCACAAGCAGGTTCGGCTTTCTTTTTAGGCGAAATTATAATAGATGTCCCTTTTTCTCAATATGATTCACCTATGGACGAACAGTGTGGCAATTGTACCCGATGTCTCGATGAATGCCCGACCCAAGCACTCTATGCCCCCTACAGACTTGACTCGGCACGATGTCTCTCATATCAAACGATAGAGAATCGAGGTAAGATTCCCGCAGAGATTGCTTGCAAGATGGGGAATTGCATCTATGGTTGCGACCGATGCCGCACAATCTGTCCTTGGCACCGCTTCGCATCGCCCACTCAGGTTGCAGAATTTGCTCCAACAGAAGCATTCCTTTCCCTCACACGGGCAGAACTCGAAGCGCTCACTCCCGATAAATACCGCACTATATTTAAGAAGACAGCCATAAAGAGAGCAAAATACGAAGGACTGATGCGCAATATACGATATGCAAAAGGAGAATAACCCCGATTTCAAAGAAAAAACAGACGTCCTTTGTTATAAAATTCCAATAAAAAGAGTACCTTTGCACCCACAAATGTTCTGCCTCTGTAGTTCAACGGATAGAATAGAAGTTTCCTAAACTTTAGATAGGGGTTCGATTCCCCTCGGAGGTACTTTAAAGTCCACTCTCATAAGGAGTGGGCTTTTTTCATGCGTTTGACTGATTGACCAATACAATAAATAAGCGACTACAACCTGCTTTTCATCTCTCAAATAGAGAGACTGAACAAGCACGGATTTTTCGCTTTGTTTGATTAAAACTGAAAATCCGTGCTTGTTGTGTAACCATATTCTACATTCCCCTCCAATATCAAACCACCTCTATTCACCCTCTTCATTTCACCCGTATAGCATTGTGATTCATAGGATTGCAGGTGAAAGGAGAGCTTTTCACTGCTCCTTCACTCATTTCAAATGATGGCACTTCGCGCAGTTGACTGGTTGATTGGTTGAAGAGTTAACAGTTCATAGTTGATAGTGCATATAATAAATAATCCGTGTCATCCGCCTAATCCGCGTCATCCGTGCCATTAAAGAGGTTGAAGGGTTGATGGAAGGCGTGAAAGATGGATGAAACAGCCTCCTTTCACCCGTAAGCATCTGTTATATAGTGCGATACAGGTGAAATGGAACGAGCGGAATGAGGTGAGGTGAATACAAGTATAGGAGGTGGAATGAGAATGTCAATTTTGTAACATACGGATATAACAAATGTCTCATTCCACCTCTATCAGGCATGGAATGAGACATTTACAGAAAGTGTCTTTTCAAGATGGATTGGTCGCTCGATTTTCTCTGCCATATCCTCGATATTCTCAAAAATCCCCAGGACATAGCTTCGTCTGTTGCAGGACTCAGCCGCGTGAGTCCTGCAACAGATGAGACTGAGTCCTGCCACTTTTTTCACCCCGTTTTGTGTCATCCTTCTAAAAAATAAAAGAATGTATTACGAGATTTAACAATCTCAGGAGGAGCAAAAATATAAAAGTCATGAATTTGTTGTTGCTTTCAGAATAAATGCCTATCTTCGCGGCAAGAATTAAAAACTGATTATGACAAATGACGTATCTGAATCAATATCACAAAGATTCGGTGGAGAGGAAACAGAAGAAACTCGCCGAATACAAGAAATCACCGATGAACTCAGCAGACGCTGCAGCCTATATGAAACGAAATTTCGAGAAGGCAAAGCAGATGGAAATGGGCGTATAGAACAACGTGTCACCGAAGATTTTGCCAAGGAAACAGGAATATGTTACCGATAAGTGAAATGTTCGCTTTAAAGTCTTAATCTAGTTATTTCAACTTTCTAATTAGAATAAAAATGCTACAAGCTACAAGTCTCGTCCGAAAGGAGAACTTGTAGCCTGTAGCTGTTCACTCGTAACTCAGATGTAATTCCAATATCACTTCACCATCACCTTTCCGCTCTCGCGATGTCCGTCGGGATAGGTGACGATATAGAGGTAAGCGGCAGGAGTATGGGGTGCCTCCAATACAGCCTCTCCACCGGCAAAGGTTGCTTCACTCACCTTCACGGCATCGGGGGTATAAAGCTCAACCCGGGTGGCGGTGGGGGAGGTGAAGACCAAAGACTGAGCTGCGGCATTTACATAGGTGTTGTCAGCGATTGGCTGTAGTA
>JAFUPU010000090.1 GCA_017472635.1 Bacteroidaceae bacterium
GGGAACACGGCAAACAACAAACGTTAAAATTGCAATCCCAATACTTTTGAACTCTTCCTTTAGAGGTGTCTTGAAGCATCTCCAGCTGGGGGGATGTCAAAATTGGACACTTACAAGAGTAAAAGGTAATGCTCACGCCTATCGGCGTGGGCTTTTACTCGTATATGTGTGCATGGTGTTTGCCGATACCTCTGGAACGTAGACGAAGTTTGAGTCCACGTTTTTTTATTGTCTCTACTTAAGGCTTTTGGACTCTTAATCTAAAGAAAATATAAACCATTAAAACAATAAAATTATGAAAGATTTAAGATTACTGAAGAATTTGTTTTTCTTCTTGTTATTAGGATTCTCACTTTGTGCCATACAAGCTTGTGGAGATGATGATGAAAAGGATGAAACAATAGAAGAACCAACTATTAAAGATGATGAAGAAGAGATTGTTCCATCGACACCGAAAAGATTGGTGCAAATGATAGAAGAGGAATATGATGAAGGAGATGGTCTTCATATACACACTTATCAGTTTGACTATGATAAAAATGGAAAACTTGCTTCAGTAACAGAATATGATACTGATGGGGATGTAGATGATACATACAGTATTTCATATACTGAGAACTCTATAACATGTGTTGAAACTGATGATAAGGAAGAAGATTATAACGGAGAAAGTGAAAACGTAACATTTAGATTGTTAAATGGCAGAATTAATATGGCTATAGAAAAACATGGTAGTAGTCTGTCTTATACTCATAGTTATAGCTATAACTCTTCCAATTATCTTGTAAAGACAAAAGGAGAACTAGGAAATATGACTTTCACCTGGGAAGGTGACAAATTGATGGGAGGATATAAACATGTGGATAAGGATAATTATGCTTATTCTCTTGAGTATGATGGTAAGACTTGTAAAGGATATAACCCTGTAATGGTTTGGATGCTTGCCTCTGATATACTGTATGAAAGTGATTGTTTCCCTGTTGTTGTTGGTCCTGAACTTGCAGGTTTCAAGACTACACAACTACCTAAATCTGTGAAAGAGGGTGATGAAACAACAAACTTCACTTATGAACTCTATGAGGATGGATATCTGAAACAGTGCATGGCTATTGAGGATGATTCCTATTATGAAGTCTATACATTTGTCTGGGAATAAGATGAATGCAGATACTACGATAAAGGGCAGCTGAAAAGATTCTCTTTTCCTTGCCAAGTCGATAGTTAACATCAGCCTCGAGCGCAACAAACTCCGCTTGTGTTCCGTATTTGTTCGGTTCGGTTCGCGAGCGGAGTTTGATGTGTAGGAATGGGGTGTCGGTTGGTTGCTTATAGGTTTTTAAGCCTCATATCTATAGAACTTTATCGTAATGGTCATTACCACAACGGTGGTTACGATAGTGCAAAGGCTCTAATAAAAATGTTGTTCAAGCAAAAAATACATCGTTTTTATAGGCTTTGCAACAGAAAAAAGTCTATTTTGAGGAGCTTGTCTCTGATTAATGGTTGGAAACCAAGGAGATGTCGTCAATCAGGCACTGGGCTGTGGCTTTTCCTTTTGCATGGAATGTGACGGTGGCTTTTCCTCCTTTGATGAGGCAACTCAATTGGGCTGTTGTCCATTGGTTGTTGCTGTTGGTTTCCTTCAGATTGAGCCGGTAGGTCTTTCCGCCAGACTCAATGGTGGCATAAAGTTTTTTAAACTTTCCGTTCTCACGTAATTTCAGGGACAATAAATATTCTCCATCTTCCAATGTTACATAGGGAGTGGAAGAAACCTCTTGACTGATTTTTCGCTCGAAGGCGATGCTGTCGCTGATGCACATTGATTTCTCACCGATGACGAACCGGCGGTCTTCCCGATTGTTCAGGTAGTTGAGTTTGGGGGAGTGGGGATTGTCGAGGCTTACGGCATTTCCCTTTATCACCTCGGTGTTCCAACCGAGCAGAAACTCTTGGCGGGGTTTGACCGGGCTGGGGATGGTACGGCGGTCTGCTTCAAAGCTGCCGTTGCGTATATAGTTGTTGCCTTTGCCTACGCTCCAGCACCCGGTTGTGGGGTTGAGATTCCATTCAGACAGGGAGTTGAAGTAGGGTTTGCTTCCTTCAAAGGATAAAGGAACCCATTGGTTGTATCCCCATCCGTTGCCGGCAAAATTTGCCCAACGGTCACCGCAATAGATGACTGTCTCTTGTTCGGTTCCGCGCACGGTGTAGAAGAATCCGGTTTGTGTCACGTGGGCATAATCCTGTTCGCATCCCTCCATCACCTGCATCTGGTTGGTAGGGGTGTAGGGACCGTAGATGCTGTCACTCACGAGGTAATAGGCATACGATGAGTCCCATCCGTAGATGTTTGAGGCGCAGAGGTAATATTTCCCCTTGTACTTGAACATGCAGTTGACTTCACGACTCTGACCCTTGAAGACTTGCACGCAGTTTTTCAATCCTATGCTTCCATCGTCAAGTATACCTATTTCAGAGATGTATCCTTTGTTCCGTCCTTTTCCGTAAGAATAGATAAGGTAGTCTTTGCCGCTGTCTTCGTCGGTGAATACCGTTTGGTCGCCGGTGTTCGAGGTGCCTATCATCGGCTTCATGTTGATATGTTTCTGCACCTTGAATGGTCCCGTAGGAGATTTGGATACTGCCACCATAACGGAAGCGTTGTGTTGTGCCAACAGGGCATACGTCTGTGTCTCTTCAATGTATGCCACTCCCAATCTGCCGAACCATCCGCTGCGGCGCCTGTCTCCCCGGATTTCCGGTTCGGTCAATACCAATCCCATGTCTTCCCAGTGGAGCAAGTCGGCAGACTTGTAGCATGAAACCCCTTTGATGGTCACCCCGCGAGGTGTTTGAGAGGGGTCGTTGCGGTAGGTTTCTGCCTCCAGGTAATGGTTCCCATACCAGAAGTACGCTTCTTTCCCGGTTGTAGGGTCTGTAAATTTGAAGATTCCTCCTCCTTGACTATACAAGGGCGTGTTGGCAGCGGTGTTCCAGAAAGTATTGTTCCTGATGGGAGTTTCGGCATGTATGGTAGCCGATGCTAACAGTTGGAGGGCGAATACCAGGGTGAGATATCTTTTCATAATCAATTGATTTTTTTCTTTTATTTGCTAATGTTTAGTTCCGGCTTTTCTTCTTTGGCAAGCCCCAATACGCTGAGTACCAGCTGGGCAGTTTTTCCGCCTACAGCCTTTGAACCCTGTACCACGATAGAGGGGATGTTGCAGATGGCCTCTTTCATTGCCTGCCGTTTGATGCGGCGCTTGTTCTTGTATCCGGTGAAGGCATCCGAGCCGTTGAGCAGATAGCTGCGTGTGACATATCCGATGCGGAGGGTGAGCAGGGCATTGGTTGTTCCCTCGATGACCGAGCCGAGTATCAGGTTGGCAGTGGCTGACGAGCGCAGCTTGTTCAGCAGGGTGACACCCAACGAACCGTCTGTTCCTGCCTCTTCTACGGTGTCTCCGGCAAGAAAGTCAAGGTCGTCCAGTTCGTCTACCATCTCTGCCGTGAAATAGGTGATGAGGGCTGTGCCCAGGATGTTGGCATATTGCTTGAAGAGCTGGCGTTGGGTGGGGCGGAAGCCCGAAGCCAGGATTATCTCTTCAATCATCTTATAATTGAGGTAGATGACCGACAGGCTGTCCACTTTGCTGTTTTGCGAGATGGCAGTAATCATGAACACCGTCTTTGCCCACTCCTTGATGCGGTCGTTGATGCCCAATATCTGTTGGCTCTTGTCTCCCTCGATGCGTAGCGAGAGTTCTTTGCCGATGACCTGTTTCAGCTCGTTGGTGTCAGCAGCGTGCAGGGCGATGTCTTGTTTCAGCTTCAGGCTGTGCTGTTTCCGTTGCTCGGGGTCGCTGATGTAGTTGCAGTTGTTTGCCAGTTTCTTTCCGAAGCTTAGCAGTTGGGCTGCATCCCATTGGTTGTCGATGGTGAGTTTGGGAAATTCGGGTGCATGGTGTACTCGCAAGATGGGGCGGATTATCAGCACGATGAAGAGCACTGCCATCAGCAGGTAGAATCCCAGTTCGGCATAGGGGTGGGTGAATTGTCCTATCTTGTCGCCGATGGTGATGATGTTTCCCGCCAGCATGATAAGGATGATGCCAATGAATATGGCTACGATGAGTATCAGGTTACGTTTCATTGTTGTGGAATGTTTATGGATGTGAGTTCCTTTTGCAGGCTGTTCAGGGTTTCCCACTCCTGTTTGAGCAGGTTGATGTCAATCTTCCGGTGCTTTAGCACAGCTTGCTTTTTTTCTTCGATATATCTGTTGTAGGTCGAGCAGATTTCGGCAATCACCTTAGCGGTGTATGCTTTCAGGTGCTCTTTCAGTTTCGGTGCAATGTTTGTCTCCAGGTATCCGCTCATGGGTGGGGTGTAGCTGTCGTTTCCTGCGTACATTTCATAGGTCCGTTGGATGTATTGCTGCATCATGTAGGGGGTATGCTTGTACCACAGCTTTTGGTATTGCACCAGGTCGTCTACTTTTCCCGGCAGGGTCAGCGGGATGTCAGCCATGTGCTCTTTGCCTGCGGGTCGGATGTTTTCAGACACCAGTCCGTAGTCGCTCAACACCTGGTTGATTTCGCTCTTCCAGTTGGCGGCCTCGTTGTCGTTCCATAGGTTGTCTGCCTGTTGCAGTTGCTCCTCGAAATGTTTCCGGATAAGCTCTTCACATTCGTTTCTGAATTCCTCCACCACTTTTCGTGCCTCCTCTGTGCGGTATTCAGCCCCTTCTGTCTTGTCGTTCCGGTCGTTGGTGATAGGTGCCAGCTGTTGGTTCTTTTGTTGGCAGAGGGTTTTCAGCTGTCGTTTCAGTTGTTCCACGTCGAGGGCGGTTTTGCGGGAGACAGTCAGTTCCTCCTTTTTCAGGCGGTCGAAGGTTTGTACAATGTGGGTGTATGCCTGCTGTTGCTGTTCCAGTTTTTCCATCAGGGTGGCGATGCAATTCTCCAGCACCTGCTTTTGTGTACGTGTCCGGTTGATGCAGTTCTTTATCCGTATGCTTTCGCGTTGGGCGATAATCAGGTTGTACAGCCGTTGTTCGGTTTCTGCAAAGTAGGCGGCTTCGCGTTGCAGGCTCTCTTCTCCTGTCCGGTAGTTTCCCTTCCGGTAGTCGGCAATCATGCCCAGGTTGATGCTGAATGCATACTGCTCGTTGATGACAAACCCTTGGCGCTGTATTTCGCTGATGGCAAACTGCTTTTGGGCGTGTATGTCGGCTTGTTTCTGCTCGTCGCTGCGCCAGTGGGCTGCCTCAAACACATTGTGTAACAGGCAGACGGGTACGTTCCCGTTGTTCTTTTGCAACATGCGCAGGAACTTGGTTGACACCTTTGAGATGGCTGAGTTGGAGCTTTGCACAAAGATTATCAGGTCTGCCCGGTCGGCAATGCGGGCATACACCGGATTGTCGAGGTTGGCATAGGCTCCATCGAATCCCGGCATGTCGACGATGAACACATCGCGCTTGAGCAATTCCCCTCCCGGTGTCTGTATCGAGGTCATCAAGGTGGTGTCGCTGTTGGCATCGAGCAGGTTCAGTGCCACGTGCTTGTTGATGTTCTCTTCGGTCAGCTGGAACGCCTCTTTGGTCACCTGTTCAATCTCTTCGGGGGCAATGAGTCCGCGCAGGCAGTCGATAATCTGTTCCACCTGTTCGGCACTGTTGCTGTTGTCGTCGTAGAGCGAGCGGTAGACCTCGATGCATGAACTCTCTCCCTCTTGCAAGCGCGAGATGATGGAGGGGCGCACCGTACATTCCAAGAAGTTTGTGGGGCTTACGTAGCTGTTGGCAATCAGGTTTACGAGCGTAGATTTTCCCGACTTCACCGGTCCCACCACTAAGATGATGAACGAACTGTTCCGGTGTTCGCGTGCCCGGTTGTAGACCTTTGTCAGTTGCTCTTTCACCTCTCTGTTTTCCTCCACTTGGGGCAGGTATTGCCGGTATATGGCAGTCAGCTTATTCTCTAATTCAATGGATAAGTTCTGTGGCATGTTGGCTTGTGGGGTTATGTTTTCAATTCGCAAATATAGAACAAATCATTGAAACGGGCAATCTTTCTGTAGACTTTTTCTCTCCCCGCTCTGATTTATAGAGAAAGGGAAAGAATCGGGGGTGAAAAAGAGAAACGTCACAGTGCCTTAGAACTTTATCCGTATGTCTACCCCCAATTGTCGGGGCATGGCGCTTTGTGCAAAACCGCGGTTCATGCTTTCAAAATAGAAGGTGTCATAGGCGGTGGCGGTGAGGTTTTTGCCCCAAAAGTCCACCTCCCATGCTGCAGCTTTGAGGGTGATGCCTGCCTGCAGGGTGGCATAAAAGTCCTGATAGGCATTGTTCCGCTCGGTCCAGTAGATGCGTCCGGCAGCGTTGCATCCGGCACGCAGGGCGATGCTCTGCAGCAGGCTGTTTTTGGGCAGGTCGATGCGGTAACTGCCATGTATGTTCAGGGTGTGTGCCGGTGCATAGGGAATATAGTTCCCCGTATAGTCGAGGGTGGTTCCGCTTGCCTCGTCAGTCCCGCCTTCATAGCGGGTGAAGGTGGCATGTGTGTATCCATAGCTGCCTGTCAGGCTGAGCGCTTCAGTGGGTTGGGAACGCAGGGTCAGTTCGGCACCGTAGCTTTCGGCACGTCCGGCATTTACCAGTATGCGTCCCAGTCCGTTGGGGGTGAATTTTGAAATCTGCTGGTCGTGGGTGTCTATATAGAACAGGGCGGCATCGGCATACAGCTTGTTGTCGAACAGGCGTAGGTGGGTTCCCACCTCGTAGTTCCAACTGTATTCGGGCGTGTATCGTATCTGTTGCTCTATCTCTCCGGTACCGCCGTTTCCTCTGAACGATGCTTGCAGTATCTCTGAGAACATCTGTATGTTGTATCCTCCCGAGCGCACTCCTTTGCTCAGCGATGCGTAGAGCTGGTTGCCTTGTTTGTCAAAGTCGTAGGTCAGTGCCAGGCGGGGCAGCAGGTGCAGGTAGGCTTTGTTGTGACTGTTTTTGTAGTGTGTGGTTTGGGTGAACGGTTGGTTGGTCACTCCTTCGCCCGTCATGGTGGCATGTATCTTGGCTTGCGTGTCGTAGTCGATGTGGGTGTGCTCGTAGTCGAGGCGCAGCCCTAAGGTCGCTTTCAGCCTGCTGCCCAGTTTGAGGGTCGATTGGTGAAAAAGTGCGGCACCTGCCGTAGGGGTGTCAAAAAGTCCGGGAATGTGTATGTGGTCGTCAGTCAGTGTCACGCTCACCGGTGCATTTGCCATCCCTTTGTCCATGGCTGTCTGTATCATTTTTACCCCGTCGTTATAGAAGTCAACCGGTGCATCGGTCTTTTGCCATTGGTAGAAAGCAAAGAGTCCGGTGGTGTGTTGCCACTTCCGGTAGGGCAGACTTTTCAGGGAGACCTCTTGCAGCAGCGTGTGTTGGTTTTGTCGTTGGCGCAGGGTGAAGATGTCGTCGGCAAGGAAATCCTGGTCGATTTGCATGTCATCGTCGACATGCTGGTATCCGGTGGTGGCATGCAGGGTGAAGTGTGGGGCGCGCCATTCGAGGTTGGCTCCGGCATTGAACATGCTCCGGCGGTAACCGCTCGGACGGTTGTTGTTGATTTGCCCCACTTGACCGGGGTAGAGTTCTTCCGGGGTGAGTGAGCCGACGTACCGGTAGGCATAGCCCCCTTCATCGGTATGGTCGTAGTTGGCAGTGATGTCTGCCGTCAGGTTTTCGGTTGCATGGTAGACCGCCCGCAGATGCACTCCGCCGGCACGCTTGTGGTCGCTGCGTTGGCGGGTAGTGGCGTTGGTGAATGCTCCACGCACCTCTTGCAGGTATCCGCTGGCGGCAAATGCCAGACGACTGTTGAGCTGGCGATGGTGGGTAAGCGACAGGGTGCCGGCATTGTTTCCGGTCGAGGCACTCAGGTTGACCTCGGTGCCTGGGTTGCCGAAGGGCGAACGGGTATGTATCTTGATGAGTCCGCCCATGGTGTTGCGTCCGTAGAGGGTACCTTGCGGACCGCGCAACACATCGATGCGTTCCACGTCGAGCAGGTTGAAGTCGAATGCCGATTTGTCCATATAGGGGATGTTGTCGACGTAGAGACCTACGGCAGGGGTGTTGATGCGCGAGCCGATGCCCCGGATGTAGATGGCAGAGGTGAGGCTCGAGCCGTAGTTGGGAATAAAGAGATTAGGGGTGAGGTTGCCGATGCCTTTGAGCGACCCTACTTGATGCTCCTTGAGCTGTTTGTTGCCCAACAGGGTGGCAGACAGTGGCTGCCGGCTCAGTCTGACGTGTTCTTTGGGGGCGGCCACGATGGTTATCTCTTCGATGTCGATGACCCGGGCTGTATCGGCAGCAGTGGGGGTTGCCCACAATGCAGGGATGCCCACGTGGGTGAGCATCCCTGCACAGGTGATAATCTGTCTTATTCTCACGGCTTATATATAAATAGGTATGTGGTTCGTCAGGGTTGTTCGATAACCTGGCGTGTGCCGTTAAAGGTCAGTTTGAAGTCGGGTGCCGGGGTGGGCATGTCTACCGTGATGACCAGGTTGCTTGTCTCGGCAACGGTGCCACTGACGGTAAGGGCTGCTTCAAAGGGGCGTCCCTCTTTGTAGAGGGTCTGCGTGCTTGCACCTTCTACAGTATAAGTCTTATCGGTTTTTCCTACCTTTACGTTGCCAATCACCAGGTTGCCATAGTTCACTCCCATGCCGGTCCAGTTCTTGTAGATGATGGTGGCATGGTTGAGCGAGTCTTGGCGGATTGCGAGTTCTTGGTTTTCGGCATCTCCGAAGTCGCGTTCGCTATCGCCCATATAAAATTTGGTATTCATCGTTCCGGTGTAGTCACCGGCTATTTGCAGGGCATAGTCGTAACTCTCTTCAGGTGGAGTCATGGTTTCATCGTCGTCGTTGCAGGCGGTAAAGCCCAAGTTGATGCCCGCCATCAGCAGGAGAAGGCAGAGCCAATTTGTTTTCTTCATACTTTTTTTCTGTTAATTAAGTTTGTTCTTTTGAATTTCGGTGCAAAGTTACGGCTTTTCTTCTGCTCCGGCAATCCTCATTTATTAGGATTTTCTTTTCTCACCCCGGTCTGTATCTCTTCCCTGCGGCTTGCATAATAGTAAACAAACAGATGGGATGGTTTGCTGAAATAATGGTATAAATAATTGTTACTATTCGTAAAAAAGAGGCAAAAAGTAGGGGTGGAGGCAACTTTTTCTGTCGTGAAAAGGAGGAATCCGGCTCGTTTGTCCGGTCAATTGCAAAAAAAAGGCAGGATAAAATTGGCTGAGTCCTGCAACAAAACCGGTTGGGTCCTGCAACAGAACCGTGCAGGTCCTGGAGATCTGTTGGAAACTTGAGGAGAGAGGCTGAAAAAGAGAAAAAAGCCTCTTTGTTCATCCAATTTCAGTAAACGGATAATAAAAGCTGAAAAAATGGGCGAAAAGTGGATTTTGTTGACATCGTTCCGACCGGTGGTTTTAAAAACAGCCCCTTTTTAGCCTCTCTGCCGGAGTTTTTGGGCGGGGGTGGACTCTTTATACCCCTGAAAGCAGGAGAGAGGATGTTTTTACAACCACCATAAGGCATGAAAAAAGAGGAATCCGTCATGGATTCCTCTTGTGATTTCTATTTACAAACAGCATCGTACCGTTCGGGCAGGGCTGAGAGTGTGTCTGTGCCGGAAACGTCTTGCCGTTTGCTGCCCTTATTTAAATTTTACCTTTATTTCGGAGCCATTGTAGCTGACAGAGGCAACCTCTCTTCCCGCCTGTTTGGGTGAGGTGGTAACGATTTTCAGCGTGCGCTGTCTCAATCCCTCGGGATAGCTGCCTTGTTGTGCTCCGATGGTGAGGGTACGGTTTCGCTCGGTGTAGGTCAACGCTATTTGTTGGTAGGCGCCCCGCTCATAGGCATAGCTCTTTCCGTCGTCTTCATAGAGTGTGAATTGGGCATTGCTGCCTTGATAAACGTGGATGGTGAGTGTGTCGGCAGGCAGTTGGTCGACATATTGCATGGGTTGTCCGCTGACGATGATGCTTCCGGCAGGTACGAAAAGCGGGATGCGCTCGTAAGGTGCCTTGGCATCGAAGCGGTATGAACCCGGCAGGTTCTCACCGGTGTAGAAGTCATACCATCCTCCCTTGTTTTGTGGCAAGTATACCTGGCGCTCTCTCATCTGGTAGGTGTAGACGGGGCATACCATCAGCGAGGGACCGAACATATACTGGTCGCCGATGTTGTAGACTGCCGTGTCTGCTGTGAAGTCCATTGCCAAGGCACGCATGGGAGTGTAGTCGTTGAAATGTACCCATCCGCCCGCCATCGAATAGATGTAGGGCATGAGGAGGTAGCGCAGGTCGAGATAATATTGCATGCTCTGGTATGCCGGGTGACCTTCGGGAGCGATGTTCCAAGGTTCGCGCGGAGGATATTGACCATGAGAGCGGAATTGGGGCACGAAGGCACCAAACTGGAACCAACGGGTATTCAACTCGCGCCATTCGTCCAAATCGGCACTCTCTTTGCCGCTCTTCTTGAACTCTTTATAGGCTTTCACGTAGCGGTTCTCCACACAGAATCCGCCAATGTCCATGCTCCAGAAGGGGATGCCGCTGAGCGAGAAGTTCAGCCCCGCCGGGATTTGTGCTTTCAGGTCTTCCCAGCGCGAAGCAATGTCGCCGCTCCAAGTGGCGGTGGCATAGCGTTGCAGTCCGGCAAATCCCGAGCGCGTAAGTTGGAAGACACGGCGGTCGGGGTCAGCTTCACGCAATCCGGTGTAGATGGCATGGGCATTCATCAAGGCATACGCATTGAAATATTGTGCAGACGGACCCAATGCCGTGGGGCCGCAGAGTGCTTTACGGTATTCCATGTCGGTACAGTCGCGTACATTGGGTTCGGAAGCGTCCATCCACCAGGCATCGATGCCCAATGGGTAGAGGTGCTCTTTGAGTTGTTGCCAGAAGAGGCGGCGGGCACCGTAGGAGTAGGCATCGTAAAACGAGCCGATGTATCCGGGACCTATCCAGTCGCGGATGCTGTCTTTCACCGCCTGGCGGTACATCCATCCCTGCCGGTCAAACTCTTTGTAGTGTTGGGTGGAGGCATAAAACTTGGGCCAGACAGAAATCATCAGCTGGGCATGGTTGGCATGCACCTGATTCATCATCTGTTTGGGGTCGAGGAAACGCAGGGAGTCAAACTCGTGGCTGCCCCATGCGTCTTCGGGCCAGTAGCTCCAGTCTTGCACGATGTTGTCGATGGGGAGTTTGCGTTGGCGGAACTCTTGCAGGTTGTCGAGCAACTCTTTTTGTGTCTTGTAACGTTCGCGGCTCTGCCAGTATCCCATTGCCCAGCGTGGCATCACGGGCGCCTTTCCGGTGAGTTGGCGGTATCCGCTGATAATCTCATCCATGCTTTCTCCGCTGATGAAGTAATAGTCAATCTGCTTGTCCATCTCGCTCCACACGGTCAGTCGTTCGCTCTCGTGCTGCTTGCGTGGAGTCAACACCCGCAGGCCGCAATACGATTCACCCCCGTCGGGTTCCCATTTGATGCTGATGCGCATGCGCTTTCCTGCCTCCATGTGGAGGGAAAACTTGTGGCTGTTGGGATTCCATGCCGTGCGCCATCGTTCGGGCAAGACCAGTTGGCCGTTTATGTAGATGCTGACATAGCCTGCATAGTAGAGAAGAAACTTGTGTGTACCGCTCTCTTTGGCAACGATTTCTCCTTCAAAGGTCACTTTGGCGCCATTCAACGGAAAACCCTTGGGCAGGTTGGCGAGTGTCTTCAGATTTTCGAAATAGAGCGAGTCTTCATGTCGCACCAACTTGCCCCGCTTGGGATGGGTGTAGGTGCCGGTGAGTGCTCCGGGGTTGCCCTCTTTGTCATAAAGGGTGAATACGCGGTGGAGTTGGGCATAATCGCGCGGGTCTCCCAACCTGCCTTGTGAATAGCTGTCCCACAAGAGTCCGTATCCGGCGGTGGAGACAACAAAAGGCACCGACACTTTGGTGTTGTATTGGAAGAGTTCTTCATTTTTCCCCTTGTAGTTGAATTCGTCGGCTTGATGCTGACCCAATCCATAGATGGCTTCGCCGGGTTGTCCGTTGAAACTGAAACAGGTGGTGAAGGCATGGGTGCTGTCGACCTGTATGGGGGTAAAAGTGCGTGCATGACGCTCTTCGCTAAGTAGGGTCTTTCCTTTAGCATCGTGGAAACTCACCTTACCATCGGTCAGCGACACGCGGGCTTGCAGAGAAGCTGTCTTCACGATGGCGTGCTTGAGGTTTTGCGTGGCTTGATAGTCGGGGCGGTTGCCTTGCCGGGGCAGTACGATAAGGCTGGTGTCGCGTGGAAAACTGCGTTCGGGCGTGATGCTGACCCGGATGATACGGTCGCTTACAGGGATGATGCGTACCTGTTCGCCTTGGGCGGGGGTAACAACAATACTTGAGTCGGTGTGGTGTACCTCTGCCATGCGGAGGGGGGGATTCTTATCGGCTGTTGCAGGGAGTGAAGCAGCCAGCAGGGCACAGGCTAAAAGATGTTTAGTCGGTAAAATCATAAAAATGGTTATTTTATTGGGCAGAGTTGCTCTGCCGGATTGTTGTCTGATAGCAGCGGACAGTGGTGGAGGATATATTCCAACCGGTGCTGACCGCTGCATTGCTTGGGGCAAAGATACAAAACTTTTCCGTTGTGTATAGAAAAAAGAAAGTAAACTCCTTGTTGTAAAGGTAAAAAAGCTGATTATGGAGGAAAAAAGTATGGGCAATTTGGCTACAATAAAGATAATTGTTACTTTTGCACCGACTATAAAAACACAATTTATCAGAGATGATGTTGCTTAAAAAGACGCCGTCCGTACTGCTTATCTACACCGGTGGTACGATTGGTATGATGCAGAACAGTGAGACCGGTGCGCTTGAGAGTTTCAATTTCGACCATTTGCAGCAATATGTCCCCGAGTTGAAGCGATTTAACTGTAAGATTTCAACCTACCAGTTCAATCCGCCTATCGACTCGTCGGATATGGAACCGGCTTTGTGGGCGAAGTTGGTGAGGATAATAGATTATAACTATGAAAACTACGATGGGTTCGTGGTGTTGCATGGTACCGACACGATGGCTTATACGGCATCGGCTTTGAGCTTTATGCTGGAGAACCTGTGCAAACCGGTAATCTTCACCGGTAGCCAGTTGCCTATCGGAATGTTGCGTACAGACGGGAAGGAAAATCTGATTACGGCTATCGAGATTGCTGCAGCCCATCATTCGGACGGAAAACCGATGGTGCCGGAGGTGGCAATCTACTTCCAGCACAGGTTGATGAGGGGAAACCGCACGACCAAAGCGCATGCTGAGAACTTTAATGCCTTCAACTCGTTCAACTATCCGGCGCTGGCAAATGTGGGCGTACACATCAACTACGATTTCGACCACATTCACAAACCTGACTACTCGTTGAAACTCAAACCCCATTTCTTGTTTGATACCAACGTCATTGTGTTGTCAATGTTTCCCGGCATTCAAGAGAATATCATCGATAGGGTGTTGCATGTGCCTGAGTTGAAGGCGGTGGTGATGCGTACGTTCGGTTCGGGCAACGCGCCGCAAAAAGAGTGGCTGGTGCGCAGGTTGAGCGAAGCTACAGAACGGGGGATAGTGATAGTCAACATCAGCCAGTGTCTTTCGGGAGCGGTAGAGATGGGACGTTATGAGACAAGCCTGCACTTGGCGGAGGCAGGCGTTATCAGCGGATATGACAGTACGGTGGAGTCGGCTATCACCAAACTGATGTTTTTGTTAGGGCACGGATTGTCTCCCCAAGAGGTACGCTACCGCATGACACAGCCTATGGCGGGAGAAATCACCAAACCATAGGGGCTTTTCTTTAATTGTTCTTTTTCAACACCATCCGTTTGTTGATGCAGGTGGGAAGTTCCTCTTCGTAGTGGGTGACAAGCAGCAGGGTCTTTCCCGGACGGGTGCAGAATGTGTCAATAATCTCTTTTACCAGTTGGCGGTTGCGTAGGTCGAGTCCGTGCATCGGTTCATCGAGAATCAGCAAGGCAGGGTCTTTTACGAAAGCGCGTGCCAGCAGGATAAGGCGTTGTTCTCCGCTCGAAAGGTGCAGAAAGTCGGTATCGGCAAGTTGTGCGATGCCGAATATATCCATCCATTTGCGGCTGCTTTCCCGCTCATCGGGCGTGGGGCGTTTGAAGAGTCCTACTGTCTCGTGGTGTCCGGACGCCACAATGTCGATGGCTGGCATGCTCTTCAGGTAGGCACGGTGCATTTCGGGCGAAACATATCCGATGTTGCGCTTGATTTCCCAAATGCTCTCTCCGCTTCCCCGTTTTTTCCCGAAAAGAGCCATGTCGCAGGCATAGCCTTGCGGATTGTCGGCACAGATGAGGCTGAGCAGGGTGGACTTTCCCGAACCGTTCTCTCCTTGCAATGCCCAACATTCTCCCTTCTTTACCTCCCACGATAGTTCTTTGAGGATGGTGCGGTTGCCGTAGCGCACGCTTATCTTGTTTAGGGTTACCACCTCTTCGGGCAATGAAGAGGCATCGATTCCTTGCATAGTGCGTATGATGGCACTTTTCTCAGCAGAAAGCAGGGGAGAGGAGAGGGCAGGGCGTGAACGGAGGTATTCGTCGCGGGTGATTTTGCTTCCACAGGTCATCTCTTCTACCGGGATGACGTGGGTGATGAAGGGGGGAATTTCGTCTTCACGTGAAAGAATGAGCACAAATTGCATGTCGGTCTTGACAGATAGCATTTCCAACAAATCTTGCACCATTTGTCGGGTGTGGCTGTCCAAACCGATGAAGGGATTGTCGATGAAGACGATACGCGGTTTTTCCATCAAAGCTTTTGCCAGTTGCATACGCCTCATTTCACCGCTCGACAAAAGGATGCTGGATTTGTGCCAGATTTCTTCAAGATGAAAGAGGTCGAACACCTGACGGTGCAGTTCGTTCGAGAGATCGGTATGTGGCATCAGTTCCTCGACGGTGGGATAGAGTTCGGCATCTTGGCTGTTATAGCGTTGCTGGTAGTAATAGTTTCCTTCGGCAGTATCTCCATAGTTGTCGCGGAAGGTGATGCATCGTATGTTGTCGCATGCCATGTTGGAGAGGCGTGGCGAGAAGTCATACTCCACTTCTCCTCTGAGTAGGGGGTAGGCACCTGTCAACGTGTTTGTAAGTTCGCTTTTTCCACTTCCATTATTGCCCATGATAGCCACTTGTTCACCGGCAAGTATGGTCAGGTTCAGTGGATTTTTCATCCGGTGTAACGGATGTCGTGCCACACCGTTCTTTATTTCTATGATAGCCATTGTTTGATTGTTTTATACTTTGCGTGTCGGATTTTTCTGTAGGAAGTCTTTCCATCCCCGATACCCTTTGTCTGTGGTGGGGCGTCCCATTTGCAGATAATGGCAGTATGCCACACCCAATGCGTCGGTGGCATCGAAAAAGGGGGTAAGGTCTTGGTCTTTGATTTGTAAGATGCGTTGCAACATGCCGGCAACCTGCTCTTTGCTGGCGGCACCATTTCCGGTAATAGCCATTTTAATTTTCAACGGAGCATATTCGTGGATGGGAATGTCGCGACTGATGGCGGCTGCCATGGCGACTCCTTGTGCCCTGCCTAACTTGAGCATCGATTGTACGTTTTTTCCAAAGAAAGGAGCCTCAATGGCAAGTTCGTCAGGCAAATAAGATTCGATGATGCCGGTGACACGTTGGAATATGTGTCCCAATTTCAGGTACGGGTCGGATATCTTGCGCATGTCAATCACTCCCAAAGCCACCATCTCGGCTCGGGTGCCGGTGACTTTCAGTACTCCATACCCCATGACGTTTGTACCGGGGTCGATACCAAGGATAATTTTTTCTTTTACCGGATTCAACACGTTACTCAATAACTTCCATCAGGGTGGAAAATGCCACCACTTTGTCTTTAAATAGTTTCATCATCTCTGCCTGCAGACTGACATTTTGAGCCACGTGCCAATGGTGTAGGGCACGGGTGTCTTCAACCTCCCATTGTACTGAAAAACATTCGGTGCTTTCTTCTTTGTGTGAAAGGATGCGGGTCATGCGCGGATTCTTTAAGGTGCCGTGTTCGGTTACTTGGGGGATGTAGAAGTCGTGCATCCAGATAACGAAATTGCGGGCATCGTTTTGGTCGATGTTGTAGGTAGTATTGTAAATCAGCATACCGTGTATAGGGTTGTTTGTTTCATTAAACAAAAAAGAGAGAAACGTTCTTCTGCTTCTCTCTTTCTGTGGAGCATACGAGAATCGAACTCGTTACCTTTTGACTGCCAGTCAAACGCTCTAGCCAAGTGAGCTAATGCCCCAATCGTTAAAAACGGTGCAAAGATACAGATTATTTGTATAACCGCAAAGCTTTTCCCGAATTTTTAATTATTTTAACCTTTATGGAGGCAGAAAAGAAAACTGCCAACTCCGGGATTGGCAAATCCAAGAGCTGGCAGTGTGTATGTTACTGGGGATTATTCTTTTTTCCAGAGTTTGCTCATGTCTTCCAGGGTCTTTCCTTTTGTTTCAGGAACAAGCTTCCAAACAAAGATGGCTGCAATAACGCAGATGATGCCGTAGAGGGCGTATGCAAACATGTGTCCGAATTTGTCTCCCATCTCTCCCAACCGCATGTTGTACATGGGCAAGAAGGTTGAAGAGACGATGAAATTGAAAATCCATTGGAAAGCCACCGCAATGGCAACTGCTGCTCCACGGATGGTATTGGGGAATATCTCAGAGATGAGCACCCAACAGATGGGACCCCAACTGAACATGAAAGATGCAGAATAAACCATGATGCTGATGACGGCAATGATGGGGGGAAGACCTGCCACTACATTGCACAAGGCTACACCGAAGGCTCCGATAGCCATACCTATTGAACCATAGATGAGCAGTGGTTTACGTCCCCACTTCTCGACAGTGAAGATAGCCAACAGGGTGAAGAGGATATTCACAATGCCCATCAACACAGTCTGCACCATTGGGTTGCCCATGCCCATGGTTTCAAATATACGGGGTGCAAAATAGAGTACGGCGTTGATGCCGACGGCTTGTTGGAATACGCTGAGCATAATGCCGATGAAGATAACGAGCCAACCATAGGTGAAGAGACGTTCGGTCTTCTCGTGGATCGTATTTTTGATGTCGTTCAATGTTTCACGACCACGTTCTGAACCGTTGATACGTTCCAATACATGGAGGGCTTCCTTGTCTTTGCCGCACATCACCAGGTAACGGGGACTTTCGGGTACCAGCAGTATCAACAAAGTGAAGAGACCGGCAGGGATAGCTTCGCTACCAAACATCAAGCGCCATCCGGTGGTCACACTCCAGTTGCTGTCACCGGCAAGCAGTAGCCCGTTGGTAATCTCATTGATGCCTTGTGCCGACTTTTCGATGATGGGAGCTATGTGGTCGCCCAATATCATGAAGTTGACAAAGTATACAACCAATTGACCGAAGATGATGGCAAACTGGTTCCACGACACCAACGTTCCGCGCAAGTTGCTGGGGGCTATTTCTGCTATATACATAGGGCAGATGGCTGATGCCAAACCTACACCAACACCACCCAAGATGCGGTAGAAGTTGAACATCAACAATAGATTGTATGAGGGAACTCCATATTCAAATAACAAAAATTCGGGATAGTATGAGCCTAATGCCGAGAGGAAAAAGCAGACACCTGCCCAAAAGAGCGATTTCTTGCGACCGAAGTTTGAGGCAAAATAGCCAGAGATGGCACTACCTATGATGCAACCAATCAAGGCACTTGACGAGGTGATTCCGTGCCAAGTGTCGGTGTATTCAAAATCTGCACCCATAAAGAATGCTTGGAGACCTTTTTCGGCTCCTGAAATAACTGCTGTATCATATCCGAAAAGCAAGCCTCCGATTACGGCTACAGACACAATACTGAAAAGGTAAAGTTTACTTCCGTTCATAATAAAAAGTTTTTTTAAGGGACTCTGCACAACGAAGTGGCAGAGCAATTGTTAGTGAATTTGTAAATTGACGGCAAAGATAAGGACTAATTGTCTTTTAGACGAAAACTAAATGTTAATAAAACCGAAATGCTCTGTAAAGTTTGGCGTTCTCTATAGAATATGTTACCTTTGCTGAGCTTTTACTCTGTTTTTTTCGACTCGGGGATAATCGAGTTTGATAGAGACGTGTAAAACTGCGTGTTTGAATTATAAATATAATAAGGTATATGAAGAAGATAATGTTGATGGCTGTTTTCCTACTTGCTACAGTGCAAGGGTTCAGCCAAGAAGTATTCAATCGGATGTATGCTTCGGCTACTGCAGTGTTGAATGACCCCGCCTCAAATGAGGCAAAGACCAAGTTGAACTATTTTTTCTTGACCGAATTGAACTATTTGCGTAGTACAGCCGAGCAGCGTATGCCTGAAGTGACAACCACGTTTCTTGATACGCAGGCATATTATCTTTCTGAGTTTGTCACTTCGTTTTTCCAGCAGGTGAGTGCCGCTCATCGGGTGTCAGCCGAGTGTCAGCACGGTGTGGTGATGAGTTATGTGAATGCAACGATTGAAAATCCGCTGTTTGGCGATACTGACAAGGAAAAAGTGCATTCATTTTTGCACGACCCACAATATCCAACGCCTTTTTCATTGGATACGGATTGGGAAAAAGCCTATCGCGAGGCTACACAAAAAGCTGCAGTGTTGTTGAATCCTTGAATCACCCCACTTCCGTAACGGAGGTAGGGTCTCATTTGTTGGCATTTTCCATCTGCTTGGCAGACCGTGGTGCGAAGATCTGCGGCTCGCTAAGAGCCGCCTTCGGCGGTTGCTCGCTTGCTCGGGATAACAGCATTGGGGCAGATCCGGGCGGTTGATAACCATACCTACGGAGGGATCGTGGAAGGAAACGGGCGTTCACAGAACGCCCCTACGGAGGGACAGCGGACATTTTCTATCTCAGCACTTCTTCATCAGCCGAATATAGAATTCAACGGCCTTTGCAATGGATTCCAGCCGGATACGCTCGTTGTTGCCGTGGATGGTGGCCCGCTCTTCAGATGTCATATCCATAGCGCAGAAACGGTAAACATGGTTGGAGATCTTGCCGTAACTCCGGGAATCGGAGCATTGGACCATCAGGTAGGGAGAAACGATGCATCCGGGCCATGTGGATGCCACCGCAGAAGCCACCTTGTCCCAGGCGGGGCAATCGGTCTCGGAGATGGGACTGGGGTCGAAGCCCTCCAGAGCGGTGATTTCCACAGCTTCGTCCTTGACCACCTTCTTCAGATATGCCATGGCAGATTCGACGGTATCCGCAGGATTTAGGCGCATATTTGCCACCATGGTCGCCTCCGGGGGAATCACGTTCCGGGCGGAGCTTCCCTGCATCTGGGTGAAGGCCACGGTGGTGCGGACCAGCGCATTCATCTCGCCGCCGCTGGTTTTGCCTAGCAGGTCAATGACCCAGCCAAAGCACCACATATTGGCAAAGATGATCCGGTACAGCAGCGTAGAATACCGGCCCAGGGTGTCGAACATCTGCGCCGCAGGTCCATCGATATGGGCAGGGAATGGGCTGTCTTCGACACGTTTGCAGGCCGCGGCCA
>JAFUPU010000091.1 GCA_017472635.1 Bacteroidaceae bacterium
GCTCACCTGATATGACCTACACACAGCGTGCTTGATGCTGCATACGAAGCAGCCAAGGGCGATGCCAATGTTGGAACAACCGGCAAAGGAATCGGACCGACATATACCGATAAAATCAGCCGTACCGGTGTACGCGTAGGAGATATCCTCTCACCCAACTTAGATGAAATCTATGGCAAAGCAAAAGCACGCCACGAAGCAATATTGAAAAGTCTCGACTACACCTACGACATTACAGAGATGGAAGCCGCTTTCTTGGCAGGTGTAGCCTACCTGCGCGAGTTCCACCTCGTAGACAGCGAGCACGAAATCAACGGACTGCTGAAACAAGGAAAGAGCGTTCTTTGCGAAGGTGCACAAGGCACCTTGCTGGATGTAGACTTCGGCTCTTACCCGTTTGTCACCTCATCCAACACCATCTGTGCCGGTGCATGTACAGGTCTGGGCATTGGTCCCAACAAGATTGGAAACGTCTTCGGCATCATGAAGGCATACTGCACCCGCGTAGGCAGCGGTCCCTTCCCTACCGAACTCTTTGACGAGACCGGAAAAACAATCCGTGACCTCGGACATGAATACGGAGCCGTTACCGGACGTGAGCGCCGTTGCGGTTGGATAGACCTTGTGGCATTGAAATATGCCATCATGGTAAATGGTGTCACCCAACTGATTATGATGAAGAGCGACGTACTCGACCAATTCGAGACCATCAAGGCATGCGTGGCATACCGCATAAACGGAGAAGAAATCGACTACTTCCCCTACGACATCACCGAAGGCGTCGAACCCGTTTACGTTGAACTACCCGGATGGAAGACCGACATGACCCGGATGACCGACGAAGCTGAGTTCCCCGAAGAGTTCAATGCTTACGTCTCTTTCCTCGAAGAAGAGTTGGAGACACCCATTAAAATCATATCCATCGGTCCCGACCGTGCCCAGACAATCATACGGTACACCGAAGAGATAGATGACTAAATGGCAGTAACAAGCCTTTGAAATAATAAGGAATGTTATAATATGACAAAAAAACAGCGACAGAATTGCTCTGTCGCTGTTTTTTATATACCTTTGGCATCCTATTTGCTTAATGGCAATAGAGACGATAATGAATTAACAACCTAAATTTTAAAGATAATTATGTCAAGTTACTGGATTTTATTCATTGCAATAGCTCTTGTCAGCTATTTGGTACAAGCAAACCTCAACAACAAGTTCAGAAAGTATTCACGCATCCCGTTGAGCAGTGGGATGACCGGAAGAGAGATTGCCGAAAAGATGCTTCACGACAATGGCATCTACGACGTACGCGTCATCAGCACTCCGGGACAGTTGACCGACCATTACAACCCTACGAACAAGACCGTAAACTTGAGCGAGGGAGTCTACAACAGCAATAGCATTGCCGCAGCAGCCGTTGCCGCCCATGAATGCGGACATGCCGTACAACATGCCACCGCCTACAGCCCACTGAAAATGCGTTCGGCACTGGTTCCCGTCGTATCTTTCACCTCAAAGTGGGTCTCTTGGATATTGCTTGCCGGCATCTTGCTCATCCAATCATTCCCTCAAGTTCTGTTGGGAGGAATCATACTTTTTGCCGCCAGCACCCTGTTCAGTTTCATCACCTTACCTGTTGAAATCAATGCAAGCCAACGTGCTTTGGCATGGTTAAGCCACGCCGGAGTGACCAACATACAAAGCCAGCCACAGGCTAAAGATGCGTTGAAGTCTGCCGCATATACCTACGTGGTTGCCGCACTCAGTTCGTTGGCTACATTAGTATATTATGTCATGATTTACATGGGAAGAAGAGACTAACCACTTCAAGGAATTCCCTACCCTCCCTTTAGGTAGAAACAGCATCTACCTCCGATATTCAAAAGCGGATGACACATAAGAGATTATGTCTGTCATCCGCTTTTTACGTCTGACTCCTCCATGCCTGTCCATCCCCCACCACCATCCTTACTCTGTCGAAAAATCCCCAAGCAAACAAGCCTGCCACAGACTTGTATCAACCTTGCAACAGGACAATATCGACCTTGCAGCAAGCTTATATCGTTCATGCACTAGGCTTATATCATTCGTACAGCAGGCTTACGTTTGTCTTGCACCGGGTTTGAGGCGGTCTCGAAGCCCGTTTCAAGAATCGTTTCACTCCTGTGACAAATCCTTATCACCCGAGTGATGCACTTTTTTCACTAAAGTGATAAACTTGCATCACCCGGGTGAAACGCTACACAACTATACATTGTTGACGAAACCTTTATGGCTGAACCTGCAAAGTTCAAATATATGCAGAGAAAGAATGAAGTTGAAATCAATGTTGAAACTTTAGAGAAAGTAAGTAATGCACTTATTTTGCCTAAAGTGGCAGCTGCACCTATGCCTGATTCAACTTCTGAACAGAAAGAAGTCAACAGTGAAGAACAAAATAATACAGAGAATTCTACCAGAGAAAAAAGGCCACATATTGTTAGACTTCCGGAAGGTGGACGAACTTTCAGAATGGGCCAGACAGGTGTAACATACAAAGACTTGTTCGCTCCTTACATGGCAGATGCTAAAGAGATAACTATTGATGATCCATTCATACGTACATCATGGCAAGTCAAAAATCTAATGGAGTTTTTGACAATGCTCATAGATACCCGTGATGTAGACGACCTTAAAGTGCATCTGCTTACAAATGAAGAGGAATCTAAGTTGCCTGAGTTAATTGATAGACTTGATGATATAAAGGACGATATGGCATCATACGGAATTGAGTTTGACTACAAGTTCAAAGATTTCCATGACCGCTGCATTAAGACCGACACAGGATGGATGATTACTTTAGGTCGTGGTTTGGATATATTTGATAAGTACAGTCCATATTCAGTTGCAGCAGTACGACAAGATAAGCGTAAGTGTAAAGATTTTATTCTATCATTTAATAAAGATAAGTAAGTTCATTCCACTCTTTTTCTTTGACAGAAACTTTCCTACACCTTTTGTCTTATCAAGTTTGCTTCATAGATATTCAACCGGAAGACATTGCCTGCCCTGCCTTAAAGCAGGGTCAGTTCTATGTCTTTCTCTTCAGCTATTTTACGAAGGTTCATCAGTGCATAGCGCATACGTCCTAAAGAAGTGTTGATGCTGACACCGGTAATTTCGGCTATCTCCTTAAAAGACAACTCTTGATAGAAGCGCATATAGACAATTTCACGCTGGTTGTCGGGGAGCAAATCTATCAAGCGACGCACATCGATAAGCACTTGCTCGTTGACCATCCGTACCTCTATCGTCTCATCGGAATATTTCATGTTGTTGAAAAGATCCACATCGTACTCTTCGTTTGAAACCACACACTCGTTACGCTCTTGACGGTACATGTCGATAATCAGATTGTGGGCAATACGGGTCAACCATGCAGAAAATTTACCACTCTCGGTGTATCGTCCCTGCTGAATGGTAACAATAGCTTTCATGAAGGTATCTTGGAATATATCTTCTGCCAGTTCTTCGTTGTGTACAATAAAATAAATATAGGAATATATTTTTGTCTTATATCTATCCAACAAGACATCAAAAGCCTGATTGTTGCCTTCTGAATACAATTCGACCAATACGTTATCGGTCATCTTATTCAATTCTCCCATTACTTCCTTCTATTTTGTTTTTTAGAGTAATGTTTCTTCAATAGGCTTTTCTTTTTTAGTTTATAATTCGTTTGTGGCTGCAAATAAAAGCAATATTTACGACCTACGCAACTTTTTTTGCATTTTTCTACATTTATTATCGCACAGAAGTGCCATTTGTGCACTTAAATCCGCATAAGAAATCATTTATTGCCATTCTTTTTTTACCAGCCAGCTGCAATGACAACACCTTCAAGTATCCGTCAGACAGTGCTATACGGAATGTTTTTGCATCAGTCAGCACCGTTCCTACCGGTAAGTTATGTCCGACAAACTCTTTTTCAGCTTCAATTATCTTCAAGACCTGTGCGGTGCCATCAGCAGTTACCAGTTCGGTCCATGCTGCAGGATATGGAGACAAGCCACGGATAAAGTCGTAGACTTGCTTGACACTTTTTGTCCAATCGATGCGACAGGTTTCTTTAAAGATTTTAGGAGCCGGACGTAACGCTTCACCATCGGTATACATCTCTTCTTGCGGCATTGGCTTGATTGTCCCTGCCAGGATATTTTCTACCGTTTCGACAACGAGGTCTCCCCCAAGAAGCATCAAACGATTGTACAAATCTTCTACGTTGTCGGTATCGGCTATGGGCACACGCACTTGCTGTATGACTTCACCGGTGTCTATCTCGTGTTTCAAGAAGAAGGTGGTGATACCGGTCTCGGTATCTCCGTTGATAATTGCCCAGTTTATAGGTGCTGCTCCCCGATATTGCGGCAACAGCGAAGCATGCAGGTTAAATGTGCCCATGGGTGGCATATTCCACACCACTTCAGGCAACATGCGGAAGGCAACAACAATCTGCAAGTGGGCATGTAACGAGCGTAACTCTTCGACAAACGCCTCATCTTTCAAGTTGACCGGTTGAAGCACCTTCAACCCTTGAGATACAGCATACTGCTTCACCGGGCTGGGTTGCAAAACGCTGCCATGTCTGCCCATTGGCTTATCGGGCATGGTAATGACCCCCACTACATTGTATCCGCCTTCAACCAGGCAACGCAGGCTCTCTACTGCAAACTCAGGAGTGCCCATATAGACTATACGCAAATCTTCTTTCTTCATACTTTCTTCTTTTACTTTTAATCTTCGGAGAAATCGACCAACACCTGCCGATAGGTAGCAAAGACCTTCGACTTTGAGACAAATCCCATGTATTTCCCATCGGCATCGTCAACGGGAAGATTCCAGGCATTCGTCTCATCAAACTTACGCATTATCACCTCCATCGAATCATTGATGCTTAACCTACAAGGAGCAGCCGTCATAAACCGGCTCACGGTAAAGCGATGATATAGCTCTTGGCGGAACATGATGTTGCGTATGTCATCCATCTGCACGACACCCAACAAAACTCCGTCACCTCCTACCACCGGGAAGATGTTCCGTTTTGCCCGCGATATGACATTGACCAATTGTCCCAAATCCATATCCGGGTCTACGGTTTCAAAGTTTGTTTCCACCACACTCTCTACCTTCATCAGGGTCAATACCGTACGGTCTTTGTGATGCGTCAACAATTCACCTTTTTTTGCCAAACGCATTGAGTAGATGCTGTGCGGCTCAAACACAACGATGGTAAGATAGGCAACAACCGAAGTTATCATTAAGGGCAAAAACAAATCGTATCCGCCCGTCAACTCTGCAATCAAGAATATGCCTGTCAAAGGTGCATGCATGACACCCGACATGAGTCCTGCCATGCCAAGAAGGGCAAAGTTCTTTTCGGTCAGCATGATATTGCCTACGGCTGCCATGTTGCACACCCGCGCCCATACAAACCCGGTTATGCATCCCAAGAAGAGGCTGGGTGCAAAGATACCTCCACAACCGCCTCCACCATTTGTGGCACTCGAAGCAAATACCTTAAATGTAATGATTAACACGAGATAGAGAATCAGCACATCGCCCAAGCCGTAGAATAACGAGTTGTTCATCACCGTATTCCACTCTTCTTCAGCGCTACCGTTGAGCAACAGCTCTATAGTGCTGTACCCCTCACCATACAACGGAGGGAAGATAAAAATCAAGATGCTGAGGATGACTCCTCCTATCAACAACTTGATATATGGATTTTGTGAGAAATGCCTGAACATGTTCTCGCAAGCATTCATCGCACGGGTAAAATAGAGAGAAACCAAGCCACAGATTACTCCCAACAAAATCACATGGGGAATGCGCTCCATGGCAAATGCATGGTCCATGTTGAACTTAAACATGGCTTCTGTACCCGTAAAGATATAAGAAACCGTTGCCGCTGTTATACAAGACACAAGCAAGGGCAGCAACGATGCCATAGTCAAATCAATCATCAACACCTCTATGGTAAACACCAATCCGGCTATCGGTGCCTTAAAGATTCCGGCAACAGCACCCGCAGCACCACATCCCACCAAGAGCATCAGCTTTTTGTGGTCTAACTTGAAGAGGCGTCCCAAGTTAGAACCTATCGCCGAACCGGTCAACACTATAGGAGCCTCGGCACCGACCGAACCACCAAACCCAATGGTGATGGCACTGGCAATCACAGAGGTTACCATGTTGTGACGCTTGATGCGTGCCTTCTTTTGCGATATTGCATAAAGGATGCGTGTAACACCATGGCTGATATCATCGCGCACAATGTAGCGGATAAACAACATGGTCAACAAGATACCGACAACCGGATACAACAGATACAGCCAGTTGGCTCCGTCTGAATCGAAGTTGTCAGTCAAAAAGCGTTCTATCAGATGAATCAGCGTCTTTAACAACAAAGCCGCTACGGCTGTGAATATTCCAACAAGGAAACTCAATACCAGCAACATCTGTTTCTCGCTGACGTGTGTTTCACGCCAAAGCAAAAGACGTTGGAATAAAGTAGGTTTTACACTCGTAGCCATAATCAAACCTTATTCACGAATGACCTTGACTGTCCCATCGGCATGCAACTTGATGATACCAGAGGGTTTGCAGCTGTTTTTCTCGTTACGACGATAACTGACGATATAGTCGACTGCTTGTTTTATCTCATCACTGATTTCGCTGAAGTTGCGTGGTGAAGGTTCTCCACTGATATTGGCAGAGGTTGAAACAATCGCACGCTTGAAACGGAAACAGAGTTGTTTTGAGAAATCTTCGTCGGTAACACGTATTCCCACACTTCCATCCTCAGCCAACAATTCAGCCGGCAGGTTTCGGGCATTTTCATAAATTATGGTCAAAGGCTTATTGGTCAGCTCTATCAAGTCCCATGCAATAGAAGGAACCTCTTTCACATAAGAACCTAACTTTGCCGGAGAATCTATCAACACCAACATTGCTTTGCTGTCTATGCGATGTTTAATCTCATATATCCGTTTGATTGCCTCCGGATTGGATGCATCACACCCCAACCCCCATATCGTATCGGTAGGATAGAGTATGACTCCACCGCTATTCAAAACGCTCAATGCTTGCTTTATATCATCGTTGAATGTCATATCTTTTGCGAATTAAGGTGCAAATATACGCAAAAATATGACACCATGAGACTTTTTATCGAAAAAGATATCCGAACTCTTGCGTCAGCTTAAATTAAATCTATCAATAAGAATAGTAAACTAAGGATTAAGAACAAGAATGCCAATATCGCAGTCCACACTTTTCTTCTCTGCTCTTTGGGGTCGATAAACCCATCTTCACGTTTGCTTTGTTTTGTCATAAGTCAAGTTTTGCGGGCAAAGGTAAAAAAAAAAAACAAATACTTTATAGCCGTTCTGTTAAAAAAGTACAAATGCTTTTTCAACGGATTCAAACCTCTACTTTGCCAAAAAAGTGACACACACTTATCAACCTTTATACAGAAGGAATATGCAGGGTTTCTTTGCTATGTCTGGCAGGTTTTTCTTCCAATCCTTGATGGTGCGGGTAACAATATACTCGTCATCACATGTGAGGTTTGCTGCTATACACAATTGGGTTTGCGGACGACAAGTGTGTATGATATCCGCCAACATTTTAGCGTTGCGATACGGAGTTTCAATAAAGAGTTGGGTCTGATTCTCAGTATATGCCCGTTGCTCCAACTGTTTGAGAAAGCGCATTCTATCTCCCTGTTCGATAGGAAGATAACCATGGAAAGCAAAACTTTGTCCGTTGAAGCCTGAACCCATTACCGAAAGCAGGATAGACGAGGGACCTACCAACGGAACCACCTTTTCGCCGCAACGCTGTGCTATAGCCACAACATCTGCTCCCGGATCGGCTACTGCCGGACAACCGGCTTCAGAAATCACACCCATCGGGAAACCCTCTTTGGTCAAAGGGTGAAGATATCCCGACAATTCCATGGGAGAAGTGTGCTTGTTCAATGTATAAAAAGTCAACGAATCTATATCGATAGACGAATCAACTTTCTTCAAGAAACGCCGGGCTGTACGCACTTCTTCTACTATGAAATGTTTTATCTGCAGGATTATCTCCCTGTTATATGCCGGCAACACCTTTTCTATCGGGGTATCTCCCAGTGTGACCGGTATCAAATACAATGCACGTTCCATCTTTTACTTTTTACTCTTTTAATAAGGGATTCCTGCCTTTTTCAATACTTCCCGATAATCTGTATCGCGAAACAATTCAGCCACCGTAACCTCTTTATTCTTCTTCATGTATTCATCTACAATATGAATCCCCAGCCAATTACCCACTTCTGCCGGTGCATTTTCGCCCAGGGTATAGGTGCAGGGAGCTGCATTCAGATAGATACGTACCAGCATAGGGTCGGTTGAATGCAAGTGTCCGGTTTCAATCAAGAAATTCCACACCGAATCACGCCGCTCATGACACCATTCCCCTTCACGTTCAGTAAATCCCAACGTCTTTTCAAATGTGTCATAGTCTAACATCTGATGTACGACCCACAAGATTTTCCCCCGATGCACAATGTGGTCGAGCAAGGTGCGATGCCACTCCCATGGGAAGGGGTATTCGCTCAACAGATAAAACCTGAAACAATCTGGTACTATCCGCTCCGGCACCATCGAGCGACGCTGATAGTCGTAATAGAAGTTTTTATACAGGTAGTAATCCTCTCCCATATATTTGTCTATACTGAATCCCAACACACTGTCTCCGACAATCACTGACTGATTGAGGGCAGAGAGTTGGGCATAGACACGGGGTATCTCCAAACCGGGCATTTCACGTTTCAAGAAACGAAATCCACGAGTGAACTGTTTCTCAATCTGCTCCATATCCTCGAATTTCTCCAAGGCATCATGCCGCAGCTTTATCAATGTTGAGTCGAGAAAATATTCACGTAAGCGCAGGTTTATATTTTCATCTGTCACCGAACCGATAGTCAACACATCCTCTATCAAGAATTTCGTCTCTTGCGCATACTCGGCATTCAGTTTCTGCAAAGCCGAGAAACTGTTGAGTCCCAAATATTCATCCAACAGCCTGTCGTAACGATGTACCTTAATATCTACAGCACGCGCTCCGGCATGCCGCTTGTCAAAAGCCCATTGGCAAGAGACGAGCAACATGCACGACAATGCAAGCTGTAATATGATTAAGGCAAATCGTTTCATACCGACAGAGGCGGCTGTTAGCCATAGATTATCTTTCCGTTCTCATCTTTATATTCGTCCAATCCCTTTTCATAGGTAGCCATCGCACGGAGACTCATACCCACGCTCGAGAATCCTCCATCGTGATATAAGTTCTGCATGGTCACCTTACGGGTCAGGTCAGAGAACATGACAATACAATAATCTGCACATTCTGCAGCCGAAGCATTTCCTAATGGAGACATCCGATTGGCAAAGTCAAACAGTTTATCCATTCCCTTCACGCCCGAACCGGCTGTAGTCATTGTCGGAGACTGTGAAATCGTGTTTACACGTACATTGCTCTCACGACCATAGATGTATCCGAAACTACGAGCAATAGACTCTAACAATGCTTTGGCATCAGCCATGTCGTTATATCCATAGAATGTACGTTGTGCTGCCACATAGCTCAGAGCCAAAATAGAACCGTACTCAGCAATGGCTTCCAGCTTTTTTGCCGCTTGAATCATTTTATGGAAAGAGACAGCCGACACATCTAATGTCTTACTCAGCATATCATAATCCAAATCGTCATAAGTACGTTTCTTGCGTACATTAGGAGACATTCCGATAGAATGAAGGACAAAATCGATTTTCCCTCCTAATACCTCCATCGAACGACGGAACACATTTTCCAAATCTTCCACACTGGTTGCATCTGCCGGAATGACCTCACACTGCAACTTCTCAGAAAGAGCCGATACCTCTCCCATGCGCACTGCCACCGGGGTGTTTGACAATGTAATTGTCGCCCCTTCTTCTACGGCACGTTCTGCCACTTTCCACGCAATTGACTGCTCATTGAGTGCACCAAAGATGATACCTCTTTTTCCTTTCAACAAATTATAGCTCATATTTTATACAGTTAAAATTCGGGGTGCAAAGATACATTATAAATCTGAATCAAGCGACCTCTGAAGCCGCATTTCGACCTTTTTACACCCCAAACACTGCTTTTTGCATCACTTTGTTTGCTCAAAATAGGCTTTTCATGTACATTTGCACAAAATATTGAATTTTAAACATCAATTAAAGTAATATCTCATCATGAAAAAGAGTCGTTGGTTGGCAATAGGACTGTTTTTGGCAACAGCTGCATCCATTGCCCAAGCACAAGAGAACAAAATCACCGTTACCATCAGCAATGAATGGAAACAAGAAAAAACAAACGAACCCATCGTCATCAACCTGCAAGAAGTAAACCCGGACTTCACCGTAAAATCGGCAACCGTCATGGACGGCAATACAGAAATCCCCTACCAATTGGATGATTTAAACGGAGACTTGAAAGCGGATGAGCTTGCATTCTTGGTTGACATGCCCAAAAAGAGCAAACGCGCTATCACAATCACACTGTCTGCTGAAAAATCAGACAAAAAATTCCCTTCACAAGTTTATGCCGAGATGCTGTTGAGCGACAAGAAGAAGACGTATCCCCAAATCCAGTCGTTGACCACACCGGGAGAGAGTGATGTATACAACAGCCTTCATCACCATGGTCCGGCATTCGAGTCGGAATTAGTGGCATACCGCATCTACTTCGACAAACGGCAGACTGTCGACATTTACGGGAAACGCCGTAAAGGATTTGAGTTGAAAGATACCCGTTTCTACCCGACAAAAGAACAATTGGCACAAGGATACGGTGATGACGTCTTGTGGGTAGGCAGCACTTGTGGAGCCGGCACACTGAAAGGTTGGGAAGACGGCAAACCTTCACACATCATCCCTGCCCTGCGTACCGAATGCATCCGCTCATACGGACCTTTACGCACGGTTGTTGACGTTATCGATGCCGGTTGGGAGTATCAGGGCAAACAGATAACAATGACCACCCGCTACATCCTTTATGGAGGTCACCGGGACGCACAGGTAGATGTATTCTTCGACAATGCCCTCGACAAAGAGACCTTCTGCATGGGCGTAATCAACGTAAAGGACTCGAAACACTACTCTGACCACAAAGGGCTGATAGGATGTTGGGGTACCGACTGGCCTGCCGGAGCCAAAGACACCATCGGCAAAATCCGCGAAACTGTAGGTCTGGCTGCCTGCATCCCCAGCAAATATATTTATGAGGAACGTCCCGTCGACGCCAACCTCAGCTACATTGTCGGTCCCAAAGGAAAAGACAGATTCACCTATCACATCTCTTTTGCTTCGTTGAAAGAAGAATTCGGATACAAGAATGAAGAAGAATGGTTCGCCTACATGCGCCAATGGAAAGACGAGTTGGAACATCCCTGCAAGGTAACCATTAAAAAAGACTAACCAATGCCATCAAAGAGATTAGCCATTTTCGACCTGGATGGGACATTGCTCAACACCATTGCAGACTTGGCACAGAGTACCAACCATGCACTGGAAGCATGCGGATTTCCGACACATCCGGCTGACGCCTATCGCTTTTTTGTAGGAAACGGAGTGAACAAGCTGTTTGAGCGTGCCTTGCCTGAAGAAGAACGGACAGAAGAGAACATACTGAAAATGCGTTCACACTTCATGCCTCATTACGACAAGCACGACACCGAACTGAGTGTTCCCTATCCCGGCATTACCAGGCTGTTAGAGCATCTGCAACAAGCAGGTGTTCTAATGGCTGTTGCCTCAAACAAATACCAATCGGCAACAAGCAAACTGGTTGCCCATTATTTCCCCCAAATAGAGTTCAGCAGCGTATTCGGACAACGCGAAGGGGTATCCATCAAACCCGACCCGCAGGTTGTGCTTGAAATCATGGACAGGGCAAACGTGAAAAAAGAGGAGGTGATTTACATCGGAGACTCAGGGGTTGACATGCAAACAGCGCTGAATGCCGAAGTTACCTCCATCGGTGTCACATGGGGCTTCCGTCCGGTAGAAGAACTGCAACTTTATGCCCCCACTTACATAGTTGACAGTGCGTCCGAAATCGAATCAATCATTTTAGGCTAAAAATCACAGCAGATGTCCCCCTCACACGAAATAGCCATCATCGACCCCAACACACTCAGTTGCATTGGTTTGGAGAATATGATAGAAACCTTATTCCCCCAGGTTACCATTCGCAGTTTCAACAGTTTCAGCCAACTCACCGACGATACGCCCGACATGTACGTACACTATTTTGTGGCGGCACAGATTCTGTTGGAACATACGGCCTTCTTTCTCGAAAGAAGGCGAAAAACCATTGTGTTAGCAAATGGTCAAAACCAAATCCTGACGAACTTCTTAAGCATCGACATCCAGCAACCCGAGAAAGAACTGGTGCGCTCTTTGCTGCAACTCTACCAAGGAGGGCATCCACACCCTACCCCCTCCAAACAGCACACTATGCCCGACACGCCATTGACTGCACGCGAGATAGAGGTGCTAACACTTATCGTAAAAGGATTCATCAACAAAGAGATAGCCGAACAACTGAACATCAGTCTGACAACCGTAATCTCACACCGAAAAAATCTGATGGAGAAAACGGGTATACGCAGTGTTTCCGGACTTACCATTTACGCCGTGATGAATGGTTTTGTGGAAGTTACACAAATCTGAAAACGGCAAAAACAGGGTGATTTCACAAGAAAGGCAAGAAAGAATGGAGATATTCTCCACAAAAATAGTTACCTTTGCCACCCAAAATCGTCTATATCTGACTAAAAAACAATTAAAACAATAAAATCACATGAAGAAAAAGATTGTATCGACCTGTCTTTTCGTGCTAATCTGCCTGCTACCGGCACTGGCACAAATTCAAGAACCTATCAAGTTTACCACCGAATTTAACAAACTCTCTGAAACCGAAGCCGAACTGGTGTTTAAAGCAACCATCGACCCCGGATGGCACCTCTATTCTACCGAATTGCCCGAAGACGGTCCTGTTTCAGCCACCATCACATTCAACAAGATGGAGGGGGCAGAGCCTATCGGCAAACTGACTCCACGCGGGAACGTGGTTGAACATTTCGACAGCATGTTTGAAATGACGCTCAAATACTTTGAAAACCAAGGTACATTCGTTCAGAAAGTAAAACTCACCGGAGGAGCATATACACTCGAAGGCTACCTGCAATATGGGGCATGCAACGATGAGAATTGCCTGCCTCCCACCGACGTTGAGTTCAACTATACAGGCGAAGTGAAAGGGGCTGTTGCAGCAAAACCACAAGCTGAAGCTCCTGTTGAAAAGAAGGAACAACCGGTTGAAACAGTTGCTGCACCCCAACCGACAGCGGAGGAAACAACACCGGAAGAAAAGCCAGCCGGCGTTGCAGCCAACGACCTTTGGACACCCGTCATCGATGAATTGGCAGCTTTCGGACAAGCAGAAGAGAGCCATGCAGCAAACCAATCTCTGTGGGTAATCTTTTTCACCGGACTGGTGGGCGGACTGGTAGCCCTGTTCACCCCGTGTGTCTGGCCTATCATCCCCATGACTGTCAGCTTTTTCCTGAAACGTTCAAAAGACGACAAGAAAAAAGGTATCCGCGATGCGTGGCTTTATGGTGCTTCTATCGTGGTAATCTATGTTATTCTCGGATTGGCTGTGACACTCATCTTTGGTGCCAGTGCCTTGAACGCACTCTCAACCAACGCTGTATTCAATATCCTGTTCTTCTTGATGTTGGTGGTGTTTGCCGCTTCGTTTTTCGGAGCATTTGAAATCACACTTCCTTCATCATGGAGCAATGCGGTAGACAGCAAGGCAGAACAAACCACCGGATTGCTCAGCATCTTCTTGATGGCATTCACGCTTACACTGGTTTCTTTCTCTTGCACAGGTCCTATCATTGGTTTTTTACTTGTTGAGGTATCAACTTCAGGCAACATCATCGGTCCTGCGGTAGGCATGTTGGGATTTGCCATTGCCCTGGCACTGCCCTTCACGCTGTTTGCCATGTTCCCCTCGTGGCTGAAATCTATGCCCAAGTCAGGAAACTGGATGAACGTAATCAAAGTCACATTGGGATTCTTGGAGTTGGCATTTGCCTTGAAGTTCCTTTCGGTTGCCGACCTTGCCTACGGATGGCACATACTCGACCGCGAAACATTCCTTGCCTTGTGGATTGTCATCTTTGCCTTGCTCGGTTTTTACCTGCTGGGCAAAATCAAATTCCCGCATGACGAAGAAGAAGATGACAAAGTGGGTGTGACCCGCTTCTTCTTGGCTATGATTTCGTTGGCTTTTGCAGTCTATATGGTACCCGGCTTGTGGGGAGCCCCCTTGCGCGCCATCAGTGCATTTGCCCCACCTGCCACCACGCAGGATTTCGTGCTGGACAAAAACGAAATGCAAACCCACTTCCTCGACTATGAAGAGGGAATGGCTTATGCAAAACGTACCGGAAAGCCCGTATTGCTCGACTTTACCGGACATGGTTGCGTGAACTGTCGCAAAATGGAAAATGCGGTGTGGATTAACCCACAAGTAAAAGAGATTATCGACAACGATTACGTACTCATCTCACTGTACGTAGACGAAAAGGCTCCGTTAGCCGAACCCATCAAGGTGGTTGAAAACGGAAAAGAGCGTACCCTGCGCACCATCGGAGACAAATGGAGCTACCTGCAACGCGTAAAGTTCGGAGCCAATGCCCAACCTTTCTACGTGTTGGTAGACAGCGAGGGTACTCCGCTGAACAAGTCATACTCTTATGACGAAGATGTGCCCAAGTACATCGACTTTTTGAAGACCGGACTGAAAAATTACAAGAAGTAAGAACGCCCCATCCCTCCCCCTCCACAAAGGTAAGGAGTGACTTGGCTGATGAAGACAAACAAATAGTCAACAAAAGCCACCCACTTCACCCCTTATCCTTGTGGAGGGACCAGAGAGAGGGGCTTATTTTTTTTCGACATGATAACGAAAGAAGAGCGCCAACGCATCATTGCGCTGATGAAACGCGAGGTTGTACCCGCCATTGGATGCACCGAACCGATAGCCGTAGCACTTTGTGTGGCACGTGCCACAGAATTGTTAGGTTGTATCCCTGAAAAGATTTCCCTACAACTCAGTGCCAACATATTGAAAAATGCCATGGGCGTGGGTATACCCGGTACGGGAATGATTGGACTCCCCATAGCCATTGCCTTAGGAGCACTCATCGGAAAATCGGAATACCAGCTGGAAGTACTCCGCGACTGTACGCCCGAAGCCGTGGAGCAAGGAAAGCGATTCATCAACGAAGGACGCATATCCATCTCATTGAAAGAAAACATCAGCGAAAAACTTTATATAGAGGTGTTGTGTGAAGCAGGCGGCAAGGAGGCTGAAGCAATCATTGCCACCGGACACACAAATTTCGTATTCCTGCGGAGCAATAAAGAGATTTTGTCTGACAACCGGCAACCGGCAACCGACGAAACGGAAGAAGCACAAGAGACTCCCCTCACCCTGCAAAAAGTATATGACTTTGCAACAACCAGTCCGCTGGATGAAATAGACTTCATCCTCGAAGCACGCCGCCTCAACAAGGCTGCTGCCGAAGCGTCATTCAAGATGGACTACGGACACGGATTGGGACGTGCCATCCGCCAGCCAATGGACACACCGGTGGTAGGTGACAGCATCTTTGCCCACATACTGGCATACACCAGCGGGGCATGTGACGCACGTATGGCAGGAGCCATGATACCCGTAATGAGCAACTCGGGGAGTGGCAACCAGGGAATCAGCGCCACCATGCCCGTTGTCATCTATGCCGAAGAGACTCACAAGAGCGAAGAGCAGTTGGTGAGGGCGCTCATCTTGAGCCACCTCACCGTCATCTACATCAAGCAGAGCCTGGGGCGTCTTTCTGCCCTTTGTGGCTGCGTGGTGGCTGCCACCGGCAGCAGTTGTGGCATCACTTACCTGATGGGAGGAAACTATGAGCAGGTGGCACACGCTGTGAAAAACATGATTGCCAACATTACCGGCATGATATGTGATGGTGCCAAGCCCAGCTGTGCCATGAAGGTGACAAGCGGAGTAGCCACGGCTGTCTTTTCGGCATTGCTTGCCATGCAACAAAAGTGTGTGACTGCCTACGAGGGCATCATTGATGAAGATGTTGACCAATGTATCCGCAATCTCACCCGCATAGGTTCGCAGGGAATGAACGAAACCGACCGCCTCGTACTGGACATCATGACACACAAGGGAGCAAACTGCTGAATGACATCTTTCTCATAGAAAAGACGTATTTATAACCAATGTAAAGGCGTATCAGCAAAAGATACGCTGTCCAATATTGCCTACTCTTTTTTGTCCACCTCCTACTTCTTTCTTGAGAAGAGGAGGATTATTCTTTATTCAAAGGCTTTGAACATGTATTCATAAGCTTTGAACACATATTCAAAGCTTATGAACACATGTTTATAGCTTATAAACAAAATCTCGAGCTGAAACAGACAAGGTTTTATGCAGGAAACAGATGAAACAATCCTGGCAAAAGCCAGCATCCAAGTAGCCTTACAGAGAAAAAACAGTTGATGCACCACCCTCCAGTAAACAAAGGCAGTGCATCAACCACAACAGACTAAAAAATCAAGGACGATGCCAAACTTTCATCTGACACTGTTTGCAATCAAACTCCAATCGGAAACGTCTGCCATCGCCTGCTATAATATAATAAGGTTCGCGATAAGGTGACTTTCGCTGATGGTGCAACGGACACCAGCCCATGCTGTAACGCAAGCAGTGCTTGCAGGTCATCACCACCTGTTCGCCTTCAGGAAGCGAGAGTTCAAATGCGGGCTTGACCTTCCTCACACCATGCTCCCGATAGAAAGCCTCAGCCTCGTGGTTCATCACATTTCCCATATAATCAAGCTTGGACTCCGGATAGCAAGGCACTCCCTTGCGCTTTCCTACCGACAACCGGTAATAATTAATCCGACGGGCACGAAGCAAAGATTCTACACCACGCCTGCGCCATTCTGCCAACAGTGACGAGGGGAGAAACCACTCTCCTCCCCACCCTATCTGCAGACGAGACAGCCGGAATGGAGTACCTCCCAATTTAGACAGCTGCAGGTGCAGATTTTCGCGTTGCGAAGTGCGTGCCGGCTCTTTGGGATATTCGAAGGCTAACGTTACAGAGACTTCATCTTCATCAGTAAGCGTCAACGAGAAGCCAAAAGGAGTCTCCGACAGCAGCATGTCGACGGACAAAACACGTTCAGCAGTCTTTTTGGAGAGTTGCTGCTCAAACTTTTGGTCGAAGTTACGGTATATCTTGGTACGCAGAGTCAACCGAGGTGGCATCTCTTGAGGGAACAAACGGTTTCCATCGACTCTGTTAACCCTGAATCCATGCAGATGTCCCGACGCATCCAAGTAACAAAGTCCATCACCATTACTGAATGGCTTGACACCTGCTACCACAAGGCTATTCCCCCGCACCTCTTTCACCGCTCCCATCTCTTCACCCAACGACTTGGGGGTATCAAATGAGCAAACATCCGCCGTACGCCCTTCAAGGAAATAGTGTGTGAATCCGCGATTGAAGCTCTTTTCAAGCCGAGGCTCAAATGCGGTAGTGACCTGCCCTGAAGAGGAGCGCCGATATTCGCTCCGTCGCTTGAATATAGCGTCCAGTTGACGGCGATAATAAGCGGTTACGTTTTTCACATAGGTCACATCTTTCAACCTTCCCTCTATTTTCAAAGATGAGGCTCCTGCATCGAGCAACTGCTCCAGGCGGGCACTCTGATTAAGGTCTTTCAACGAGAGCAAGTGCTTGTCGCGTACAATGAATTGCCCATCGGCATCGAGCATTGAGAATGCAAGCCTGCAAAATTGAGTACACTCGCCCCTGTTGGCACTTCTGCCATAACAAGCCTGCGAGGCATAACACCGCCCACTATAGCTGACGCACAAAGCACCGTGTACAAAAACTTCTAATGGAGTTTCCGGCACAACGGCATGAATACGGGCTATTTCATCAAGTGACAATTCACGCGCCAACACAACCTGCGAGAATCCGGCATCAGCCAAAAACTGTACCTTCTGAGCCGTACGGTTATCCATTTGCGTGCTGGCATGCAATGCAATTGGCGGCAAATTCATACGGGTTATCGCCATGTCCTGTACAATGAGGGCATCTACCCCGACAGCATAGAGTTGCCATATCATCCGCTCGGTTTCTGCAAGTTCCTCATCACGCAGGATGGTATTTACCGTCACGTAGATACGTGCCTTATAAATATGGGCATACTCCACAAGCCGACGGATATCTTCAATGCTGTTCCCGGCTGCAGCGCGTGCCCCAAAACGGGGGGCTCCGATATATACAGCATCGGCACCGTGGTCGATAGCCGCGATGCCGCATTCAAGATTTTTGGCTGGTGCCAAAAGTTCTATTTCACGTTGACGAATCATCTGTATTACTTGATTTCGTTGATATCGAAAGGAGTCTCCTGATAGACATAATAGTTCAACCAGTTCTGAAAAAACAAGTTAGCATGGGCACACCAACGCACCATGGGCGCTTTGTCAGGGTCGTTATCCCGATAGTAATTTACCGGCTTTTCAATGGGAAGTCCTTTGCCCAAATCGCGTTTATACTCCGTATCAAGAGTGAAAGGGGAATATTCAGAGTGTCCGGTGACAAAGATTTCACGCCCTCCACGTGCCATCACCATGTATACACCAGCCTCGTCTGACTCTGAAATCAGATCCAGCTCGCGCACTTTCAGTATATCGTCGCGACGAATCTCAGTATGACGACTGTGAGGAACAAAAAATTCATCATCAAAGCCACGGAATATAGGCAACAGAGGTTTGTTTACACGGTGTTTGAAGATACCAAACATCTTTTTATCCAACTTATATTTGGGTATCCCGTAGTGATAATAAAGTCCTGCCTGAGCCGCCCAACAGATATAAAGCGTTGAGGTGACATGCGTGCGTGCCCAAGAGAAGATTTCAGAGATTTCATCCCAATAAGCCACCTCCTCAAAATCCATATGCTCTACCGGAGCACCGGTAATAATCATTCCATCGTATTTTTCATTACGCATCAGGTCAAAATCGCGATAAAAAGCCTTCATATGTTCTACCGGAGTGTTCTTGGAAGTATGGCTTTTCACTTTCATGAATGAGATTTCCAGCTGCAAAGGAGTGTTTGACAACAAACGAATGAGGTCTGTTTCAGTGGTAATCTTCAAAGGCATGAGATTGAGCACCACAATTTTCAATGGACGAATGTCTTGCTGATTGGCACGCGAGGTATCTATCACAAAAATGTTTTCCTGCTTCAACAGTTCAATGGCAGGAAGTCTATCTGGCAAATTCAGTGGCATTTCTTTTCTCTTTGTTTTAAACTTTGAAGCAAAGATACTGCAAATTTTCGATTAAACAGACAAAAAGTAACCCAATTGTCCTTGCAATCCCCTGAAAAGTAACTCACGGCATGCATTTAGGGCGTAAATTACACCTTGAAAATATACATTCTGTAGTTAACAAGTGTAATCTACGCCCTAAACAAAAGCGACTGACCGGAGATTAATCCTGCTCGGGAGTAATCAACTTATAGCCTTTTCCGTGAATATTGATGATTTCAATAGAATCATCCTCCTTCAAATGCTTGCGAAGTTTGGTGATATAGACATCCATACTGCGTGCATTGAAGTAATTATCATCAATCCAAATGGTTTTCAAAGCAAAATCGCGTTGCAAAATCTCGTTGGCATGGGCACAAAGCAATCCTAACAATTCCGACTCTTTGGTTGTAAGCTTCGTCTGTTTACCATCAATGGTAAGCAACTGTTTTTGGGTGTCAAAAATAAAACGACCAATCTTATAGACACTGCTTTCGCGGTTCTTCTTTCCGCGTACACGACGCAAAATGGCTTCGATACGGAAAGTCAACTCTTCCATGCTGAAAGGTTTGGTAATATAGTCGTCGGCTCCAATCTTGAATCCTTCCAGTATATCTTCCTTCAAAGTCTTTGCCGTCAAGAAAATGATAGGTATCTCTGCATTTGCAGCTCTAATCTCTTGAGCCAAAGTAAAACCATCTTTCTTCGGCATCATGACATCCAACACACACAAGTCAAACTTGCTCTTGAGGAATGCCCGATAACCGGCATCGCCATCAGGACAAAGTTCTGACTCATAGCCTTTGGCTTGTAAATACTCTCTTAAAAGCATGCCAAGATTCTCGTCATCTTCGCACAACAAAATACGCATTTTATCGTCCATATTGTTAACTATTTAGTAAGGGTAATACAATAATAAATTTCGTTCCTATTCCAACCTCGCTTTCTGCACGGATAGTGCCCTTGAGGTCTTGTATTATTTTCTTTACATAAGCAAGTCCTAACCCGAATCCTTTTACATTATGCAGGTTTCCGGTATGTACACGGTAGAATTTATCAAATATCTTCTTCAAATCCTCACGCTTGATGCCAATACCGTTGTCTTGAATGGAAATCACCAACTTACCCGGTTCATTCCACGTACGAATGTCAAGCAACAACTCTGCATCAGGACGCCTATATTTAACTGCATTGTCCATCAAATTGAATATAACATTCGTAAAATGCATCTCATCTACGAAAATCATCGAATCTTCAGCATTGAGGCTTGAAACAATCCGTCCTTGATAATTCTCGACCTTCAGTGTAAAAGTGTTGATAACCCCACTTATCACCTCATTGGCATTGAGTTCTTTCATCTTCATGGTTGCTTTTTGCCGTTCAAACATAGACATTTGCAATACTTTCTCCACCAAAAAACGCAAACGCTTCGTCTCATCGTTAATCACACCGGATATATGCTGAAACATTTGAGGCGATTTTGCCACACTGGCATCTTGCAGCATCTGAGCAGCCAATGAAATAGTGGAAATAGGAGTCTTGAACTCATGTGTCATATTGTTGATGAAGTCATTTTTTATTTCAGTCAATTTCTTTTGCCTGAAAATAACCACTATCGTGAAGATGAAAGTAACCAACAAGACTATGGTGAAAATCAATGAAGGAATCATAAACCGCACAGTGCTGAAAATATAATTATTCAGCGTGGGAAAATGGATTCTTAACAATCCCATTTTTGCCGGAGGGTCTTGCGGAAAAATTTCTCGGGTATAGGAATATTCTTCGCCTTCTTCTTCATAGTCAGAACACCTATATACTTCACGACCATATCCGGTAGAAACAGTAAAATGAAATGGAATATCAATACCATTGTCTTGCAATTCTGACTTCAAGTCACCGCCTAATTTTCCAAAATCTATCCGACGTTCCAATGGTTTTTCACTGACGGTACGCATCATTGTGTAAACCGCCTCCTCAAGCAAATTCCGTTGGTATACATACTTGTTCTTAATGACTTCACGCTGAAGCTGCATACTTTGGGAGAATGAATTGTTACGCACACCTTTGCTTTTTGATATCAAAGCTTTAGGAGAAAGTGAAGGACTGGTAATCGCCATCCGCATACGAAACATTGACACTCCATCATAAGAGTGAAATCCACCGTTAAAACGAATCATATCCAAAGAAGAGGAAACCACAGAGCCCGAATCCCCCAATTGAGCAAGATAACTCGAGTCTGCCATAGCTATCGTACGCTCCACATCCTGCTGCAGGAAACGGTATGTCTCATCTAACTCAAGGTTGCGAGCAGCCTTAGTCAGACTTCGGATGACAGATTCGTCAAACTGCTCCTTCCGCATTTTGACCATCTCTTCGAAATACTTTACTTGCAAATAGAGCAAACAAAGAAAAGAGAAGCCCATCACAATACCTAATAACCAAATCGTTGACTTTTTCATACTTGCAAAGTTAGTGCAGCATTTTACAATAGCCTAAACAATTAACATGTTTTTTATTCACTTTTTCGATTATTAACCGAATATTTTATTTAACCTAATATTATGACTACTTAAACAATCAAAAGATTAATTGGTTTGCAAAAATAATACAAAATCAAGGGCTAAATACTAAAAACAACGCATTTTTTAATACTAATTATCAAAAAAAGGCGTTCCCTTTTAACAGAAACGCCTTTTTCATATGTTAAAAATCAAATGTTAATCTTCGTCACCCTGCTTGTTTTCAAATTCCTTCACCAACTTATCTTGCACATCACCAGGAACCAACTCCTAGCTGGCAAACTTCATGATGAATGATGCACGACCTCCAGTGATAGAACTAAGAGAAGTAGAATAAGAAGACATCTCCTTAAGCGGAACACGAGCAATCAGCTTTTCATATCCGTTTTCGCTATTCATACCCATAATCATAGCACGGCGTCCTTGCAAATCACCCATCACATCTCCCATCTTGTCACTAGGAACAAATACTTCTACATCATAAATGGGTTCCAAAATTTTAGGACCTGCATTTTTAAAGGCCTCACTAAATGCCTGACGACCCGCCAACATGAAAGACAATTCATTAGAGTCAACCGGATGCATCTTACCATCATAAACGATAACACGTACATCACGGGCATATGAACCTGTTAACGGTCCTTGCTCCATACGACTCATGACTCCCTTAAGAATAGCAGGCATGAAACGGGCATCAATAGATCCTCCAACAATACTATTGACAAACACTAACTTTCCACCCCATTCAAGCTGAACTTCTTCTTGTCCTTTTACATTTATCTTATACTCCTGCCCATTGAACTTGTAGGTATCGGGTGCGGGCATTCCTTCGTAATAAGGTTCCACAATAAGATGCACCTCACCAAATTGTCCGGCACCACCTGATTGTTTCTTATGACGGTAATCGGCACGAGCAGCCTTATTAATAGTTTCGCGATAAGGAATCTTAGGTTCTTCATAGCGAATCTGAATCTTTTCATTGTTTTCCATACGCCATTTCAATGTACGCAGATGGAATTCTCCCTGTCCGTATACAATAATCTGACGTAATTCTTTTGATTGTTCAACAATCCATGTTGGATCTTCTTCACGCATGCGGTTAAGAGCCACCATCATTTTTTCGGTTTCACTCTCATTTACCGCTTTAATAGCACGAGAATACTTCGGATTCGGATATTTGATGAAATTGAAGCGATTTTCACAGTCTTTACCATTCAACGTGTTACCTGTCTTCACATCTTTCAACTTCACAGTACAACCAATATCACCAGCACAAAGTTTCTCTACCTTGATACGATTTGCACCAGCGCATACAAACATTTGCGCAATACGCTCTTTCGAACCACGATCAGCATTCGACAAATCATCACCTTCACATACTGTTCCGCTCATTACTTTGAAATATTGAACATCACCAATATGCGGTTCTACTGCAGTTTTAAAGAAATAAAGTGAGGTCGGTCCATTAGAATCAGGTACAATTTCTGCACCACGAGTATTAAAAACCTTAGGCATTTCATCAACAAACGGAACGACATTACCCAAAAATTCCATCAAACGGCGAACACCCATATCTTTACCTGCACAAACACAGAAAACAGGGAACATACCTCGAGATGCCAATCCCTTGCGGATACCTTCACGCATTTCATCTTCCGTCAAAGAATCTTGCTCGAAGAACTTTTCCATCAACCCTTCATCATTCTCAGCTGCAGCTTCAACTAAAGCTTTGTGCAACGCTTGTGCCTTCTCCATCTCTTCAGCAGGAATGTCAGAAATAGTGGGAGCACCTCCCTCAGGTCCCCATGAATACTTCTTCATCAGCAACACATCAATCAAAGAGTTGAAATTAGGTCCTGTTTCAAGAGGATATTGAACTGGAACAACTTTCGATCCATAAATTGTCTGCAACTGCTCCAATACATTGTCATAGTCACATTTTTCATTATCCAATTGATTCACCAAAAAGATTACTGGTTTTCCTAATTTCTCTGTATAGCGGAAGTGATTTTGAGTTCCTACTTCTACACCATATTGACCGTTCAATAACAAAATAGCCGTATCTGTCACATTCAAAGCTGTCATAGCAGCTCCTACAAAGTCATCACTACCCGGACAATCAATTATATTCAGGTTCTTGTTATTCCACTCTACATGGTACACTGTAGAAAAGACAGAATAGCCATATTCTTGTTCTACAGGAAAATAATCACTAACTGTATTCTTAGCAGTAATTCTACCACGACGTTTTATAATACCACTCTCATAGAGCAATGCTTCTGTGAGGGTGGTTTTACCTGCTCCATCATTACCTAAAAGGGCAATGTTTTTAATTTCACTTGTTTGATATACTTTCATGATACCTACTTTTTTATTTGTTTTTTAATTCATTTCAAGTCTAACGAATTATATTTTCCGCTAAACGATGCGCAAATTAGTAATTATTATGCAAATAACCAACAAAAGCAAGAATGTTTCAAAACTATGTTTTATAACATACAAATTTCTATTTTCTTTTAATAAACAAACATTTAGCCATTTTTTTAACTATCTTTGCAGAAGAAAAAAAGATTAAATTTATGGCTGGTATCTATTTACATATTCCATTTTGCAAACGCCGGTGTGCATATTGCGACTTCTTTTCAACGACTCATCACGAACTGATTAATGAATACGTCACTGCTTTATGCCACGAATTAGAGATGCGCAAAAGCTATTTGGAAGACGCTTCAATTGACACTATATATTTCGGTGGCGGCACTCCCTCTCTACTAAATTATAAAGAGTTGGAAAAGCTCTTTATATATATATATAAGGTATATAAAGTAAACCCTCAAGCAGAAATCACATTAGAAGCAAACCCCGACGACCTGACAACAGACTATATCAACCAATTAAAAAATCTGCCCATCAACCGCATAAGTATAGGCATACAAACATTCAACGATGAGAGACTCCGTTTTTTACATCGCCGGCATACTTCCCAACAAGCTATTAACGCAATAAAGCAATGTCAGGATACAGGTTTCAGTAACATCAGTATAGATCTCATATACGGATTACCTGATAGCACGTTGGAAGATTGGAACAAAGATCTCCAACAAGCTTTATCCTTAAACCCTCCTCACCTCTCAGCCTATCACCTCACATATGAAAAAGGCACCCCCATTTGGAAACTCCGTGAAGAAAAACACTTGCAAGAAGTAAAAGAAGAAACAAGCGACCAAATGTATGACCTGCTTACAAAACGAATGACTGATAAAGGATATATTCATTATGAGATTTCAAATTTTTGTCTTCCTGGCATGCATTCACGGCACAATAGCAACTATTGGAGGGAAGTTCCTTATTTAGGATGCGGTGCGTCAGCACATTCCTACAATCTGTTTTCACGTCAATGGAACATTGCATCTCTAATAGACTATATCAAAGGCATACAAGCAGGAAAGCCTATGTTTGAAAGGGAGGAACTCAACATTTACACTCGTTATAATGATCGCATCGTTACTTCCCTACGTACCCTATGGGGAATTCCATTAGATGAACTTAAGAAGGTTTACGGAGAAGAACTTTTTGATTATTGCATAAAAACAGCAACTCCTTATCTTAACAAAGGGATTCTTTCAATTTCTGGAAACACTCTACGATTTACCGAAAAAGGTCTATTCCTATCCGATGGAGTGATGAGTGATTTATTATGGATTGAATAAGCTATCACAATTATATTCAATCAGTCAAAACCTCATCAACCAGACAATCAAAAGACTCGCAAGGAACAGATGGAAGGAGTTGGAATTGGAAACAAAGACCGACCTTATATGCTTTAAGATGAGGGAGCAAACGGTCGTAATACCCTTTTCCCCTGCCCAAGCGATGTTTTTCGCGGTCAAAAGCCATGCCCGGGATTAAGGCAAACTCTATTTTCTCCCATTCTTTAAAAGACTCCCCTACAGGTTCCCATATACCAAAACTACCAACCACCAGCGATTCATCACCGGCATATCGATAAAGTTCCAATTCATCGTCTTTCACAACAGGCAACAACACCTGTTTGCTCCGACTCCACTTACTGACAAACTCGTGTGTGTTCACTTCATCAGGTAAAGAGTGATAAAGCAATACTACTGTAGCTTGTTTGAAACGCGGATGCGCCTCCACCTTAGCCAAAGCAGCAACAGAAGCACCCTCCCTTTGTTCAAAAGAGATGCTTCTTTTCAAGTCTCTCATCTGTTTACGCAAGAGATTCTTATGCTGTTTTATGTCCATATCATTCTGTTCCATTTTCAACAGAAGCCGACAGATACCTGACTTGCGCGCCATCATCGGTCAACACCTCCAATGCTTTCTCTACAGTCGGGTCGGTAGTATTGTCGTATTTGACAAACTCTTCCATCCCCATTACATTATAAATTATATTTCCATAGAGAGCTTGCTCAAACAAATGTTTGGACTTTTGCAACATGTTATTTCGACGCTTCAAACCACGTTCTTGGGCATATACGGCAAACTGCTCGAGTATATTTTGTTTTTTCAAATAACGTTCCAGATCTTCCATTCCCACAAAAGCACGTAACTTTTCACGATGACGATCGGTATATTCGAAAGCAAACTTCTGCAGCAAACCTTTCAAAGCCGCGCTTTTATAATATGACGTATAGTTACTGGTGTCTTGTGGCACAAAAATGTCTGGCATAATACCTCCTCCACCATAAACGACACGTCCGGCTGATGTGTAATAAGCCATACTTTCATCTTGATGGATGCTATCTTCTGAGAAAAATTCTCCATGCTCATATCGGTTTACAATATCCATGCTATAGTCTTCATCTCCCCCTTTGTTATAAGGTTTCTGTATGCACCGCCCCGAAGGTGTATAGTAGCGTGCTATAGTCAAACGTACAGCCGAACCATCACGAAATTCAATGGGTTGTTGCACCAATCCTTTACCAAAGGAACGTCGTCCGATAATGACTCCTCGATCATTGTCTTGAATCGCTCCTGCAAAAATTTCACTTGCCGATGCTGATGTTTCATCAATCAACACCACCACTTCTGTCTTTTTGCAACTTCCACGTCCGTCAGCCCGATACTCTTCACGAGGATATTTGCGTCCTTCTGTATATACAATCAATTGTTCTCCATCTAGAAATTCGTTGACCATCTGTATCGCTGTCCCCATATATCCTCCCGTATTTCCACGCAAGTCTATGATGACACTACTGCAATCTTGGCTATAAAAACGAGCAAGTCCGACTAACATTTCCGGATAAGTAGTTTCACCAAACTTGTTGATTTTAATATAACCGATGCCATCGGCTATCACATAAGCCGCATCTACACTTTTGATGGGTATATCACCACGTACGATTGTGAATGTCAACGGATTGTTTTTTTCCCCTTGTCTCCATATCCCCAGTTTAACGGTTGTACCTTTAGGACCTTTCAACCGACGCATAGTTTCTTCATTGGTCACCACTTTTCCCACAAAAGCTGAATCATCAACCGATACAATCCGATCTCCTGCCATCAAACCGACCCTTTCTGAGGGACCTCCTTTTATTACACTATTGACATGTACACTGTCATTCTGTATTGTAAATTGGATACCTATTCCACTAAAGCTCCCCTTCAGTTCTGCATTGGCATCTTCTAAGTCCTTGGCAGGGATATATAATGAATGTGGATCCAATTCACCCAATATCTGCGGCACAATCTCCTCTACCACCTCTTGCACGTCTATTGAATCAACATACTGATCGTCAACAATACGCAACAAATCGCTAATTTTGTTTGATGAAGCACTAACTACGCTTAGCTTGTTACCTGAAAAACGATGAGCATAGAAGGTACCGACAAGTACCCCAACAACAAGGCTAATAGCTATAATCAGAGGTATATAACGTGATTTACTTTTTTTATTCTTCATAATGATTGACTGTTTATCGTTTCCTGGAAATCATTTTTTTGTTTCCGTTTCTTCGTCAGAAGCATTTATATCAAGAAACTGCACCTCTATGCCTGCCCGTTTCAAAAGTTCTAATCCATCTTCCAATCGATATTTTTCTGAATAGACTACCCTTCGTATGCCTGCTTGAATGATTAGTTTCGCACACTCTATGCAAGGTGATGCCGTTACATACATCGTTGCCCCTTCACTGCTATTTCCCGAACGGGCTATCTTGGTGATAGCATTTGCCTCAGCATGTAGCACATAAGGTTTTGTTACATTATGCTCGTCCTCACAAATGTTTTCAAACCCCGAAGGAGTACCATTGTATCCGTCCGATATAATCATCTGGTTCTTCACTATCAGTACTCCCACTTTACGTCGTTGGCAATACGAATTTTCTGCCCATATTCCCGCCATGCGGATATAGCGCTTATCTATTTGTAGTTGTTTCAAATCTTGCTGATTCATTTTGTATGTGCTAATTTAATGGTCTGAACAAAATATAAGCCGGTGAATCAGACTCCTCCAATTTCAGATAAGTATAAGTGCCATCGTACTTATCTACCCGTTGTAACGAAGTCACCACCTGTTTACTCAATGCATCCGTGGGGTTTCCTGTATTCTTGAACGTCAATTCTATTTGGTGATTCTTGAGGTTTACACTCCACGTTCCACTAAAATTCTTTTCCCGCGTTTTTCCCACAAAAGTGGTAGCCGTCTCAAATTTCAGATAGAAAGCATCGTTGTTGTCTCCAACAATTTTTCCCTCATCAGGTTCAAGCGGTTTTCCTTGCGCATCGAACAAGTTGCTGATTTTCCATGTGCGCCCTACAAAGATTTCAATGGAATCTTCATCGTTACACCCGGTCAAGTTGCAAGTCAAGCATACCCATATCAAGCACAAAAAAGTATATCGGATTGTCTTTCCACTCATCTGTTCTAAATTTGTTTTACCTACTAACAATTTTATCAATCTCTTCGTTCACGCACTTTCTCATTTCTTATTGCAGGAAGTATTCCATTCCTACGAAGTAAAGCTTCTATAGAAGCCTCTTTTCCACGGAAGTTCTTATAGAGTTGCATAGGATGAACGGTACCCCCTTTTTCCAACAGTTCTCTACGGAACTTCTCACCCGCTTCACGACTAAAGAGTCCTTTTTCTTGGAAAACAGCGAAAGCATCAGCGTCAAGCACCTCTGCCCATTTATATCCATAATATCCGGCTGAATACCCGCCATCCATAATATGGGAGAACTGCACACTCATACAAGTTCCCTCTACGGCTGGCAATACTTGGGTTGCCTCCCATGCCTTCTTTTCAAAAGTTTCAACGTCTTGGTCAAATGGTGTTGAAAGACTATAATATGCCATATCCAGCATACCGAAACTGACCTGGCGAAGACAGGCATAAGCCACATTAAAGTTTTGAGCTGCCCTGATGCGATCTATCAGTTCGTCAGGTATCATCTCACCTGTTTGATAATGTGTAGCAAAGGTGTGCAGAAACTCTTTTTCGGTAGCCCAGTTCTCCATCAATTGTGAGGGCATTTCCACAAAGTCGCGGTAAACGCTCGTACCACTCATTGCCTCATACTTAGTATTTGCCATCAACCCGTGGATTGCATGTCCGAACTCGTGCAAAAAGGTCTTCACCTCACCCATAGTCAGAAGTGCAGGACGTTCAGCTGTAGGTTTGGTAAAGTTCATTGTTACCGACACATGAGGCCGGCTATTGTTACCGTTTTCGTCAATCCATTGTCCCTTAAAACTGGTCATCCAAGCACCACTCTGCTTACTGGCGCGCGGATGAAAATCGGTATAAAGTACAGCCAAGAATGTGCCATCTTCATCCAATACTTCATAAGCTTTTACATCGGGATGAAATACCGGGATTTCCGTATTCTGCTTGAAAGTGATACCATACAAGCGGGTTGCCAATCCAAAGATACCCTCTTGCACCTTTGATAACTCAAAATAGGGGCGCAATTCTTCAGTATCAATATTATACTCTGCTTTGCGTAATTTATCAGAATAGTATGACCAGTCCCAAGGCATCAGTTCAAAATCCTGTCCTTGCTCTTTTTGCGCATAATTCTTCACGGCTTCAACCTCTTTCAAAGCAGTGGGTCGGTATGCCTCTATCAACTGGTCAAACAAGCGATAGACATTTGCGCTATTTTCAGCCATACGTTGTTCCAACACAAAGTCTGCATGGTTTTCTGCCCCCAGCAATTGTGCTCTTCTACGACGCAGATTTACTATCTGCTTTACTATCTCCCGATTGTCATACTCATTCCCTTTATTACACTGGGTATTGTATGCCATATACATCTGTTGACGCAGCTCACGATTGTCGCAATAAGTCATAAAGGGTGAATAGCTGGGTGCATCCAATGTAAACACCCATCCCTCTTTTTCACGCTCTTTAGCAGTTTCGCGTGCCGCATCTTTAGTGGTTGCAGGCAATCCTGCCAACAGCGCCTCATCGGTGATATGCAATTCATAAGCATTGCTCTCTTTCAACGCATTTTGAGCAAATTGCAAAGTCACCTTACTCAACTCTTTACTTATTTCGCGATAAGTCTCCTTGTCTTCATCCGATAGATTAGCGCCATTTCTCACAAATCCATCATATACTTTTTGTAACAGTTCACGGTCTTCATCCGTCAATGTTGAGTCATTCCTCTGCTTTTCATACACCGCTTTCACTCGTTCAAACAGCCGTGGATTCAAACTGATATTATTGCTATGCTCTGACAACACGGGAGACATCCGTTGTGCAATCTGTTGTAAAGTGTCATTGGTCTCTGCTCCCATCAGATTAAAAAACACGTTACACACATTGCCCAACAAGCGTCCTGTACGTGCATAAGGGGCTATTGTATTGGCAAAAGTGGGGGCTTCCGGATTATTCACGATAGCCTCCACCTCTTCAACTTCTTGTTTCATACCCTCCTCCATTGCAGGTTCGTAGTGAATTGCCTGAATCAAGTGAAAAGGCACCGTTTCATAGGGGGTATCATATTTTTCCAAAAAGGGATTTTGAGCTTCTGTCATAGTTGTCATACTTAATAATGCAATAGCTATTCCTGTTTTTTTCATTTTATAGTTTTTTGTTTTGTTTTCAATCAAGTAGTGGAAGCAATTTCTCCAGTGCCGGTATCTCTATCTCCTTGCGACGCAAGTTCACCAAACCGTCTCCACTTAATCCATTCAACATCTTCGAGACGTTAAGTCGACAATCATTCAAGAGGTATGCGAGGTCTTCCATTTTCACTCTTAACCGTTTATATCCAGCCAAACGTTGGCTGCGCAACAACAAGAACGAGATAAACCGCACACGCAAATCACCGGCATAGTCGCTCCAAATGCGTTGGTGCAAATATTGTCCACGGCAACAAACCGTGTTGGCGAAGTTATACTTGCATGCCTCATATTGCAACAAGACATCCAGCAATGCCTGTTTCTCTATCGACAAGGTGCTGATTTCTGTCTCGGCTACATACGATGAGTGATAGCGGGGACGAAGTCCGAACAACGAATAAGGTTCTATCATCCCAGGGATTGTCATACGTTCGTAAAAGGTATACCGATTGTCACGTCCCAATGTTTCTGCTAACAATGAGCCGTTGAACAAGAAACAGACATGCAGACATTCATCTCCCTGCTTAATTACAGTCTCACCGGGTTGGTGTTTCTTAAAATGAAATTTCACTTTTGAGAGAATGTCTGTAATACAGTTCTTCCCCAATCCTTGAAAAAGGGGAAGCTGCAATAATGTGTCATACATCGTAAATTCCATAAAACAACCTTATTCTATTTACGTTTCAATGATATCTACAAACCTCATTTATTTCTATTATGGATACAAAAGTAATGTTTTTCCCGACATCCCCCTCTATCTGTGGCTTAGATTTTATTTTTTTTAGAATTCATTAATTGAAGTTACGCAAACATCAACTTATCTTCTTCTGTTACATCTTCAACGTTAAAAAAACACTGTAAAAGATACGTCCATTCATTTTTTATGAATATATTTGCATAACGAATAAAAAACTCACATTATGTTTACCTCCATCAACTTCCAAGAAACGCTCAGTGCCTTCATTGTTTTGTTTGCCGTTATTGATATATTCGGTTCCATCCCTATCATTATCGACTTGCGCAACAAGGGACGCGATTTCAGTCCGTTGAAAGCCACCCTTATCTCTTTTTCTTTGATGATTCTGTTTTTCTACGGAGGTGAAATCGTTTTGCAACTTTTCCAAGTCGATATCGCTTCGTTTGCCGTTGCCGGATCGTTTGTCATCTTCCTGATGGCACTTGAAATGATTTTAGACATCGAGATATTCAAGAATCAGGGTCCAATCAAAGAGGCAACCCTTATACCATTGGTTTTCCCTTTGTTGGCTGGTGCCGGTTCGTTCACCACATTATTGTCATTACGCGCCGAATATGCTTCCATCAACATTCTCATTGCCTTGTTACTCAACGCAGTGTGTGTATATTGCGTTTTGTGCATGACCGACAAGGTCGAACGTTTGTTAGGCAAAGGCGGCATCTACTTCACACGCAAGTTTTTTGGCATAATCCTACTCGCCATTGCGGTGCGTCTGTTCACCACCAACATCACCCTATTATTGGGCGAAGGATAATAGAGGTCATCACTTCACAAACAACGGTTCCATGTCTTTGCTATAGCAAGTGGCATAGTTTCCGGTCGAATCCACGTAGATGAAATAGCCTTTCAGTGCCGGATTCCGATCACACAGTTCCATCGCTTTCTCCACCCCCATCACCATGAACGAGGTGGCATAAGCATCTGCCATTGCACAATTGGGAGCAACAACAGTAGCCGAGAGTAACGAGTGTTGTACCGGGTATCCGCTCTTTGGGTCTATCGTATGCGCATATTTTTTTCCGTCGCGATAATAGTAGTTGCGATAGTTTCCCGAGGTAGCCATGGCACAATCGGTCAACCTGAGTACCGTCTGCAACTCGCTCTTCAACGCCAACGTATCATCAACCGGCTTGTTCACTCCAATGGTCCATCTCTTGCGTTTGGCACTCTCTCCCTTAACCACTATTTCACCGCCAATTTCTATCATATAGTTTTTGATGCCGAGACTATCAAAGAGAGTAGCCACCACATCACACCCATACCCCTTGGCTATAGCACTACAGTCGAGCATCACACGCTCGTCTTTCTTCACAATTGTATGCCCATCGTATCCAACCAACTCCATCCCGACGAAGCGACGAAGCGAATCGATGGTAAGCGAGTCGACACGCAACCCTTGCTTGAATCCGAACCCCCAGGCATTCACCAAAGGAGCTACCGTGATGTCAAAAGCCCCCTCTGTGTCGGCATAAACCTGCTCAGCCAGTTCAAACACATCAAGGAAGAGCGAGTCGGGCATCACTCCCGGGCGATTTTCATTTATACCCGTAATGATAGATTGCTGATTGAAAGGCGACAACGAGTTGTCGACACGTTTCAGTGCCTGTTCTATTTTCCCCTTCAAATCATCGGCATATTGGTAAGTTATGGTATATAGGGTACCAAAAACCAAGCCGCGGTTAGTGTGATAAGGATTATCGTGATTTCTCTTTAATATAATGATGGTGCCAATAATCAAAAGCACCAAAAAAGGCAAATGCCAACGTTTTTTCATACTACACAAAAAGTTATTGATAACATTTCTCTTCAAATCAGATTGCCAAGTGTTCGTACAAGATACGACACCCGATGGCAAGCAAAATCAAGCCACCAATCGGCTCGACGGGAAAACGGAAACGACGCCCGAAGACTACACCTATGCCATAGCCCACCAGCGACATTACCAACGAAACAAGCCCTATGATGACTACCGGAGCCGAAACTTGCTCCCAAGTGGTCATGCCCACACAAGTGAATGAGATACCTACCGCCAAGGCGTCAATGCTGGTTGCCACCGCCAATGCCAACATCACCGAAAGGCGTGTCGGGTCAAAGTGGTGTTGGTTGTCATCGCCTTTCATCCCCTCGAAAATCATCTGTCCGCCGACGAAAGAGAGCAAGCCAAAGGCAATCCAATGGTCGAACTGCTCAATCAGGTTATAGAAGTAAGAGGTGCCCAACCACCCGAACAAAGGCATCACACCTTGAAACAAGCCAAACAACACCGACATGGTCAACCACGTAGCCACCCGCACGCGTTGTTGCATAATGCCTGTAGCCACCGCCACAGTGAAACAATCCATCGCCAGGCTGAAAGCCAAAAACCAAACCTCAAGTTGTGTCATATTCGATAATTCTTATTTTCTTAATCTGGCAAGTTTTTCACCGCCCCTTCCAAGGGATACGGTAGATAAGATTGTAGGCAACTCCAAATTTTGTATTGTTATTTGCTCCGAAACCGGGAATGTACCAAGGGGCTGAGTTGGGATGGTCAGAAACCGAGATACGCATCTTGTACCGCAGGCTCCATCCCATCATAAGGTTTTTGCACACGGTCACCTTCACACCTGCCAGAAGTTCTCCCCACAAGGCATTTCCGCTTACATCGGCAAACGCAAAGGGTGCCTCACCTCCCCACACGGGGTCTTTCAACGAAGGTCCCTCTACGTCATACGTAAAGTTTGTATATCCCAAGCGCACTCCGGCAAAGATGTAACCGGGCAAACGTTTCTTGTACTGCACATTGTAGTCCATACCCACCCTGAAGTAAGGTGCCGACGTGCGATAGTGCAATTCGCTGTCTTCATTGGTGGCATCGGTCTTTCCATATCCAATTTCCACCACAGGAAAGAAGCGATTCTTCAAGTTTACCTCCAACGCCACTTCAGCACTCATAAAGTCACTCCCGAAGAGGTAAGCCCCAGGTCCTACCAAGTCTGTCGAAACGGCAAACCCTTGAAACAGAGGTACCGTATCGGTTGGAACCGTCTCTTTCTTTGCAAATTTCTTCTCTTGTCCGTTTGCCGGCATACAGAAAAGGCACAAGCAACTAACGAGCCACAGAAAAGTAGATTTTGACATTGGTCTTCAAGTTATTGGTTACGTCTTTATTAACTATCTCCAGTGAATCTATCAAATGGCGGGTCGATTTCACATCTGTCAACTTGTAATGCATCACCGTACCGCAATCCATCGAAGTGAAATAGGGCAGGTTTTCATGCGTCACCCACAACGTGTCGCGCATTTGCGCACTATAGCGCAGAAAGAAGGTATCTGTGGTTGCCGTGTACGAGAAAGGCACCTCCAGACCGGTAGCACCTGTCTTCCGGTTGAGGATAAGTTCCTCTTCCCGAGTCACCTGCAACACCAGATGATATCCCTTGTCGGCGGTGAGCGTGTCTATAGGGAACAAGCTGGTAAGTGTATCATACGCCCCCTCATACACATAAAGCGTGTCGCTGGTATAGAGAGGCGCTGTTACCGAAAGGGTATCTGCCAACGCCACCTGCTTGCCTGCCTCATCCACAAACATGAAGCTGCCATACGCCACCGTGGTCAGGGCACAATCCTCCTCTTCGCATGCCTGCAGAAACCATCCTGCCATCCAACAGACACCTATCAATAGCCACATTTTTTTCATCATATCTCTTTCTCTATATGATATTTGTTACGCTCTTGTGAGTTGCGGCTTATCAGTTCTGCCAAGAAACCGGTGAGGAACAGTTGGGTACCCAGCATCATTGCCGTCAGTGCCAGATAGAAATAGGGTGAATCGGTAACCAACCGGTAAGGCAAGCCCATCGCCATCGCATAGAGTTTGTTTCCTCCTACAACCAGGCAAGCCAAGAAACCAAGCAAAAACATCACCGACCCCAACAGACCGAAGATGTGCATCGGTTGCACACCAAAGCGGGAAAGGAACCACAACGAGAGCAAGTCGAGATAGCCGTTCACAAAGCGGCTCAAGCCAAACTTGGTCTTCCCATACTTGCGTGCCTGATGGCGCACCACCTTCTCGCCAATCCGCTTGAAGCCTGCCTCTTTGGCAAGGTAAGGGATATACCGGTGCATTTCGCCATACACTTCGATGTTTTTCACCACCTCGCACCGATAAGCTTTCAATCCGCAATTGAAGTCGTGCAGATTGTGGATGCCCGACACCATACGCGCAGTTGCGTTAAACAACTTCGTGGGAATGGTTTTCGACAACGGGTCATACCGCTTCTGCTTCCACCCCGACACCAGGTCATAGCCATCCTCTGTTATCATCCGGTAAAGTTCGGGTATTTCATCCGGACTGTCCTGCAGGTCAGCATCCATCGTGATGACCACCCGTCCGCGCACGCGCTCAAAACCACAATAAAGCGCGGGAGACTTGCCGTGATTCCGACGGAACTTGATACCTCTCACATGCAGAGACTTGCGTTGCAACTCCTCAATCACCTCCCACGAACGGTCGGTGCTTCCGTCATTCACAAATATCACCTCATACGTAAATCCATTTGCCTGCATCACCCGCTCAATCCAAGCATACAGTTCGGGCAACGATTCGTCTTCGTTGTACAAGGGTACCACCACGCTGATGTCTATCAACTCTTCCTCTCTCTCTGTCATATCTGTTTATACTGATTAGTTTGTTTTTTCTTCTTTACGTCCGGTCAGCGACACTATCAAAGCTGTAGGCAAAGCCAACCACATCCCATAAAATACATTGTTTGAAATGAGCTGAACCGTCAGTTGGATAGGCGACAATGCCGCCACCATATCCACCGCCTGCCGATAGGTTTCAAACGAAGTTGCCAGTTCGGGCGAAGTTGCCGAGAAGTTCTCTATCACCCGCAGATAGGTATCTACCAGGCGCCCCTCGTCAATATAAGCAAAATAGATGTAATGCCCAACGGCAGCTATCAGGGCTGCAAACACATAGAGCAATACACAAAAAGCCCATGCCTGCCACAAGCCGACACGCCCACCGGGACAACAACGGTCACGGTATTGACGCGCCATATAGTAGCATACAAAAGGGACAGCTATCGTCAGCACCACAAACGCCAACGAAGCAACACCCGAACTGAAGATGAAGGGAACCAACATGAACTTCAATATCCAAAATCCACCCATCATACTCCCATAGTACATCGCCCAACTGACGATGTGGGTCCCCTTGCTTACCTGTTTTTCTGTCATTCTATATTTACTTTTTATTTTTAGGGGAGACAGACCCAATCTGCACCCCATAGAAAGTGCAAAAATACGACTTTTCATCCAAACAACCACAAAAAAGATTGATTTATAAGATACTTTCACCTAAAAACATCGTTCTTTTCACATACGAGACTCACTTTTTACACGATTTTGAGCTGTTTTTTTAAAGACAATCTATAAAGAGACACCCAGCGGAAGGAGTTAAATATTGTAAAAAAGGAAAGCCATCTTTTGTTCATTTCAGAAAATAGAACTACTTTTGCACCCGCAAAACGGGCAAGTCCTATACGGTCAGCTCCTTTCGAATCCTCCAGGGCTTGACCGCAGCAAAGGTAGAAGGTTGTAGCGACGCGATATAGCAAGCTTGTCCACCCGCCTCTTTAGCTCAGTTGGCCAGAGCACGTGATTTGTAATCTCGGGGTCGTTGGTTCGAATCCGACAAGAGGCTCAAAAAGAAACCAAGAGAGAGTGTCAAAAGCACTCTCTCTTTTTTTATCCCCCCTCTTCAGCATCTTTTTTTAATCAGCCCCACACTGAAAAAGACGTTTCACCCCGCACATCCAACCGTCTTTTCAGCCATTCATTTCATCCCTACACCACCGAACAACCATTTCTTTATTCACCCCTTTCGTTTCACCTCTATCCGACTGTACTTCAGTTTTTTGTAGGTGAAAGGATACTGTTTCATCCTCTCTTCACTGGAGTTTCTATTCTCACCTCCTCCCTTCATCTGTTTTCTACTGTTCTACAATCAGTTACGGTTGAAAGGAAGCTTTTCTCCTTACCCCCTTTCACCTTCCCTTTTGTCCCTTTCACCTTTGCCTCTTCCTGTTTTCGAATTCTTTACATCTTAGGAAAGCTAAAAATTAACCCTCCAAACTCATTCAAAAATCTCTGGACACTTACTGAAAAAAGTATCCAGTGTTTTTCGATTTACGCTGGACACTTATTTCAGTCCCCCTTGATACTTTTTTCAGTAAGTGTCCAGAGTTTTTCAGTAAGTGTCCAGAGTTATTGAGAACGTAATAAGACGGGAGAAAAATGCCTTACAGTGCCTGTTTTGAAAAATCTCACCAGAGATGGTTCTGGGGTTTATTGGTTGAATGCGCTTTGCGCGGTTGAATGGTTGAGAGGTTGAAAGTTGAGGAGTTGAGAGATTTGAAATAAATATGGTTCATCCGTGTCATCCGTGCCCCAAAAAGATTGAAGGGTTGATGGAAGGCGTGAAAGAAGAATGAAAGCATCTCCTTTCACCCGTAACAATTTGTAGTACAAAGCGGTATGGGTGAAATGAAACGAACGGAATGAGGTGTTGTAAATACAAGAATGAGAGGAGTGGTAAGACTATCAATTTTGTCGCAAACGGATATAACAAATGTCTCATTCCACCCCTATCGGTCATAGAATGAGACATTTATAAAAAAACATGCTTTTCAAAGTGGATTGGATGCTTGAAACGTTCGGTTATATCCTCGATATTTTCAAAAATCTCCAGGACA
>JAFUPU010000092.1 GCA_017472635.1 Bacteroidaceae bacterium
CATTTTTTTACATTGTTTCGTCGCCAAAACAATGTACTGGTTTTACAATTTTGTCCCCGTTCTGTCTCGCCCAGAAACGGAAAAACGGTCTAACGAGTTGCTTGTGAACTTGTTAGACCGTCTTTTGTTGCGGAGGCCTGACTCGAACAGACGACCTTTGGGTTATGAGCCCAACGAGCTACCAACTGCTCCACTCCGCGATGTTATTTCCTTTTTGCGAGTGCAAAGGTACTGCCTTTTTTTGAATTGGCCAAATATTCTGATGGCTTTTTGTATTTTTATGCCTGTTTTTACTCTTGGTGACAATCCCAAAAGGCTTTTTCCAGATGGTTACGGCTCTTTGAGGATGGAGAAAGGGAGGTGACAGGCAAAGGGGGAACTTCCTTTAAGGACAAAAAAATAGTGTCGGGGTTACTCACTCTCTTGTGACCCGACACTAATCCAACACAAAAACTAAACTAGACTTAACTAAACTATTCTTTTCGGGAATTTCACAACCCCCCTTTTCGACTGCAAAGATATAGACTTTTTCGTTTGGGACAAAACTATTTCAGTATAAAATCTACTTTTTGGGAAAAATAGGGGGTGTTGATGTCATAAAACAGTTGTTTTGTCCAGCAAATAGTAGTCGAGCAGCACCATGGCGGCCATGGATTCTACAATGGGGACGGCACGCGGAAGGACGCAGGGGTCGTGGCGTCCGCGGGCTTTCACGATGGTTTCGTTGCCCTGCAAATCTACCGTCGGTTGCTCCATCAGTAGGGTGGCAACGGGCTTGAAGGCTACGCGGAAGTAGATGTCTTGTCCGTTGCTGATGCCGCCTTGGATGCCTCCGGAATGATTGGTGCGGGTGGCTATGTGCCCTGCATTGTTGTAGAAGATGTCATTTTGTTCTGAGCCTCGGGCGGTCACGCCTGCAAAGCCTTCGCCATATTCGAATCCTTTGACGGCATTGATGCTGAGCATGGCGCTTCCCAATGCTGCATGCAGTTTGCCAAATGCCGGTTGTCCAAGTCCTACTGGGCATCCTTGGATGACACAGGTGATGATACCACCGATGGTGTCACCTTGGGCTTTGACCTCTGCAATCAGGGCTTCCATCTCGGTGGCTTTTGTGGGGTCGGGGCAACGGACGGCATTGCTTTCTGTCTGTGCCAGGTTGTATTTCCGATAGTCGTTTTCCAATGCGATGTGGCCGACTTGTGAGGTATATGCCTGTATGGTGATTCCCAATTGCTTCAGTGCCAGTTTGGCCAAGGCTCCTCCTACGCAACGGGCTATAGTCTCGCGGGCAGATGAGCGGCCTCCTCCGCGATGGTCGCGCAGGCCGTACTTCTGGGTATAGCAATAGTCGGCATGTGAGGGGCGGTAGAGGTTGCGCAGATTCTCGTAGTCGTTGGAGTGTTGGTTGGTGTTGTGCACCAAGAAGCCGATGGGGCAACCTGTGCTTTTACCTTCGAACACACCTGAAAAGAAGTTCACCTGATCGGCTTCTTTGCGGTCTGTAGTTATCTTGGACTGTCCTGGTTTCCGACGGTTCAGCTCGTTTTGGATGAACTCCATGTCCAGTTCGATGCCTGCAGGGAAGCCGTCGATGACTCCTCCGATGCCTGCTCCATGAGATTCGCCGAAAGTGGTGAGTCGGAAAATGTTTCCGAATGTATTGTTGAACATATTCTTGTCTATTGAATTGTGTGAGTCCTTGATGAGGATATAAAAACGTCAGCATACGCTATATTTGTTCAAGGTAGCAATGCTATGCTTTCTTCCCTGGTATATCCATTGTCATTTTTACTAGGGTATAAATCCATTTCCACCTAGGTGTAAATCTGTTTTCACCTATGTGTAAAAGCATTTCCACCTAAGTGAAAATGCTTTTACATATACCTTCAAAAGGAGCGTAAATGTAATGCGTTGATATATAACAGTGTAATGCTTTTCTTCGTTACTGTGCTTCATTCATCCAAGTGTCGGATGAAACTTGAATGAATGGCAGCTTTGCGAGGGGTATCAATGGCAATGTCCGCCGCATCCGCATCCTCCATCGTGGTCGCCACAATCGCCTCCGCAACTGTCGCAACCACATCCGCATCCTCCACTGGTGAGCATGTTTATCATGCCTTTGATTTCGTCATTGGTGGCGGGACGGCTTTCTACCACTTCACCGATAAAGGTGAGGTCTTTGCCAGCCAGACGGTCGTTCAGGTCAATGATGACTTCTGTCTCCTTTATTTCTACGACCAGACCTTGGAAATGGTTTCCGTCTTCGTTGACCAAGGGGATATAGGCTCCTGGGTAGATGTATTCTGATTGTAATTTTCCGTCACGGTAGAAAACCTGTTTGTCCAGTTTGACGACACGTTCCTTTTCGTATGGGCCATATGCCTGATCGCACGGGATGGTGAATTCGAAGGTGTCACCAGGATTCAAGTCCTGCACTTGTGCTTCGAATGCGTCCAGTGAAATGCCCATGCCTGAGATGAACTGGTAAGGGTGTGCTTTGGGGGCTTCTTCCACTAACTCTGTTTTTCCGTCATTTGTCACGTAGAGCTTGTATGCTACGGTGATGTACTTGTTGGGTGTTGTTTCCATATATTCCTTTTCTTGTTTTTAGTCATATAATGTTGCAAAGATAAGACGAATTTGCGGAATGTGGAAGCATGGAGAGGTAAAAGTAATAAAAATAGGTATGGATTTGTGAATCCATACCTATTTGGAAGATAAAAATAAGGTGTTGCTTATTGTGTTATGTTCACGTCCTTCACGGTGAAACCTTCTACATAACTCTGGTTGAAGGTGGCATTTTTCTTTACCTTGATGTCGAGGTTCTCGAAGTGGAAGTTGGATAACTTGTATTGGTCATCCTGTCTTTTCACATTGAAGAATGTGCCCACTTCCATTTTGCAGTTGCGCATGGTGATGTGGTCACTGTATGACATGGGCGGGTCTTTGCGGTCCTTCAGGTCATAGAACTGTGTCCAAGGCTGGATGTAGATGAATTGTCCGACGGTACCTGTTATATCTTCTACGGTAATGTACTCGTAGCGTTGTGGGGTGTCGGGACGCATCTTCAACCACAGCAGGCGGGCTGCTTCGTCAACTTGGATACGGCGCAGGATGATGTTGTGATTGTAAATGGATTCGGAACCGCATGTCAGACATCCGTGGCAGAAACCGTAGGTGCAGTCTTCTATGATTACATTCTCGTTGCCACCATTTCCTTCGCTCTTGGTGGGGTCATCGGCCCAAGGACCTTTACCGCCCTTCATGGCGATGGCATCGTCATTGACGGACATGTAGCATCCCTTTACCAATACGTTTTTCACTACATCGAGGTCGATAGCGTCGGTGCTGGGGCCTTTGGCGTGGTTAGGCTTTGACAATGAGTTGATAGAGAGATTCAGCAATTTCACATTCTCACTATTGTAGATGTGTGTTGTCCAGAAGGCTGAGTTCTGGAGTTTGACCCCCTCAATCTGTACATTTTTGCAATTGGAAACATATACCAGACGGGGACGTTGCTCGTCTTTATTGGTGCATTTGGGGTTCCACTTGCGACGCAGCCAGAACTGTTTGTGATAACGCAAACCGTTGCCATCGATGGTTCCTTTTCCTGAAATTGTGAATCCATCCAAGCCATCGGCATTGATAAGGGCACCGAAATAGGTGCAAGTTTCTCCCTCGATACGGGTTTTCCCTAAGGGATAGTCGCCAATGAAGTCTGAACCCATAAGGGTGGCGCCATCTTCCAGATAAAGGTGGGTTCCTTGTTTGAATTTCAAACCACCAGTCATGAATGTTCCTCGGGGTACAACGATGACACCGCCCCCGTCAGCTGCAGCTTTGTCAATCAGTGCTTGGATTTCAGCTGTATGCAAACGTCCGTCAGCGAATATCTCATAGTCGGTAAGAACGTATTTCTTGCCGAGCTTTTCAATATTGACAGGTTCGTTTTGACGGAACCATTCTGGAATCTCGGTTCCGTCGGGGAATAGTTCAACTTTCTTTTTTGCCTTTTTTGCTGCAAAACTTGTGGGGATTACCAGCGCTGTAGCCAGTAAAAGTAACATTAGTTTCTTCATGATAATTAATATATTTCGTGTAAGTAAGTTTTTTATAAAAGAACAATGAGGGTGTATCACCCTTGACACACCCTCATTGTCATTTGCTTTATGTCTTATCTGTACTTATATTATATATTAGAAGAACAGATAACGTTCGTCTTTAACGTTTGCATTCATGTAGAGGTCGTTCATGAAACGGCTGGCAGCGCGGGCTGCTACAGCATTTTGTTTGCCCTCTTCTGTTGCAGCATTGAAGTTGCCAGTAGTCTCTTTATCCAAAACCTGAATGATGTAAACACCAGCATTACCCTTGATGGGTGCACTTACTTTGTTTACTTCGGCCAATGAAGCGTATGCACCAAGTACAGGTTCGCTACCACGGGTTACAGAAACGTATGTAGGAGCTGCGAATGTTACATGCTTGATGGTGTCAGTAACGACATTGGCAATAGACTTGGCATCGTTGATGCTCTTGATGTCCTTCATTTGTGCCATCAGGGCTTCTGCTTTCTTGTTGCGGATAGCCTCAGCCTTCAATTGCTCTTTCACTTTCTCGAAAGGCATGTAGCCCTCTTCGTTGACATCTGTTACAGCAACTACCAGCATGTGGTTGTTTTCGCCACATTCGTAGAGCGGAGAAACATCACCCTTTTCTGCCTCGAAAATCCACTTCAAAGCTTCGCGAGTTCCTGAAATGTTGCTTACGTTATGTTCGTTACTATAGAAGTTCTTGCGCTCGAGCAGGCGGTAACCATTTTCTTCTGCATTGGCTTCAAGTTCTTCCAATGAGTTGTTTGCGGCAACGAATTGGCTGAATTTGTTATAAGCCTTGTTGTAAGTCTCTTTGCTGAAATCAACAATACGTTTAATGACTGCAACTTGATATTTGTCAGTCATAGCCTTGCGATCGAGTACTTGCAAAATGAGGTTTACCTGACCGAGGTCGAGATTCTTCACTTCGTTTTTAGCCATATTGTTGAGTGTGTTCACCAATTGGGCATTCTCTGCTTCAACGGGAGCAGTCTCATACTGTGCTCCATAAATCCAAGTATCCTGTCCCTCTTGGCCATACTTCTTTGCCAATTCAACAAAGTCAGCTCCACCCTTGATGGCATTGTAGATGCTGTCTGCCAATGTGTTGGTTGCAGCTTCGTCATTAGCCATAACCTGAATTACACGGTATTGTACAGAGTCAGGTTCGTTTGTCTTGGCAATAACCTTGAATGCGTTGAATGAGTCGTCAGCACGGTTGTAGTACAAGGCGGATACTTGACCTACTTTGGCGGTATCCAATCTGCTGGCTATATCACGAGGATAAGCGCTGCTCTTGACGGGTACTTCAGAATAGAGAGTAGCTGAACCTGTGCTACGGATGAAGGGAGCCACTTCCAAATCATCAGCAGACAATTGGCTGGCGTATTCTTCTACTTCTTTTTCTATTTGGTTGCGATCCTCTTGACTGGCTGTTACCAACACGTCAATGTACTTGATGTCACGGCTTTCTGCATATTGCTTGTACATCTCCTTTTTCTCATTGTAGAGGTCTTTCAACTCACTGTCTGATACTTTCACTGTAGAATCAGCTACAGAAGTGTAAGGGATTGCGGCAATCAGCAAGTTCATAGAATTGTTGCTGCCATTGTATGCGTCTTGAGCTGATACAGGATTGGAAATCATAGAGTTTGCTACGATAGCCTGATACTTTTCCATCAAAAGGCTTTGGCGGAGAGTCTTTTCAATGAAATTCCAGTAATTGCTCATTGACTGGTAGTACTCTGCATATTGTTGCGGAAGTTGAGTCAAATCAATTGTCGCAGCTTCGTTCAAGAAATTCTTGAGCAAATCAACGTCAAATCTGCCTGTTTGAGGATTACGGAAAGGAGTTTGCTGAAGCAGTTGGTGAGTTCCTTCTGCCAAAACGGTTCTCATTTCGGCATCAGTAACTTGCAAACCTAATTTAGCTGCTTCTTTTTCCAAAATCTTAGTAGTTACCAATGAATTCCACACTTCATCCTTGATTTGGGTGAGTTCTTCATCACTGATGGCATTTGTTTGCCGTGTGAATTTGTAAACTTCAGTGTATTCATCTACTAATTTCTGATAATCCTGGGCTGAAATAGTTTCGCCATTGATTTCACCTACATCTTGTTTGCCTGTGTGAGGCTGTAAAGCTTTCCAAGCATCTCCTGCAACGAATGCAAAGAGTGCAAGACCAATGATAATGACCAACAGAGGGCCTTTACTTCTAATTTTTTGTAATGTTGCCATTTTTCTTTAATTTTATTATTGTTATTTTTTTTATTTCTGCAATTAGCGCACGAAGATACAAAAAACCATCAATGTGACCTAGCTTTTTGTAGGAAAAATGTTTTATTCAGTAACTTTAAGCCGTACAAGTTCGATTTTTGTGGTTGCCATTTTGATTATTTTGAATTGGAAACTGTCAATTGTTACCAATTCGTGTAGTTTTGGGAAACGCTGGTAGTTGTGTAAAATCAAACCTCCGAGTGTTAAATATTCGTCATTTTCCGGAAGATCAAGTCCGAACATTTCATTGATTTTTTCTATTTCCAGTCGGGCTGAAAGTACGTATTCTGTGTCATTGATTTTTTTTGCAATGTAGTTGGAGGTGTCATGCTCGTCCTCTATTTCGCCCAAGATTTCTTCTACCAGGTCTTCTAGGGCCACAATACCAGAAGTTCCACCGAATTCATCGACCACAACGGCTAGTGTCTTTTTCTGCTGCATGAATAGCTGCATTAGTTTTTGAGCCGACATGGTTTCGGGTACTACGGGTATTTGGCTGATATGCGCTTTCCAATCTTCTGCATGATGAAACATCTCCGACGAATGTATGTATCCGATGATGTTGTCTATATTTTCTTTGTAAATGATTACTTTGGATATTCCGAATTCGATGAATTTGGATGTCAGTTCGTCTAGTGATGCTTCATATTCGACTGCTATGATTTCAGTACGTGGTACGATACAATCCCGGATTTTGATACTTGAAAAATCCAGTGCATTCTGGAAAATCTTGACTTCGGTCGTGATTTCTTCTTCGTTTTTGCTTTCAATGCTTGATTGTATGAAATAGTCGAGATCTACTTTGGTGAAAGCTATATCTGATGTCTCTTTACTGATTTTTACCCCTGCGAAATACAGAAAGATGTTGGAGAGCATGGAAGCAAACTTGGATATCGGATATAAAATGATGTAGCAGATGAATGCCGGTAGTGAGAATAGTTGTAGAGTCTTGTTGGGGTTTATCTTGAAAAGTGTCTTGGGCATAAATTCCCCAGTAAGTAAGACAATAAGGGTGGATATGATGGTTTGAATCAAAACGAGCAGGAACTCATTTTCAATCAGTCCTTTCAGAAGATTTTCTTCAATCAGTTCAGCCATCAGGATACCATAGATGACGAGGGCGATGTTGTTTCCTACTAATTGGGTAGATATAAAGTCGTTGGGGCGTTTATAGAATATGGACAATATACGTGACGTGAGGTTGCTGTTCATCTTCTCCAGTTCAAAACGCAGTTTGTTGGATGAAACGAAAGCAATCTCCATTCCTGAAAAGAATGCTGAAAATGCCAATGTGATGACTATTTGTATGAGTAAATCTCCCATATATAATAAGGTGTATGTTTTTTATTGTATAGAGTCCTTTCTGATTGAGTCGTTAGGGATAGGGGTTGATTCTTCGATATAGAATATGCCTTCGGTGTTGTGAATCACATAGTCGGTCAATTCTTGATTGGATTCAAATCCATGGCCGATAATCACTTTGTCAGCTTGCTCTATACGTATTTTCTTGTCTGAATAGACTTTTTTCTTTTGTTCGTCCCAGAAAAGTTGTTGGGTGCTGAATTTTTCTTGTTTCCTGTTTTCGATGCGGACATTCCCTAGTAATTCCCACAATTTTTTCTTGTCGTAATAATAGGCTGTGTCAGATTCGATAGTAGCTTCAGGATTGAGTTCTTCGTCAAATTGTTCAAGGTATATACCCTTCTCAAAAGCCCAATAGGGTGGTTCTTTCTTGTCGAAAATATCCCACTCTTCGGCTACAATTTTGTAGCGGATGACCCCTGAGTCAGAAATATAACTTTCAACTCCGACCGTACGCATGACGGGCAGAGAGTCGCGGATGGTTGCGACATTTCCTGCTTTTTTCCCGTGGTCGGAGCATGCGGGAAATAAAAGAAACATAACAGCAACCCAGATGGTTACTGTTATGTTTAATGATAATCTGAATAATCTTGTCTCTTGTTGGATTGACATAGAAGATTTTGGCGTATTAGGATTATCTGATGGTTGTTGTTTCATTAATCCAACCACCGATGGTCACGCTGTCACCCTTCTTCAAACCGAGGAAGAACAAGTCTTCGGCTTTCGGAGTGTATGCTGAATATGTGCCGATAAGTTTGTTTGCCTCTTCTGCTACGCTGGGGTCAACAGCCTTTGCGCGTTGGAATTTGTCGATAGCGGCAAAATAAGAACATTTGTTCATGGCAGGTTCGTCGCTCCATTTAGGGCTTGAAGCATACATTTGTCCAATCAAGATGTAGGGGGCGCCATAATTGCTGTTCAGCGAGATAGCCTTGTTGGCATAGCTCTTAGCCTTACCCAGCTGCTTGGTAGTAAACAGAATCTGAGCAGTGGTGAAGCAATATTCGGATTTCTTGATGTCGTCTGTTTCAAGTTCAATGGCTTGATCCATGAATTCGATGGCTTTGTTTGAGTCACCTCTTTTGAAGTAGCGGTTTGCGCATCCTGCGGCAGAACCAGCTGTCGGCTCGATGTTGTGAGCATATTCTGCAGCTGACATATATGCTTCTTGATCTTTACATCCGATTTTTGCCATAACGTTGATGACCTGTTTCAGATACTCCAGATTCTCCTTGTTGGCTTCAACTTGGGGAGCATAGATGGCTTGCAAACTTTCGCAATTGGCAGCACCACTATTGATGAAATATCCGTCAATGTTGGTCTTTACCTTATCCCACATGTCAGCAATCTTTTCGTATGTAGCAGCATTGGCGTCACCTTTAGCTGCGTTTTCCTTAGCTTTGTTATAGTTGTTTGCTGCTAATTCAGAGGTTTGCAGATAATCTTTGATTACTTGCTCTTTGTGGGTTTCTTTTTGTTTGGCGATGGATGATGATACGCGCATCAGGTCGAGCATAATCTGGTGTCCGGCATTCTCGGGATCCATGTTCAATACCTCCAGCAAAACTGCGTGTGCTTCCAAAGCTTTAGGCTTGGCAAGTGTCAGGTAAGCATGTGAGCGCTCCTCCATAATTTTAGCTTTGGTCAGAGGACGTTTGCGGAAAGCATTAACGGCATCCAAGTATTCGATGTGGCGGTTGTATGTGCCCAACAGTTCTTGAACCAGAGCTGATTTCTTGGTTTCGTCAGTCTCTGCTTTGATCAGAGCTTCCAAAATATCGGCACCTACAGAGTACATGTCGATTCGGGCGGCCGGGTGGTTGTAGAATACGGCTTTCCAAGGTTCATATGCTTCGGCATAGTTTTTGGTTTTTACGTGTTCTTGATACAAACTGATGTTCTGGAGACATTTGATACTGTCTTCTCCATGACCAAATCTGTCTGCTTCTGCGATTGTTTGTGCAGAGGCACTTGTTGCACCGATTGCTAATGCAAACAAGAAGGTTTTCATCTTTGCTTTCATGAATTTAAGTTTTTATTTGTTTAGTGATTTATTTTTTTCTTTTATTATTGTTTTTGGGGGGTAAGTGTTATCTGATCTTTTGCTTCATGAACCAACGTTCATTGAACGTCAATCCGACACTCAGACGCAAATAATTTTCCGTAAGTACTCCTTTGACTTTGGGGTCGATTTTCACCCATTCGCCAGTGATACTGATGATGGAGTGTTGGGTCATCCATCCCCAACTTGAACTGATGGGGAAGGTAACTCCGGCTCCTATGCCATATTCGTGTGCGGCTTCTTGACCATTCACTTTCACATAGGGCTTTGAATAATGTGCTCCGGCACTGTATTTTATCTGTTTGAAAAAGTTGTTGGACATGGGGTCGGGATGAAATTGTACTCCTACAGCACATTTCATTCTGTCTGCCAAGTCTCCTTCTTTTCCAAAGAAGCGTGTGCTTCCGAATTTTTGCAATAGGAAATCGGCTCCCACGATCAATCGGTTGTCATACATGTAGGTGAGTCCTACACCGAAAGCGTGTGGAAGTTGGAAAGCTTTGTTTATGTGGTTAACACTATCGGCAATGACATTACTTCCATTCAACTTTTGATTGGAGATGTAGGAGTTGATGGCGTGAAGGTCTTGTCCCAAAGAATAGGTGGCTCCTAAAGTAACGATGTTTTTTGGATTGAATGCCATGGTGTATTGTGCTCCGAAGTCCAGTTTGATGTCGCTGATTTCGGCATAATAAGTGCGGGCAAGTGAATGCATCGTGGCATCGCTGAAATTGGCGGTCACTTTGTGTGAGAAGTTTCCAAATAGGTAAGAGGCATTGACTCCTACAGACAGATTGGGGAGTAGCTTGTATCCCACACCCATAAATGCCTGATGAAGTCCGCCATTTCCCGTATAAGCTCTTGTTACGGTTGTGGGGTCGTCCCATTCGCTTTGAGCGGGTATGTCCGAAGTTGACTTGAAACTGTATCCTACCCTTGAATAAGGCAGAAACCCGATGGTCATACCCATGTTTCTGAACAGTCGGAATTGCATGGCCAAATAGTCAAAACTGGAGTTCTTGACATTCAATTTGGTCGTTCCGTCGCTAAAGTTGGCATTTTGTAGTGAGATGCCAGCTTCGAACAAGAAAGTCAAAGTGTCTACTGCTGTATATGAGGCCGGATTGGTCACATTGATTTGTGTATGGTTGCGCAATCCGATGCCGATTCCGCCCATAGACATGTTGCCACCCAAGTTTTGGTCGGCCAACTGACCGAATCCATATCGGGTGAGGGGAGAGTTTGCTCCGTTTTGTCCCCAGGCACAAGTAATTGTCAGGCAGGCAAATAATATCGCGCCCAGCGTCTTACGAATGTGTATCATTATAGTTCAATATTCTGTTCAATCCTTTTAAGACAAGAAATTTGTCTGCAAAGATGCTATTTTTTCTTGGTGTATCAAAATAAAAACTGTCACCTCCTGTTAAAAAAACAAAAAGATGAGGATTCTTTTGTCGAGCCGATTGGATATATCCTTCGATTTCCATCTGTACTCCTTGTATGGCACCAGCCCTTATGGCGGTTTCGGTGCTGTTTCCCCACGAAGGGATTTCTCCTTCAATGGGTATTAGTGGCAATTTGTCTGTAAAGGTATGCATGGCTTTCAGCCGCATGCTTATTCCTGGGGAGATATTTCCTCCCAGATAATTGCCGTTTGCGTCAATGTAATCATAAGTGATGCATGTCCCGGCATCAATGACCAGCGCATCGTGTTGAGGAGATAAAGTGTGGGCGGCTATTACGGCAGCCAATCGGTCAGCTCCCAATGTCTTGGGGGTCTTGTATAAGTTATTGACGGGTATAGGTGTTTCGGATGTCAACTGTATCAGCCGGATGTCCAGCATACGCAGGTATTGGAGCATCTCGCTAGTCAGGGTGATGACTGATGCGATGATACCCTGTGTCAGCGGATATTTCTCAGAAATCTCCTTCAATGCCTCCAGTGAATGGTTAGGGCTGTAAGCTATTTCTATCAGTTCTTCCCCTTCGAAGACGGCTATTTTGGCCGCAGTATTTCCTATATCAATAACTAAATTCACTTATTTCCTCTGATTTCAGCTGCAAAGTAACGCAAAATTTGGCATAAGTCAGCTATGTTTGTCTCCTAAATCACAAAATTTAATCTTTTCTGTACTTTTATGCTGATGATTTTAGTAATGATTAAGTAATAATGCGGAGGTTTGCTTTCCTATTCATAAAGTCCGTAGGTCATACGCAGCACTTTGAATTCGGTACGTCGGTTCAGCGCATTGCATATTTCTTGTTGTTCTTCGGGAAGGGTCAAGATGAATTTTTCATTCAAGATGTCTCCTTCCTTCACGAATCCCAGTTGTGTTGCCAGTTTTTTGCGTAGCACTTTGGGTTGGCTTTCACCATATCCTTTGGGTACCAGCCGCTCGGCGGCAATGCCTCCTTTTATCAGGTAGTTCACTACAGACTCAGCTCTGCGTTGCGACAATCGCTCGTTGTAATTGTCACTTCCCTTGTAGTCGCAATGGGCACCCAGTTCGATGGTGACATTCGGATTGTCGTTCAACAGGGTGATGAGCGAGTCGAGTGAGGCGGTTGACTCTTCGGTCAGTGTAGCCTTGTCAAACTCGTAGAAGATGTTTTCCAACAATACGGGGTGGGTCATGGATTACAGGGGGAATTGCAATACACTGTCCGTTGATTCGTTCAGGGTGTCCACTCTCAACTCCTGCTTGTAGTTGAGGAATCCTTCGCAAGAGCCTAGCAATACGTAGTTTACTCCAGGTTCAACCCGTTCGGTGAACGAACCGTCCATCTTTACGCTCAATTTCTTGTTCGTGCCGTCTTCACCGACTAAGTGTACCACGGCTTCAGGCAGTTCGTATCCTTCTTTTTCATATACCCATCCGGTGATGGTTTTGATGATCTCGGGCAATTCAAACGTGTAGAGGTGGTCCCATCCGCGTGCATCGCCACGGCTTGACGAGAAAAATCCCCGGTTGTAGGGGCCTTCAAAGGTCATGCCGAAGTCGTCTGCCGGTGAGTTCATGGGAGCTTGCAGGTTTTCTATGCTCCAGGTCTCCTTCTCTTCATTCCAGATGGCTTTGAACAAATCCAATCCTCCCATGCCTGGGTGTCCGTTGGATGAGAAGTAGAGTTCGCCATTGGGTCGGAAGGTGGGAAACATTTCATTGCCAGGGCTATTAATGGGGGCGCCTAGATTCTCAACCCAATCGAAACCACTATCACCGATGCGTACGCGCCAGATGTCCGTTCCTCCTAATCCTCCAGGCATATCTGAGGTGAAGTATAGCCACATGCCATCGGGTGAAACGGCCGGATGAGCCACCGAGGAGAGGGTATCATTCGTGATTTCGCACTTTTGAGGATTTCCCCACGAAGCATCCGAACGTGCCGATTTGAATATTTCTGCATAACGTGGGTAGTCGCCATCCATTTGGCAACGGGTGAAATACATGGTTTTTCCATCGGGGGTGAAGGCACAAGCTCCGTCTTCAAATTCGCTATTCACTTCTGATTCGATAGGCTCAGGCTTCTGCCATTTTCCTTTCTCGTCTTTGCGTACTACGAAGATGTCGGGTGCCTTCATGCCTGTAATCCCGCTCAAGTCCTCTCCCTTCACTCCGTCGCGGGTAGAGGTGAAGAAAAGTTGATCCGTGTCTTCTCCCGCATACATGGGTGAATATTCGGCTCTTCGTGAGTTGAAGAGGGCGAATTTCTTCACGATGTACCGATTGGGATTTTTCTTCCAGATGATGGCATCCTCGCTGGCTTTTAATCCATTGCTTGCCGCTTCGTCGCCTGGGTGTTGCTCCAAATAGAGCTGGTAGTTCTTTGCGGCTCCTTTATAGTCACCAGTCATGCGTTGCATGTCGGCCAAGTGGAGTAGGGCAATGTCTTCGGGATATTTGTAGCGCACGGCATTTTTGTAGGCTCCAGCGGCACGGGCGGCATAGTTGATGCGGCGGTAGCATTCGGCCATCTTGAAAGCCCGTTCGCCCCGCTTGTCGCGCTCCTTCACCTTGGTTTTCGAGTAGGCCTTTTTGTAGTGCTTGGCTGCTTCGAAGTATTCGCCTAGCGCTTCGGCCTGTTCGGCTTTGCGCAAGGCTTTCTCGGCTCCGCATGACCATAGGCACACGGTGGCAAGGATGCATATTATACTATGTAATAAACCCGCTTTTTTCATAACGTTACCTTGTAATAACTGAAAAAAGCGGGTATTATTGTCTTTCGGGAAGTTTTTATTCACTTACGATGGTCAGGTTTTCAGAGGTGAAATCTTCTCTCTTATCCTCGGTTTCGCCCGACAATGTGCGATAGGCAAGGATAAGCATGAAGTAGGTGATGATGCTTGTCACTAACACACCTACGCAACAGCAGATGAAACCTAAAATATTCAGCAGGATTGCCACAATGCCCATGATTAGCAATTTCCAAAAGTGTCCTTTTGTCATATTCCATGATTGCGAGAAACATTCGCTGAACGTGCGTTCAGGGTGCAGGACTGCTATTACAGGTGTGAAAATCAGTCGGACAGCCAGAAATACGCCAGGAAGGATACATGCTAATACACCGAGACATACGATGAAACTGTAGCTGATGTATGTGATGAATGCCATTCCATATCCGCGCAACCCGTCTTTCAGGCGGTTGGTGAGGTTAGGTTTTTCGCCTTTGACTGCATCATCCAGCAATCGATAGCCGACAATCGTCAGATATATTTGTATGAGCCAACAAAGGATGCCTGCCAAAATGGTGAAGATTCCTACACTTATCAGAGTGGCCGGGTCGGCCATCTCTAACCATTGTTCTTCGGTTATCACAGTGCCACTCTCCATTATAGCCTTCATATATTCGCTGTAATAGACACTTTGTGGGATGCCTCCTACGGATTGCATTAGGAATGTCAGCAGGAGGAATATCGGCAGGTGCTTCTTTGTCAGTGCCCATGCTTGTGAGACTGTATTTTCGATGTTGAGTTGTCGGATGTTGTTTCTTTCTTCCATAATAAACCTGTTTGTCTTTATCTTCAGTCGTTTTTTTCTTGATTTTAAGTGCAAAATTATACAAACTTTTCTATATTTCGCACAATTCCCCATAAAAAACTTACAATGAGGTATAAAAAAAGTGCCTTGTCGGTGAAAAGACTCTTTCCTGTTGCTCGCGGATAGCGTTCGGCCATCTGGGGGAAGAGCAGACGGAAGATGCCGAGGGTTATCAGTGGTAAGGCGCACATGAGTAATGGATTGTATTTGAATGCGGTTGCCACCTCTCCGTGCATCAAGGCTTGTATCATCCGTTGTCCGCCACAGAAGGGACATTGCCACCCTGTCCATTGGTAGAGAGGGCAGGGGAGCATCCACAAGTTGCCAGGTATAAAGGCCCACAAAGCGAGGAGCACACCCAAAATGAATATGTAAGGTAGTCTTGTTTTCATTAGCGGTAGTCTTTTTGTGTTTTTTTATACAAAAGTACGGCGGTGTGTTGGATATTTCATAGGAAATACAGGTTTTTAAGCGTTTTTAACAATAAGAATCCTTTATAGTGTGTCGAATTTACTACTTTTGTCCCAATCTTTTAACTAAAAATTAAATAATATGGGATTTGTAGAAGCTATTAAAGCATGCTTTGGTAAGTATGCAACGTTTGAGGGACGTGCCCGTCGCTCTGAGTATTGGTATTTTTGCCTGTTCGGTTTTGTTGTAGGTTTGGTGTTGGGATGGATTCCTGTAGTTGGGATGCTGATAAGTCTGGCATTCCTTTTGCCGAGCATTGCGGTTGGCGTACGTCGTTTGCACGATGTGGGCAAAAGCGGATGGTGGTATCTGTTGGTGTTTGTGCCTATTGCCAATCTGGTGCTCATCTATTTCTATATTTTGGATAGTCAGGCCGGTACTAATGAATATGGCCCTAATCCGAAAGGGATTGAATAATTATTGAGTGCTCCTCATTGCGCTTTTTTAGGCATGGATTGCGTGGATGAACTGGTGAAAACCGTGTAATCCACGTAATCCGTGCCTGTTTTTTGGGGAGTTCTCCTTCCTTAACTTTCCTCAAACGGAATCCTGTACGTACATCCGTTTCTCCACTCCGAGCAACCGAAGGCGGTGCGTCCGCGGATGATGGTGCCCTTGCCACAGAGCGGACAAGGCATTCCCTCGGGATTTTTTTTCTCAGGTTGGGGAGAAATTTTTTCCTCGTTGGGCAAAATTTTCTTCTCCGTTTTCTCCTTTTTAGGGGTGGATTTCGATGCCGTCTTGCGTGCCTTCTTTTGTGCCGCTTTGGCCTCTATCTCTTTGGCTGCATCTACGGGGGCTTCGATGGTGATGCGCCGGTTGGAGTTGTCGCTCAGCACCTGGTGTACAATTTCGCCTACCATCTGCTTCAGTTCGTCCAGGAAGGTGCGCACGTCGTAGTTGCGTCGTTCAATCTCACGCAACTTCTTCTCCCACAGACCTGTCAGTTCGGCCGACTTCAGCAGGTCTTCGTGGATTATCTGTATCAGCTCAACACCCGTGGGAGTGGCAATCAGGCTTTTCCGCTCCTTGCGGATGTACCGGCGTTTGAAGAGGGTTTCGATGATGGCCGCACGGGTGGAGGGGCGACCGATACCGTTCTCCTTCAGTGCGTCGCGAAGCTCTTCGTTTTCCACCAGTTTGCCTGCCGTCTCCATGGCGCGTAGCAGGGTCGCTTCGGTGTAGGGCTTGGGAGGTTGCGTCCACTTCTCGTTCAAGTCGGGTGTGTGAGGGCCACTCTCTCCTACGGTAAAGAGGGGGAGGGTGCGCTCCTCGTCATCCGGCTTCTCCTCGGGCGATGGCTGGCCGAAGATGACGCGCCATCCGGGGTCAGTTATCTGTTTGCCCGTCACCTTGAACTCAATCTTCTCCACTTCGCCCAGTACCGTGGTGGTGGAGAATTTGCAATCGGGATAGAAGGCCGCGATGAACCTGCGTGCCACCAGGTCGAACACCCGTCGCTCCATATCCGTCAGGTTTTGCGGATGCACACCCGTGGGGATGATGGCGTGGTGGTCGGTCACTTTCGACGAGTCGAACACTTTTTTGCTCTTCGTCAACTTCTTCCCTTCAAGCGGGGCGGTCAGTTTGGCATAGTCGCGAAGCCCCTTCAATATGGCGGGGCATTTCGGGTAGATGTCGTCGCTAAGAAAGGTGGTGTCCACACGCGGATAGGTGGTTATCTTCTTCTCGTAGAGCGATTGGATGAGGCGGAGCGTGTCGTCTGCCGAGTAGCCGAACTTCTTGTTGCACTCCACCTGTAGGGAGGTCAGGTCGAACAGGCGTGGCGGAGCTTCGGTGCCCTTCTTGGCCGATACGTCGGTGACGGTGAAGGGATGGGGAGACCCACCCCAACCCTCCCTGTCAGGGAGGGGGCTTTGGGCATTTGGTAGTCCTCCCTCACAGGGAGGATTTAGGAGGGTCTGCAACGCCTTCAATCCCTCCTCCTTCGACGTGAATTTTCCTTTCGTAGCCGAGAAGGTGGTGTCCCTATATACCGTCTTCAACTCCCAATACGGTTCGGGTTTGAAGTTCTCTATTTCCAATTGTCGGTTGACGATGAGGGCGAGGGTGGGCGTCTGCACACGTCCGATGGAGAGCACCTGGCGGTTTTGTCCGTACTTCAGTGTGTAGAGGCGCGTGGCATTCATGCCTAGGAGCCAGTCTCCGATGGCACGGCTGAGGCCTGCTTCGTACAGAGGTTGCTTCTCGCTCTGGTCTATCAGGTTGTTGAATCCCTCGCGGATGCTCTCCTCCGTGAGCGACGAAATCCAAAGGCGCTTCACCGGACATTTGGCCCCCGCCTTTTGCATCACCCATCGTTGGATGAGCTCTCCCTCTTGGCCGGCATCGCCGCAATTGATGATACCGTCGGCCTTCTCCATCAGTTGCTGGATGACCTTGAATTGCTTCTCAATGCCCGGGTCAGCTATCAGCTTGATGCCAAAGCGTGGAGGAATCATGGGCAGGCTTCCCAGGCTCCAACTCTTCCAGGCAGGGGTGTATTCGTGCGGCTCCTTC
>JAFUPU010000093.1 GCA_017472635.1 Bacteroidaceae bacterium
AGCCCTAAAGCTTAAACTTCAGGGCTTCTTGTATGATTTCTGCGGTGCGTACGGGACTCGAACCCGTGACCCCATGCGTGACAGGCATGTATTCTAACCAACTGAACTAACGCACCAAACACATTTTGAAACGAAATGATGTCATGAAAACTTGCGGTGCGTACGGGACTCGAACCCGTGACCCCATGCGTGACAGGCATGTATTCTAACCAACTGAACTAACGCACCAAAATTTCAATCTTTAAAGTCTGTCTTTACACCTTCAGACTTGCCATCTCTCTCGATTGCGGGTGCAAAGGTACTGCTTTTTTCGGAAATACCAAAACTTTTTGCATGTTTTTTTGCATGTTTTTCAAATCTACTTTATACGACCTGTTGGTTATCACCACATTAAACACAGAAAAAATCAGTTTTCTTTTTGCCAAAAGTCAAGATACCGCTGTGCCACCTTTATATAATCATGATGACGCACCACATATTCACGACTCTCATAAGCCAATCGTCTCACCTCTTCCGGGTGCAAAACCAACCATTCCAGCTGTTTGAACACATGTTCTTCGTCAGGCAACACATTTACAATCGGTCTCAACACCTTTTCACCCAAAATTTCATAGTTTTCCTCTTCTCCTCCCCCTACAACAATCAATCCTTTCCCCATTGCCACCAATGCATTCATTGCCGGAGTATAAGAGTAAAGCTGATCCAATAGCACATCCGAACTGTCCATCAATTGCTGATACTGTTCATAGGGGACCGATTCAACCTTCACCATTTCACAACGCCCGGGATAAAGGCTACACACACGTTCAAGGGCACGTAACATAATGTGCGTACCTTTATATTCATTGCGTGTTCGTTGTATACCTATAAAAAAACGGATAGGTTGTTCATGACTCTTCCGTTCAATCTTTTCCAGTTTTTCCACCTTTATAGGGAAAGGGATAAAACAAGTTTTCTCAGGAAAGACCGGCTGGTAACAAGCATAATATTCATAAAGTCCGGCAACAATCCCGTCACAATCTTCAGCGATATAGCGGTTAAGCCGTCCCTTCTCCCCCTCTATCCATTCACGCACTTCTGCACGGATACCCTCGCTATCCCGCAATTGTGTCCCAAAGTTAAAGTCTGAATAGCGGAAAGTCTGTGTCGTCCTGCAAGTGTTTACCCAATAATAGTCCATACCAAACCCTCCTAAAAAGACCTTCCGGTTGTTACGTTTCAAGTAACGATAGACAGGATAGATTCGTTCAGCTTTCAGTTCAACAAAACAAGGATTTATCAATTGCACCACGTCATATCCTCTCAATTTGGGCAATGTCGCCAGCAAGTTGAATAGATATTTCACACCACCCCATCGGCTACCGACATCACGCACCAACGAGATATCACGGTTATAGTTCTTCCAAAAGTCCCCATTCGAAACCACACAAACCGTATGCCCCAAAGCCCTCAGTCCCTCAGCCAAGGTCCAATGCACATTACTATACTCTCCTATCAGCAATATTCTCATATACCTCTATCATCTAAAAAGCCATGCTACTTTCAGTTCACAAAAGTATTCATAAATTATGGCATACACAAATATCTTTGAGAGATTCTCACCATACACAAACATATAAAACACAAATCCGCACACAGAAAACTGTATGCGGATATCGGGTTAGTGAAAGAAAAAGCCCTATATACCTTATTATATATATACAGTTCAGGCACAAATTGCCCGAAACCCACTCTTCCTCGGTTTAATCTGTGCCTGAATTATGTTTTATCCTAATGTCTGATAAACCTCCATGGTCTTTTGGGATATTACTTCCCAGTCATACTCTTCCATGGGATAGTCGATGCGGCGGAAGTCATTGTCGATATTCTCTGTGAGTTTGCTTGCCAGTTGCTCGACATCCCCCGTCTTGAAATAGTGCTCATACTTCAAACCCACCTCCAAGTTTGCAGGGATGTTGCTCACAATCACAGGCAACCGATAACTCATCGCCTCCAATAAAGCAATGGGCAATCCTTCGTGTGATGAAGGAAGCACAAAGCAACGTGCATGAGTGAGCAACGAATGCAACTTCCGTCCTTTCACAAAGCCGGTCAACACTACACCCACCTTGCGTGCCTGCTCCTTCAGCGAGCGCGAATAGTCATCCTCAAAGTCCGTATCACCCGCCAACACCAGTTTGATGTCTGAAGCTGAGGGAGTGTTATTTTTTAACTTTTCATTTTTAATTCTCTCAAACGCCTCCACCAAGTGATGCAGATTCTTCTCCGGTACAAAGCGGCACATCCCCAAGATGTATTTTCCTTCCTCTATGCCCAGTTCTTTGAAATACTCGGGGTAATCCGTAAAGTCCGGTTTCGGCACTCCATTATAGATAAGGTGTGCATCACGCCGACCATATTTGCGCACAATCAGGTCATTGATAACCTCCGAGATGACGATGACCTTGTTGGCAAACAGGCATCCCATCCGTTCTCCCAACTTCAAGATGGTCTTAGCAACTGTGCCCCACTTGTCGCGGTCGTAGTCCGGTCCATGATGCGTGAACACCACTTTCATTCCCAACAGTCTGGCGTATGGAGTGAGCAAGGCAGGTCCGATGGCATGGATGTGCAGCACATCAGTCCCCATACGTTTGGCACGGTTAATAGCCCGGAAAGTATGTATGATGGCTTCAAAGGACTTCTTCTTCGGAGTCTCCACATCCACCAGCTTCACACCCTTCCATTCCGTCAGCGAGTCATTTACATAACTCTTCCTGCGGATGACGGTCACCTCATGACCCATCTGTGCAATGCGGGGAAACAGTTCCTCGCAATGCGTCTCTACACCACCCATGACATCAGGGATGCCACGAGTGCCGGTAACAACAATTTTCATTGGATTATTTGTTTAAGCAAGAGAATTCTATTAATTATAGCAAATAAAGCTCCTGTTTTTGCTGAAAGTTTTTGGTATGATTAATAAAACCCGTATATTTGCACGAGAGTTTTAAGTATAACAAATAAAAAAGAGCATTATGATTGACCTGATAAATCGTCCGACTTATACAGAACGCATCGTTCCGTTCATAGATAAAAACATCATTAAAGTGCTGA
>JAFUPU010000094.1 GCA_017472635.1 Bacteroidaceae bacterium
AGGTTTGGGCCAATCCCGACAAGGCCAACAACGTACTCGGATGGAAAGCCGAAAGCACCATCGAGGACACTCTGCGCAGTGCCTGGAAGTGGCAGCAGAAGCTCCGCGAGGATGGGGTACAGTAAGCTGCTAGTGACTAGCTGCTAGTGACTAGCTACTAGTGACTAGCTACTAGCTACTAGTGACTAGCTACTAGTTGTTGGTTATTAGCTACTAGCTACTAGTGACTAGCTACTAGCTACTAGTTGTTGGTTATTAGTTGCTGGTGATTGGCAAAAAAAAGAAGAGAAAATAAGTCTTATTCATAGTAATCATTGAACAAAACAAAGAGAAAGGTGTTATTCTTTCAGACAGGCCGAGATACCACGCGTATATATGTGAATATAGGGCGGACTGGTCGGGCTATCTTCTCCATCCAATGGAGGGCGGATGTAGCATAGGCTTGTCTGGAAAAGATTGCATAGTAGTTTTGTCGTGTTTTATTTTGTGTTTGTGTTTGGGCTACTCTCCGGCGTGAGTCGGGGGGTAGCTTTTTCTTTAAAAAGTCCATTCAATAATGTTCAAGTGTGGCATATTTTTATTACTTTTGCCGCTGACAAAAAAGAAAAACTTCGAGAATTATGAAAAAACTGTTATTCACACTATGCCTGCTGGCTACCTCCAGCGTCGGCCTTGTAGCACAGCATTTCGTGGGCACCACCTCGCGCACCACTCTCTATGAAACCTACCAGCCTGCGCGCATCACCCTCACGAGCGGGAAGGTCATCATGCAGAAGCAGGCCAACGTCTTCCTGAAGAATGCCCACCTGCTCTTCAAGAACGGGCGCCACGATATGGTGGCCAATATGGCTCAGATACAAGCCGTTGAGTTTGCCGACAAGTCATACGTCCGCATGGACACCATGTTGGCCGAAGTCGTGGATGCTGTTGGCGAAAACCGCATTCTCTGTACCACCACCATTGACCTCGAGGCGTTCAGCAGTCAGAAAATCAATGACCGCATCATCTCCAATTTCCAGATAGGCACCGACCAGGTGAGCGCCACCTCCATCGATACATCTGCCAGTGACGACCTCTATCCCCTTGTCAAGACCTATTATCTGGAGATTGACGGGAAGATAGTCCAGCTCCACGAACGTACACTCCGCCGCATGTTGCCCAAGGCCAAGCGGTCGCGCTTCGACTTCTATCTCCAGTTGCCGGAGTTTGACTGGAACGATGTCACCTCCCTCCGCCTGGTGCTGGAGTTGTTTGCGAAGTAAATAATTTGAAAATAACAGAATATGGCAAAAATTGTAGAGATGTCCACAAAGAAACAAGAAGAAACAGACATCACTTTCCAAGATTGGTACAACAATGAACCTGAAGAGGTTCGTGAACTGCTTGATGAACTTGGTATCAAGGATTTTGAAGGTGTAGAGAAAATGGCTACCCTGCTGGGAATTGACATTAGAAAAATGGATCGCTTCTATGAAACTCATGAGAGTGACGAACTCCCTACCATGGAAGATGTCATGTTTGATGATGATGATCCGGCTGGAGATGCGCATCGGATGTTGATGAACAGTAGTGAAGGTGCTTGTGAAGATGGTGATGACGATGATTTCGATGATGATGATTTCGATGACTTTGATGGTTTCGAAGATTCCCTCTCCGCACTCCCCGAGGATATTTTTGTAACCGGAGTGCCAGTAGAAGAGTATCACCTCCGCCTCAAACTCAACAATTCCCCCCTTCCTATTTGGCGCGAAGTGTTGGTTCCCTCCACCATCTCTGTGGAGTTCCTTGCCTTTGTCATTATTGAAGTCATGGGGTGGAAAAATGAACATCTTCATCATTTCAAATACAAAGACATCATCTATAAGAATAGAAGCAGCATAGAGATGGAAAATGAAATGTTCAGCTTTATTTCCCGCCGCTTTAAAACATGTGTCAGCGAAGATATTCCCGTTGCCGATGTTTTTCGTCTGAAAGGCGAGCGTATCCTGTTTGAGTACGACTTTGGTGACAGCTGGCAACACGATGTTTGGCAGAAAGGTATCCGCGCATACGCTTCAGGTGAAAAGCCCTGCATCCGCGTGTTGAAAGGGACGGGCTCCTGTCCTCCTGAAAATTGCGGTGGTGTGTGGGGATATGCCGGACTGTTGGATATTCATAGTAAAAAGCGTAAAACAGCAGAAGAGAAAGAACGCCTTGAATGGTATGACCTTGACCGCTTTTTCCGTCCTGAAGATTTTGACATCGAGTATGCCCAAGAGCGTCTCGATTGTCTGTGGGGAAATGCCACGGAGGAGTAGGGGAAGTCTTTGCTTTGTTTGATTTTTGTCTGATTTTTTTGGGGGGTCCTAATTGTCAGAACCAAATCTATAATCACGGAGGGGGATTATTCTCATCCGCATAATCCCCCTCCGTTCCTAAAAGAATGATAGTTTTATCATCTGTTATGCTTTTTCAAGCGTGAACCGAACATGAAACTTCTTTTTTGAGGCTTTTCTGCTCGGGTGGCTTTGGATTGGTATTCGTCGATTTCTCCTTGTTCGTCAATCTCTCCATACGTGAAATAGTCACTATTTACACGATAGATAGTGCCATCATCATTGAAATCGTAAGTGTAAGATTCTTCTTCATCCCAATAATAATCTTCTTCGCCTTCGTATAATTCGACTTCCTCATAAGTCACATTTGCAGGGAGATAATCGGGACCCTCGCCAAAAAGACCGACATAAGCAAATATCGTGGCCACTTCACCTAGTAAGTTTTCAATAAAGGGCGCATATTGATGATGTCTGTTGGTGTACTCCCTATCTTCATAATCAAAAGTAGCGGTTTCCTTGTACTTCCAACCATCATCATACAAAGTTGTTGCTTCATATTTCACTAACAGTCCATTATTCCAAGTAAGGTTGATGGTCGCAGTCCCTTCTTCTTTCCAAGTTTCGCCATCTTCCACTTCTTCTTCTGAGTATTTTCCTGTAACTTTTGTCAGATGTCCCTCACCGTCATAAGACAGGTTCATTGTTGACGTATAAGACCCTTTCTCGCCATCATCGTCCCAAGTCTCTGATTCATGCATTTTGGATATATACCCCTTGCCATTATATGAAAAGTTTATGACTTCTTTATCTGTGTCGTATTCATCGTAATAGTAGTCATAATAGCTAACCACTTGATTTGATAAGAACTCATGACGGTCATCTCCTTCTCTTACGTATTTGAGTTTGCCGTTAGAACCATAATGGAATTTGAAATCACCCGCTGACAGGAGTTTCTTTCCACTTCCCGGAACCACTTCACCTACGTTGGTATTGGAAGAACCTCCACCATTTTCATCGTCATCATCACTACATGCTTGTAAAGCATACATGGAAGTTCCCATAAAAAGGAACATGAAGAATTTCTTCAAAAGATTCTTTTTCATTGTTTTATTGAATTTAAAGATTAGTAGTTTCTCATCTTATACATGTCAGAGCGATGCCAAAACTCTGATTGAATCTGTCATAAGTCGGTAATACAGACACATGCTTCTGACCGTCCAATTTGAAGATTTTCCGGTTGAGCGGCAATAGCCAATAACCGATTCTTGCTCCAAGGATACCGAATCCCGCACCAGCTATAACGTCGTTCACCCAATGGCGGTCATTATATACGCGAAGGAAAGCGACGCCTGTCGCTATGGCATAAGCTCCTGCTCCGTAAGCATTTCCGTATTCCATCCTGACGAGCTCTGCTCCCATGAATGCTGTAGCTGTGTGTCCGGAGGGAAAAGAATTTCGGGTGCTGGCATCAGGGCGTTTTTCTTTCGATAGGGCTTTCACTCCACGGACCATAGCCGTAACTGCCAAAATTGAGGTGGCCGAGACCGCTATTCTCTCTTTGAAATTGTGCTTGCTTTCCACACCTGCAAAATCCAATCCCAAGTGAGCTGCAAGGGGCAGATATTGTATGTAATCATCTGCATGAAATCTGCAATTCCCTCGCCAATCCGCCATTTTCGTACGAACATCGTTCTTCACGGAACAGAACCAATTGTTGTTCACTCCCCATGTCCCAATTGTTATCAATGAAGCAGGAAGTATCAACTGTGTAGGCTTGAACGATGTGATACTGTCCGATTGTGCTTTTGCACCATTCGATAGTATCAACAAGGAAAGTAGAGTCAGTAAGAAATACGTTTTCATCAGTACCGAGTAAGAAGCAGAAAAGGGATATAAATCACATCCCTTTTCATATTGACCTTATTAATTTCTTAGAAATTTAAACCGACAGTTATGGATGTGTTTTTCATTTTTATTTCATCTGCTATTTCGCCAAAATCACCACCATAACTTATTCCGGCATAGAATTTGTTGAAATTTAGTCCGACACCAATTTGCCAGCCTATTTGGAATCGTTTCCAAGGGTCTTCCATATCATCATCATCGAAAAGATCTACTTCTTCCTCTTCATCATAATAATTATCTTCATACACCATGTTACCCACAAGATTTCCTCTCAAATTAATTCCTGCAAAAGGCATTATTGAAATATCATTATTGAATTGGTGTTTATAGCCAACATTCAAAGGGATATTTAAAGAATGCAACATGATTTCCATCGATTCTTCATCGTCACCTTCATCCCAGCTGGCATATTGATAACCAATTCCAGTTTCAAGAAACAGAGGTGTTGTTTCTGACAATTTGAAAGAGAACACGTAATCAACTGAAAAACCGGTCATGTCTTCCTCTTCATCATCAATTTCCATGGTTATGGGCTTATACGATACTCTCAACCCTGACCATGTTTCTGCTGTGTTAGTCGTTGTACCTATAGTCGAGTTTGACCCCGAATTCGCAAACTGTGCTGATGCCATTGTTGAACATGCCAGCAAACATACACTCAAATAATACTTTAAATTTTTCATACAATAAATATTTAATTAGTGATTAAAACTCATTCGCCAAACATTGGCAACACCGGCAGCGTTGCCACGTTGTGAAATGAAATAGATATATTTCCCGTCTTTGCTCCATACTGGACTAAGGTCATCAGCCGCATGGTATGTTAATTGTGTAAACTGAGTACCGTCCAATTTGCAGACAAAAACATCTGTATTCAGATAGTTAAAACTTCCTGTTGATATCTTGCTACTTCCAACAAATAGAATCCATTTTCCATCAGGTGAGATAGTTGGGGTTGTAAAACTTCTTTCTGGGTCAGAAATCAAGCATTCTTCTACTCCCGTCTGATAATTGATCTTCCAAATTTCATTGCGTCCCTCTGCATTGCTACGGCTACATAGGAATGCTGTACTTTTATACACGGGACAAGGATTCATTCCTGTAGTATAATTGGATAAAAAGTTGTTTTGTATGTTATAGCTCCAAACGCTGACACTCCTGGCTTCTTGTCTAGCAAAAAAGATGTGTTGCATATCAGAAGAATAAGTGGGAGAATAATCATTACTTCCATTGGTTACCTGCCTACAGACATAACCATTTGTTGCGTCTGTCTGGAATATCTGGTTTGTCTTTCCTCTTTGTTCTGAGAAACAGATATACTTCCCATCTGGAGAATAAGAAAAATCTAAAACAGCAATCCGATTAGTTCGTTGAGTAGAACTTCCTTGTTTGTCCAAGTCTTTAATAAATATGTTAGTCGCATTGTTTCGTTGCGACAGATATGCGATATGTTTGCCATCTGTAGAAACATCAAGAATTTTATTGGACAACCAATTGATGCTATTTGTCCCTCTTTTCACTAAAGGCAAACACACATAATCGCTGACTGAAGTAATAGGTGCAAATTCAATACCTGATTCTTCTGGTACAGATACAACAGAATAATCAACCTGTTGGGCAGTTAGCCCATTAGAAAACAACAGGCATATAACGGAAAGAGCAAGATTCCTTTTCATTCCTTTTCTACTATTTAATAAAAAACTTTTTCTACTGCAAAGGTAGATGAAAGCAAAAAGTGATAAAAGGAAACCGTAGTTCCATAAAAGCACCGATATTGTCGCCAAAATGGAACTATACAATTCTTTCGTGTTTGTTTGTATGGTAATTGTCAGATATATCCGAAAAGAAATCGTGTTCAAGAATGTTGGATATACGCCAAAGCAGGTGTACGTCAATGTTTTCTTTTTGGAAAATTTTGTAGATGTTTGGACGGGTACAACACAACTGAGCAGCAAACCAAGTGACTGTCCGTCCTTGGTCATGCAACGTCTGTTTGATGAGTGCTCCAGTATGAATCATACTCTTTCCCCTCTCCAATCTGTTCCCCGTGATTCCCAAGGCTGAGGATGTCCTATGTGGTTGATAGAAAAAAAGACGTGGGAATCTGTACTGTCGCTCGCTTCACAGTTAGAGGCTCCTAGGAATGTTGCCCGAATATCGAAACGAGCAACATTGAAAAACCCCACGCCGAATGTATATATAACAACCAACTATACTTAATGTGCCACAAGAGGTTTGAAACTTATGGCTTTCATCAGTATAGAAAGGGTTGCACACAATACACCCAAGGGGCATTCACAGTTGCTTTGTCTTTGATATTCGTCTGAAATTTTCCTAGGATTTCTAACTGTCAAAACCAAAGCGTCGTAAACGCCTTTTCACATTATGTCCGCTACATGCCGTACTCCCTTGTGGGACTGGTACAAACTGAAGCACTGCAAAGATACAATTTAATTGTGAATTTGGGCTATACTTCAAGGAAAAAAAGAGTCCAAGTTCCATTTTTGGCCAATAAATAGGGAATCTGAGCACTCTTTTCGGGATTCTAGGCCGTTTGCTCAACCGAAGGATTCGGAAATACAAAAGAAGACACAAGGTCTTTTCTTCCTTTTGCGAAGAACAGCCCTTGTGTCTTTCTTTGGGGGTACGTACAACTAAAGCTATTTCCTTCCTCCCCCCTTGGGGGGATAGAGGGGGGCTACAGCGGATTGTTTCCGTCATCGTCGCCACTGCTGCCGCCGCTGTTGCCAGTGTCGGTGTCAGTGTTGCCAGCAGATTCCTCTTCGGAACCTTCTGTCACCGTATTGAAGTTCGTGAACTTCGAACGGGTAGCTACCTTGTTCTTGAAGCTGACTGAGGGGTACAGACGGATGTTCACACGTTTCACACTGTCGGAATTCACCTCCTTGGCACTATCTTCACCTTCCGAACTGAGGGTGGTGTAGATGTTGCCCAATGCGGGAAGCTTTACGCGGTAGCCCAGAGTGACGAGGTCCACCACTTCGTTCATCGAGTCGCGCAAGACGCTGGCCACGATACCTTCCGACACACCTGTACGGGTAGAGATGCGTTCCGTCAATTCTGCTTCATCCACTACTCCCACGCTCTTTACGCGGGCATAGTAACGGGGTGTTGCACTTGAATCCTTGGGATTCTTCACTTGTTTCACTTGATAAAAGATTGCCATAATTCTGGTTCCTTTCTTTTTTAGTGGTTCATACTTGGTTGGTTTTCTCTGTAATCGATTACAAGTGCAAAGATAAGGCAATCTCGCCCCAAGAGTTTCCCAGTGTGTCGCCAGTGTGTCGCTACTGTTTCGCAGTGTGTCACAAGTGTCGCACATTGGAATGCTTGCTTTGCGGAATCAGGGAAGTGTAGTCTTCCAAATGCGCCTTGCATTTCCAAAAATGCACCTTGCACTTGGTGGAAATGCGCCTTGCATTTCAAAATTTGCAAGGCGCATTTTGAAAAAAGCAAGGCGCATTTTTCTCTCCCTCTTAGGGGGAGTTGGAGTGGGCTTTTACGGCTCCCCCAACTGCTCATAGATGATTTCAAGTTGGCGCGGTGTGAAGCGGAACGTGCGGTGGCGGTAGGGGACTCCCGCGAATTCGGCCATCAGTGTAGGGTTGGCCTGCATGAGGCGGAGCATCTGCTTGCGTGCCCACACGGCGGAGTATTCGCCGAAGTAGAGGTTGGCAAGTTCGGAGAAGGTGATGGGTTTCATAGCAGTACACCCCCTTTCTGCCGACGTGCTTTCTGGATGACACTGTAGATGTACTTCACGGGTTGGCGGAAGGTGCCTGCTGATGCACCGTTCAAGGTGTAGAGTGCCTGCCACACGGGGTCGCCTATCTCGCCGAAGTTGCTCAGCTTGAGAATGGCATTGATGTCCTTCACCTCGATGTGCAGGCGTTGCAGTGTCTCCACCAGTCCGGCATAGTTGCGTCCCTCGCCACGTGGGCAGGGTGTGCCGGGATTGGGGAGAATCTGTTCTTCCTTCATCAGGGGAATCTCCTCCTCCGTCACCGCTTCCCCTTTCCCGCTTTCGGGAGAGGGGATAAAGGGGAGAGGTTTCATTTCGTTTCTTTTCATTTCATTTCTTTTCATTTGTGTACTTTCCTCCATAGGTATGCTGGAGGTTTTATTCGGAGTGCAGTCTGCCGGTGTCGTCTCTGTCGCTTGGGGGGCAGCCTGTTTGCGTGCTCCTGGTGCGTAGGCTTTCGGCTTTTCAATCAGCAGATGTTCGGGGGAGATGCCAATCTCCTGGCGACGCAGCTTGTAGCAGATAGCGGCATACCGCTCTTGCAGTTCGACGGAGGTGAGCACCCGGAATTTTTCAAAGATGCGCTTGTCGAAGAGTCCTTCGGTGCAACAGATGGTGATGAATTTCTCCACCTCCTCTTCGGTGAGGTAGAAGTATTCGGCCACATCCAGCACCAGTTCGTCGTTCACCTCCACGCAATAGCCTGCTGTGCGGTAGGCTTCGGTCAGCAAGTAGAAGTAAACCAGCAATCCGTTGTTTCGGCACTTGCGGCGGAGTCGCTTGATACGCAGGTCGTGGAACGTATCGGTGAGGAAACAGTAATAGTCGAGACCTTTTTTGATTCTTGGCATAGCTTTTAATTTAGGAGTTCAGAAGTTCAGGAGTTCAGGAGTTCAGGAGTGCAGATGATGCTGTCGGTGCGGAGGGTAATCCAGCGTCGGCGGTCCATATCAAACAGGGGCAGGAAGGTTTGGCGCGGCATGTAACAGTAGGGGTGGCCGAAGTCGTGCCAATAGCCGATAAGAGTTCCACGCACACATTCTTCCTGCTTGGTGATTTCGGAATGGTAACGGACGGTGAGTACATTTTGCTTCAGCTCGCTGATGAGCTGTTCCAGTGAGGGACGGAGGGGGTAAGTTCCCGGGTTCTTCACTTCGGGGCGGAGGTTGGTTGACTGTTTCATCATCACATTTTTAATTTTAGGTTATAAATTTCGTTGCTTTTTCTGCTGCGAAGTTACGAAACAGAACCCTCCTTTGAAAAGCCTTTGGAAAACGAACTTTTTTTTGTGGAAAAAGAAAGGGAGACCCGATGATTGGTCTCCCTGCACAGGAATAAGTTAAGATACAGAAGGTTACGAATGATGTAGAGGGACGGTTTGCAAGCGTGTCAGAGCCTAGGAAAAGTCTGTTTTCCGGAAATCAAATTTCAAACGTTGGAAATTGGGGAAGTTCGGATTCTTGGCAAAAAGCTCTGTGACTCTGTATCTCTGTGTCCTAAAAAAGAAAGAGTGCTGAACGGCCATACGGTCATTCAGCACTCGTAGCTCACACTAGTCACTAGTAGCTAGTCACTAGTAGCTAGTCACTAGTAGCTAGTCACTAGTAGCTATCTCACTCTTTCAGCCAGCGGTCGAGCCAGCTGAAGAAGGTGCGTTGCCAGAGGATGCCGTTTTGCGGACGGAGTACCCAGTGGTTTTCGTCGGGGAAGACGAGGAACTGGGCGGGAAGGCCGCGATAGAGGGCGGCATTGTAGGCCGACATGGCTTGTGAGGTGACGATGCGGTAGTCCTTCTCGCCCTGGATGCAGAGGATGGGGGTGTCCCACTTGTGGACGAACT
>JAFUPU010000095.1 GCA_017472635.1 Bacteroidaceae bacterium
TAGGTTTCCCATATCTTCTCTAAATCTTTACTGCTGATCATAAAATTATTTTTTTTGTTCGGCAGCACTATGAAATTGATGAGCACCTTAGAAAATCAGCAATAGGCGAATAAAGGTAGAAAAACTAAAAATTAGCCATTTTTTTGAGTGCTTACGTTCTAATGTCTGGATGGAAATGGCGGAAGTGTAAAGACTTTCAGAAAGCTTCCAAGAAAAGTGTCTACGAATGTAGCTAATGAAAATGAAAACCGTCTACTGAAATCAGGAAAAGACAGGGCTTATAGCTTCAAAGGCAAAGTATCCTAAGATACTTGACGATTTATCTTAAGATACTTTGGCTTTTATCCTAAGATACTTTTTCTTGCCTGTTTTTTCTTCCGCATCTGCATGACATTGTCGATGTGGGTACGTAGGTTGTCCGTGGTGATACCCTTGGTTACCTGTGGAGCCAGAGAGGGAAGAAGATTGATGAAGCGGGCTTTGTTTATCTCTTCGCGGGTGAGCCTCGGCTCCTTTTCTGCCATGATGGCTACGACTTCTGCCATCTCTTTAGCGGTGGTGCAGGCGGCAAACATGGTCAGATAGCCACGTAGGTCCTCTACCTTATTAATATATAGACCCAGACGAAGGGCTGTTTCAGAAAGGGTTTCTTCGGGCTTTTCTACAGAAGGCAACGCACCTGTCGGGCTTCCGGTGTAGAAATTTTGTTCTGCCTTGGTGGCATTGGGGAGTATCTGCACCGTGCCTCCGTAGATGTTGAACGTAATGTCTGAGGTCTCTTTTTCTACCATCATTCTTCGTTTTTAGGGGATTCTTTCCGCCATTATCCAATGTTTTTTCAACGCTATTCCACAGAATTGTTTTGACCCGACGGAGGATGTACCTTTGCATCAGGAAAACGATAGAGACGTTTCCAAAACAGATTGTTTAACTATTTAATTCATTAAAAGTTATGATTAATTATTCAGTGTACATGATGGGGAATCCCATCAAACCCGAAGAGGCTCCGAAAGCCTATGCCAAGAACCAGGTGAACGAAATCTGGACGCTGGAGAAGTTCGCACGTCACATTGCTGAACACAACGGGGTCTATTCACGAGGTACGGTGAAAGGAGTTATCTCTGACATGTGTGAGTGCATCGTGGAACAGCTGCTCAACGGCAACAAGATACAGTTGGGTGAGTTGGGTACGTTCGGTATCTCCATCAGTTGCAACGGTGCCGAGAGTCTCGAAAAGTTTACTGCCAAAAACATCGTGGAGGTGAACATTCTCTTTACTCCGGGTGAGGACTTTGAGAACCTCATAGACAAGGCTGAATTTAACCAAGTGGCGAGCCGCGCTGCACAGAGTGCTACGCTGAAAGCGGAGAAGGCAGGTGAGACGACTGTTGACTTGGCTGCAGCTAAAGGGGGAACTTCTTCAGGCGATTCTACCGGTGGCTCTACGGGTAACGAAAGTACCGGAGGCGACGAGAGCAGTCCGCTGTAAGGGAAGACCTACCTCCGTCCCTCCCTGTATGGAGGGGAGTAGATAGCAGTGAGTGATGAGTTGCGAGTTACGAACAGTGCCGCATGGACACTTGTAGCTTGTAACTCTTCACTGAAACTAATTTGTGAATCTATGCAGTTATTAATTATCATTTATTTAAAATCAAAACGTATGAACAGTAATTGGAAGGGCATTGTGCTCTATATCATCCGAATCATTGAGATGCTTCTTACGGGTGCGGCAGGAGGCGCACTGGCAAGTGGACTATGAGACGTATTGCTTTAATTGTTATTCACTGTTCGGGAAACAGGGCTGACAGTCGCTTGCGGATGGAGGACATAGACCGCTATCACCGTTCGTTAGGATGGATTGGTTGTGGGTATCACTATGTCATCCCTACGGATGGAACCATCGAACCGGGAAGACCGGAGGAGATGATAGGGGCGCACTGTAAGAACCATAACCGGCATTCGATAGGGGTTTGTTATATCGGCGGACTGGCTGCTGACGGGGTGACTCCTGCTGATACGCGCACAGAGGCTCAAAAGGCTGCCTTGAAACGTTTGATTGATGACCTTCGCACGAGGTATCCGAATGCTATTGTGGTGGGGCATTGTGACTTGGATCACAGGAAACCGCATTGTCCGGGGTATTGCGCTTCGCGCGGTTGATTGGTTGATTGTGCTTCGCACGGTTGGGAGTTCTCTCACTTCAATCGTGCGAAGCACTAAACTGCAGCTTCGCTGTCTATGACCATAATGTCTGATTTCTCGATGCTGACACAGGCATAACCGAGGCAGGCTATCTGTACGGCTACCATGGGTCTTTCTGCCTGTACGCGGCAGAGCTCTCCTTCGA
>JAFUPU010000096.1 GCA_017472635.1 Bacteroidaceae bacterium
GGTACGAGCTTGCCATGAATAGCAAGGTCGAGTATCTTTTGACGTAGTTTCTTGGTATCCATGACTATTATTTTTTAGTTAGAAATAAATTACAAAATTCATCAAGTTGCTGTTGCAAACGCTCCTGCGGAATGAGGATACGTTTATATTCAGCTATCATTGTAGGGCTCATACTACGACTCATTGCATATTCCACCACCACTCGGTCGGCTTCGGGACAAAGAATAATTCCAATAGATGGATTTTCATTAGAACGTTTCACATCTCTGTCAAGGGCTTCCAAATAAAACTCTAATTGTCCGAGGTCTCTTGGATGAAACTTCGTCTTTTTCAGTTCTACCGCTACCAAAGCCTGCAAACCACGATGATAAAATAACAAATCCGCCTTATAGGTCGATGAACCAACTTGAAGTCTGTACTCCTGGTCCATAGAGAGGAAATCCTTTCCCAATTCAAGAATGAACTGCTTCATGTTTTCCACCAAACCGTTTTTCAACTTTGCCTCACTATGTTTCTTGGGTAAATCAAGGAAATCAACAAACAACGTGTCCTTGAACATTACTGGTGCATTGGGATATGTTTCAAGCATGCCTCTTGACATATTGTTCTTGCTACTCAACAATGCGGCATAGGTTTGATTGGAAATGCAACGCTGAAGTTCTCGTTTTACCAAATGTTCTTTGTTGGCATAGAGTATATAAAACAGCCGTTCTTCATTACTCTTGCATCGGCAAAGAATTTCAGTATGATTGCTAAACGTTGTCAATTCCAATATTTTAGGCATTTGTCCAATCATTGGTTGGACAATTTGTGCAGCCAGTGGCTGCACAAATACATTTGCGTCTGTACTTGGTGCTATTGATGTCGCTTCAATTTGTGCAGCCACTGGCTGCACAAATTCAGAGTTCAAGTATTTTTCGACTGTTGAAGCAAAAGTTCCTGATGAATATTCTTCATAAAACATAACCATGTTGTAGATACTTCTCCTGCTATATCCTTTAATGTCGGGACGCTGAGAACGTATATATTCCGATAACTGTGATACCACTTTGCTTCCCCATTCTTCGCTTTTCAGTTTGGCAGACACATAGCCTCCCACATGCCAAGCCGTAAGAAGCAGTTCTTCGTTAACGACTTTGGAGGCACGGCTTTTGTGTTGAAGAATAATATCAACTACTTCGCCAAACTGTTGCTCCATTGATATGACTATCTTGTTTTCCATACCTCTAATCCTCCTCAATATTTGCCAACAGCTTTTCCAACTCCAGCACAGCTGCACTTATCGTTTGGCTCTTCTCTTTGATGTCTGCCATCAGTTCGGCCAGGGTGCGGTCATCGGTTTCTCCGCCTTGCTTCATCCAAGTGATGTCGAGGCTTGTCTTGTCGCGGGCAATAATTTCGTCAATGCCGTATTTGCGCCAACGGCCTTGCGGATTGGTCTCAGCATGATAGGTTTCCGTGCGGTCGTGAATGTTTTCTGCATGATAGCAAGTCACGAAGTCATCCAAGTGGTGGCGCTCCAACTTGTTGGTGGCAAGGGTGTGCTTCACCTCGGTACGGTAGTCGTAGAACCAGATTTCCTTTGTCGGTTCCCCTTTCGTGAAGAACAGCACGTTAGCTTTCACACCTTGGGCGTAGAATATTCCGGTAGGCAGGCGCAGTACTGTATGCAGATTGAAGTCCTGCAACAATCGTTTGCGGATGGTTTCACCTGCACCGGCTTCAAACAGTACGTTATCGGGAAGCACTACGGCAGCACGACCACCCGTCTTGAGCATCAGCATCATGTGCTGAAGGAAATTCAACTGGTTGTTCTTTGTCTCCACATAGAAGTCAGGCCGGTTGATTTCCACCGAACCTGCCGGACGTGTTCCGAAAGGAGGATTGGCCAAGATGACATCAACAAGGGTTGAAGGTTCCTTTTCTAATGAATCCTCACATGCAATCGGGCTACGGTCTGTACCAACTCCGTGCAGATAGAGGTTCATGGATGCCAATGTCACGACAAGTGGAGTATTATCTACACCATGCAGTGCCTTGTTGCGGAGGAAATCTCGCTTCTCCTTGTTTTCCGACTGGTCCTTCATATAGTCGTAGGCCGTCAGCAAGAAGCCCCCAGTACCGCAAGCTGGGTCACAAACGGTTTCGCCTATCTGGGGATTGATGCAATCCACCATCGCTTTGATGAGTGGGCGAGGAGTGAAATATTGGCCGGCACCACTTTTCTTATCCTGACCATTCTTTTCCAGAATACCTTCATAGATAGCACCTTTCACATCGCCATCCATGATGAGCCATTGCTCTTCATCAATCATGGTGATGACCTTTTTCAGATAGACAGGCTTGTCAATCTTGTTTTGGGCTTTGGTATAGATGGTTCCGATAAGGTTGTCCTGCTCACTGAGGAGTTTCAGAGTGGTCTCGTATTGTTCCACCAACTCCATGCCATCCAGGCAATTAAGGTCTGTCCATTGATAGCCTACCGGGATAGCCGACTCTTCTCCAAAAAGTTCGGTATTCTCTGCATCCATCTTCAAGAAAAGAAGATAGGTAAGCTGGGTGATGTAGTCTGTGAAACCAATTCCTTGTCCGGCAAGGGTTGTTGCAAGATTCCATACTTTCTTGGTGAGCGTCTGCTCGGTTGAGATATTTGTTGCCATATTTAATCGTTATGCTGTTTTTCTATATACTACGAAATTGAATACTGATTGGAGGGCTTCATTGGCCTTTGCCATGTTACCAAAAGCTTTTATTAACTGTATGCCTCGGTCTTGGTCATCCTCTCTCACATCCTTTACCGTACATGCCCCATTACAAGCAATGTAGTTGGCAATCAAGGCCATGATGTCACGTTGTTTGTCGGTAAGGTTGTAGTTGCGCTGATAGTGTCCTACCCAAAGGTTGAAATAACGACCGGCAGAACTGACGGCACTTTCCAACTTCTCTACTTGTTGGTAAGCGAACCGTACCAATTGGATGATATTGGTAAGTGCATCGGCTTCTTCCTTCTTGGTTGAAC
>JAFUPU010000097.1 GCA_017472635.1 Bacteroidaceae bacterium
GATGTCAGTGAAAATGAGGATGAGATTCTTTGGGCATTTCATCAAGACGATGATTCCGAATATCAAAGTTCAATAAAAGAATGGGAGTTGGGGGTTGGACTAAGAATCAGAGATATTATGATCCGATACGTAGATTACATATTGGTCTATACAAATGATTTGGCGCATAAAAGAATAGGTTGGATGAAAGCATCGGACAGGGAAAGGGCGGAAAAAATAAATTCAGCTACAACTGTAATCTCATGGATCTATAAAAAGCCCAAAGCAATGACAGGCCTGCGCACCACCCACATCGACGGCTATTCCGAAGTCATAGACTATTATCATCCGCAATACAACCGTGAAATCATCCCTGGTGAAGTCGATTACCGTCGCACGCTCTATTGGAATCCGTGTGTGGAATTGAATGAAGAGGGAAAGGCGAATGTCATGTTCTATAATAACAGTACGTGCAAGCGACCAGTAATATCAATAGAAACTTTTAATAATTAACCACAAATGCCTCGCACTATAGTGGATTCAATCAGGGGAATGCTTGAAAATCCGAAGTACAACTCCGCCAATTCGCACAAAACATCTTATCTCCCAATAAAAGAAAAAATCCACATATTTGCGGCATTAAGCATTAGATGAACATAAAAGGACTCTCCTTTTTTGCAAAAAAACGGTTCTCCCCCTGTAACAAACATGTCATAAGTTGCGTCTATCCTTATGTAAGCGCTTACAACGACAGAATAAAATACTTGTTTTATCAGAAAGAATATGAAAAGAATGATATGGATACTGACCGCCCTGCTGCTGATGGCTACGGGCGGGATGGCACAGAATAATAGCCAATTACTCCATTTGCAAGAATTCATGCACAACATCCATTCTTTCAACCGCCTCTATCCGCAGGAGAAGGTGTGGTTGCATTGCGACAACACGGCCTATTTCCAAGGTGACACCATCTGGTTTGCTGCGTATGTAACCTCGGCAGAGACACTACAACCCGCCAATGACCTCAGCAAAGTTCTCTACGTAGAACTGCTCAATGAGGTGGGAGAAGTGGTGAGCACCCAACGTTTGCAGATAGAGAACGGGCGATGCCATGGACAAATTCCGCTGAATACGGAGTTGGAGAAGAGGTTCGTATCGGACAGGATAAGAGCTTCCTACTATTATCCCATAAACAGACTGAATGGCAATTATTGTATTCCCCTTCCTGCGGGATATTATGAAGTGCGTGCCTATACCCGTGCCATGCTCAATTGGGGAGCAGATGTCTGCTTTTCGCGGGTCTTCCCTGTTTTTGATACTCCTGAATATGAAGGGGATTATTCACAATGGACCATGAACAACCAAGGAAGAGTAAAAGACCGTATCCGTCCGAAGTCAAAGAAGAATGACCGTTTGAATGTCAGTTTTTATCCTGAAGGAGGAGACATTGTCAATGGCCTCCCTTGTCGTGTTGCCTATAAAGTGACAGACAAAGAAGGCCACAACCTGGCTGCCAATTGCCAATTGTTGGCAGACGGAGAAGTCATTACAGACACAGAGACAAAACATGACGGTATGGGGTCTTTCTTCTTTTTCCCACGCGAAGGGGTGAAGTACAAATTGCGCGTAAATACGGAACAACGTGACCGTACATTCAGTTTGCCCGAAGCAAAACAGCAAGGATTCATACTTACAGCAGATGCGACAAAAGAAGATAGTGTGTATATGACCATTGCTGCTACGGATTCACTACAGGACAAAGCTATCGGCATGAGCATCACATGTCGGGGAAAACTGCTTCATTTCAACGTGTATGACGAAATCCCCAAACGCCCGATACGATTGCCTGCCATCGCCAAGAACAGACTTTCACCAGGTGTCAATCAGGTAACTCTGTTCGATGCCGACGGACAGGTGTATGCCGAACGGCTCTTCTTTGTACATGACACAGCGGTAGTGGGCAAATGTCCAGTAGAATACCGGTTGGACAAGGACGAATACAAACCCTTTGAAAAGATAAACCTGACTATCAGTACCCTCCCTCACAGGGAGGGATGGGGTGGGTCTCTTTCCGTCCGTGATGGCAGTACCGAGATTGGGACTCCTTACACGGACAATCTGCAGACCTACCTCTTGTTGACCAGCGACTTGAAAGGATATATCCACCGTCCCGATTATTACTTCGAGGCTGACGACTCCGTACACCGCACGGCTCTCGACCTGTTGATGATGACACAGGGGTGGAGACGCTATGCATGGAAACAGCTGACTGGTGTGGAAAAGATTGAAACGCCGCACTTCATCGAAGAGGGGCTGACCTTGCACGGTCAGGTGAAACATCACAGGAAGAAAGAAAAGTTCCTGAAGGGAATAAATGTGGGTGCCATTATATCTGACGGTAAAATTGTGGAGCAAAGCGGATACAATGTAACAGACCAGAACGGATGCTTCAGTTTTAAAATCAAACCGTTTGTCGGGCGGCAACGGCTTAGCCTGAACATTACTGACAAACAAAAGAATACGATTGAAGGAAAAATACTGTTGCACCGTCATTTCTCTCCTCAGCCAAGACAAATTCAATTTGTCGAAAAGGATATACTGTTCTCTCCACACCAAAATAAAGCAGAAACAGATTCTTTTTCTTTCTCGGGAGTTAATGCGTTAGGAAGCATAGAGGTCAAAAGGAAAAATCGCAAATTTGAACCTTTCATCTTGCATAATATCATAGAAGAGAGAGAGAAAGCATTAGACACTGATGACAAATATTTCATGTCTTATAGAATTGGAAGTTATTTTTATGACAGATATGATGTCAGTGAAAATGAGGATGAGATTCTTTGGGCATTTCATCAAGACGATGATTCCGAATATCAAAGTTCAATAAAAGAATGGGAGTTGGGGGTTGGACTAAGAATCAGAGATATTATGATCCGATACGTAGATTACATA
>JAFUPU010000012.1 GCA_017472635.1 Bacteroidaceae bacterium
CAATGCGCGTGTGAATTTCTCAAAGAAGAAGAACACCTTCTTCCTTGACTATAAGGTAGGATACGGTATAGGACTGGACACAGACGGTGGAGTGTTTGTTGGAGCAGCTATCGGATACAGCTTTGGCAACTACGACATCGCGTTCCAATCATTGGTTCAAGAATATGTTGACGATTTGGGAACGAAAGAAGATTTCGATTTTACATCAAGCACAGTGGGTGTATCATTCGGATTGAGATTCTGACAACACAATCTGTTTTAAAGAGCGCGGGGACTGCCCTTTTTTTATGATGTTTCAATAGAAAAGGCTAATTGTCATGGTATCCCCGTGCTCTTTTTCTTTTATCTCCTGGACTCAGCAAAAAATCTCCAGGACTCAGCCCGATTTCTCCCAGGACTCAGCGCTGTGAGTCCTGGGACTGACGGACTTCTGTCCTAGGACCGGCGGGCATAAGTCCTGGGACTTTTCGGTGCGATTAAACACTTGTTAACTGTTTGCGTTTCTCTCAGCCTTTTTAATAGCCGGGGTTGACTGTGGCAAACTCTATTTATTGTTCTTGTTGCCCCCTCTTCTGAAAGAATGACTGTAACTGTCACACGGGAGGGTGTGTCAAAATACTACCGTTTGATTCTTTATCCACAGATGACGCGGATGAGCGGTGAATTCTGACACACCCTTTTTAGTTTCACTTCAGCTTGTGTAAAGTGGAACGTGCGGATGAAGCCGTTTATTTTTTCTCAGCTTCTTTTCTGCACTCCTTTTCCGGAGCGGAATGTGGTTTGCAAGTGCTCTTGCTGTCACATTTCTTGTCAGTTGACTTGTCCATAATCGTTTTTTTATAAGTTATTGATGTTGTTAATAGACATGCTTCCGGCAAACTGCAACTATGCAATTGCACCGTGGCATGCGTTTTTTTTACTTACCCATTAGAGATGTCTTACCTCTTTGAGTTGGTGAACTCATGTATTTTTTCTTTCATGTCTGATGCCTTTCCTGCCATCTCTTTTGCCCCTTCGGCAAGCTTGTCGGCAGCTTTCACACCGGTGTCCATCATCTTTTCTTTTGCCTGCTGCCACAGGTCGTTTGCTTTGTCACTTGCACGGTGTATGGCGTCAGCCATTTTTTCTTTCATCTCTTGTCCCTTTGAGGTTTGAGCATAGCGGCTGCATACGATACCAAGGAGAGAACCCAGCCCAAGTCCTAACCAGAAATTTGATTTACAACATTGGCTCATAGTCTATTGAGTTTTATAGTTAATATTCAGTGCCTGCGGGGTAGGGGAATATACCATCCCGCCGGTACAAGTCTTTTCGCGATTGTCAAATGTCACTGCGTTCGGCACGCTTGAACAGCGAAGTGAGCCACAGCAGTCCCACTGCACCGGCTACTGAGGTGATGAGATTGCCCAGAGAGCCTGTAACAGTAAGTTCGAATAGGGCAAAAAGCCATCCTCCCAATATGCCGCCCACGATGCCTATGAGCAGGTTCATAATGAGTCCGAATCCGCCTCCCCGCATCAGCTTGCCTGCAATGGCTCCGGCAATGCTTCCGATGATGATATACCAGATGATATACATATTGTTTCTGTTTGTAGGGTTATACATTTGGCTTGACACTGCATTGTGGCAGTTGTGTCAGCCGTTTCTTTACCGGTAAAAACGGGGTAGGGCAGAAATGGTTCGTTGGGTACGGCAAGATTAACATCTGTTCCTATTAAGGGCGTTGTAGTGTTAATCTCTCTGTAACGTTATACCTTATTATATATAAAGAGGTGCGGCAACAATGAAGTTCATTCACTGTTGCCGCACGTTATGTTTCAGCCTTTCGGCGGGAAATGAGAGCTCTTCCCGACGCGAAGTCACTTGGTGAGGTCTATCAGATAAGATATCTTTGCGCAGATGGTAGAGTTACCCGAGCGCGAGAAATCGTCTTTCTTGCTGTTTCCATAGAAGTCAGAAAGTCCGTAGTAATATCTTCCTTCGATGAGGAAGTTGCCGATGCCGGTGCGCACCTCCAGTCCTAATCCGCCGGTAATTCCATATTCAAATGTATTTTCGATGGCCTTTCCGTATTGGTATACAACCCCGTTCGGACGATGCGAAGGGTCCCATTCGCCCCCGCCTTTTTCCTCTTTGTCTCCGAGGAAGAGTCCTATCTGCGGACCGGCATTGATGAAAAACTGTACTCCCCGGTCGCGTCCGAATGCCAGATGTGCCAGGAAAGGTATTTCAAAGTAGTTGAGGGTGCGCCGGTAGGTGTTTCCGCTTCCGTCCTCAATCTTTTCCGACCATCCGCGTTGACTGAGGTTAAGCTCGAGTTGCAAGCCGCATATCATATTGAAATATTTCTCGCTGATGTAGCGTGCGGTGAGTCCGCCCACCACTCCCTGATGGGTATTTTGTTTGATGCTGGGACTGAAGAATACGGTGTTGAAGTTCATACCCCCGTTGACGCCTATTGCAAAGTTGTTTCGGCGCTCTTCAATCTGTGCATGTGCCGACAAGGCGGTGAGTGTCATTGCCAGCATGATGAATAATACGTATCTGATGCGCATTGTCTTTTGTCTCTTTTTATTCAAAGTCGAGTTTGATTAGCTCGTGGTTTTTGGTCATGTGTATGAAGAATACCTTTTTGTTGATAAATCCTCCCCAGTTGTTTACCCGCTCAAATCGGAATCCCGTTTGTACCGGTTGTAGGTTCATGCGGTCGAGATTGGCTTCGAGGTTTCCTCCATAGCGGCTCAATCCCTTCAGGAAGAAGTATCCGGTGTCAAATCCCAACATGCCATACTTGGGGTAAGTGTTCATCATCTCTTCGTTGTACCAATAGCGGAACTTGTTGATGAAATTGACGGAGTTTTTCAGCAAGTTGTTGGTGTAGAATGAAGAATAGAAATAGGTGTCCACCTCATAGAATGCCTGCAAGTGGTCGTTGGTGTACTTCTGCCACTCGGGATATCCGAAAGAGTGCAGTTCGTATGGGTTGTTTTCAGTCCGTACCACCATCTGCATGATTGGCAACAGTTTGGTGATGGTGACATTTGTCCCCGATGTAGGGATTATCATGTTCTGCCGGGTAGAGTCGAGTACGGCTGTAAGCTCTTCCATCGTGGCAGGCATGGGAATGCTCCGGTAGCTGATGTCGCGTCCGGACAGTTCTTGCTTCATCTGCCTGATGTATTCCTCTTTGTTTTGTCCGTCTTCAGCCTCTACAAACACGATGTTGTAGTGTCCGAAGTTGTCGGCAAACAGTTTGTGTACCTGTGAGAACAGGTATGACTGCGGTGTGTTTATCTGGTAAACCAACGGATTGTTGAACACTTCGCTGTCTTTTGACGTAAAGGGGATGACAAGGCGGATGTTGTTGCTCTTTGCAAATTCCGAGAGGGGTTTGATGTGTTCGCTGTGTCCGGGTCCGAAGATAATGTCCATCTTCTTCAGTTCGGGCTTTTTGAGCAGTGTGGCGATAGACTGGTTTTTGCTTCCCGAGTCAAATACATGCAGTTCGATGTTTACTTTTTGACGTTTCAGACTGTCTATCGCCAGCAAGAATCCCTCGTAATATTCAAGCATCAGCGGTTGTGCCCCCTCGGGTGCGTCGAGTTGGAAAGGCAGTATCAGTGCCGCCCGGATGGTAGAGAGGCTTTGCGTGCCTTTCTTGTTTTTATTGAACAACTCTTCGTTGCTGGGTATGCGCTCTTGCTGTTGTTGCTGTCGCTGGTTGTCAAATCCGGTAGGCTTGCGCTTGTGGGGAATGCACAAGAACGAGCCTCGTTTCAGCTTCCCTTTCTTCAGTTCGGGGTTTGCCGCTATCAGCTCTTTTTCGCTGATGCCATATTCGCGACTGATGCTGAATATCGTCTCTTTGCGTTGTACCTTGTGCATCTCGCGGCAAGGCGATGCCGGAGTGTTTTCTTGCCCCTCACTCTTTTCGGGTGCACTTTTTATTACGGCATTCGCCTCGGTGGTGGCAGGAATTACGATAACCTCTCCCTTGCGGAAGTTGGTGGCGCTCAGTCCGGGATTGGCATTGCAGATGGCAGCCGCATTTACATTGTAAAGTTGGGTTATGCGATAGAGTGTCTCACCGCTTTGGATGGTGTGGTAACGCACACCGCCCGGGTGGTTACTGTTTGATGAAGAATGTTGCTTCTGAGGAATGCGGAGCGATTCTCCCGCCCGAATCTGTTTCTCGCTTCCGGGGTTCAACGCCACAATCTCGTCAATCGGTACGTTGTATGTACTGGATATCGAGTAGAGACTTTGTCCGCGTTCAACGGTGTGAATAAAATATCCTTCGGATTGGGCAAATGTGGGCAACGCTGAAGAGGCTAAAAACAGCGAAGATATGACGAATAGTCGCTTGATAAAGTTCATTGTCGTTACGTTATTACATTTCTTTGCGGGGCAAAAATACAAAAAAATATCGGCTCGGAGCATTAAAAAGGGATGTTTAGCAAATATTATAGGTCAAATTGGAAGGATATGTCGGTTGGAAACATTATTTTTGCAGGAAATAAATTAAAACTTCATTTGAAATGTTGGATAGAAAAACGATATGCTCATTGATGCTGGGTATATGCTGTTGTATGGCGTTAAAGGCGCAGGTAGCTTCGCCCGAAGTGGAGATTCTGGAAGAGAATGGAGCCGCTGTTACTGAAGAGACCCTGCTTTATCCGTCAGACAGCTATACAGCTTCAGCCCCTTTGCGGGTAAGCTTCAAGGCAAATGCCCAAGAGCAAGAGGGATACACCTATGCCTACGAATGGTTGCTCTATGCTACCGACACCCCCGAAACTCCACTGCTTCGGCGATATGAGCCCGAGACAGAATATACCTTTTACGATTCGGGAACCTTTTCAGCCAAGTTGTTTGTCACCTATACGAATATAGAGTCGGGGGGCGAACCGATGACTGAAGAGTCGGAGCCGGTGACCATCGTCATCAGTGAATCGTCGCTGAAAGTGCCGAATGCCTTTTCGCCCAACGGTGACGGAGTGAACGATATATTCAAGGTTACATACAAATCACTGATAAAGTTTGAAGCCAACATCTTCAACCGATGGGGACAACGCATGTATAGTTGGAATCTGTCAAACATAGATGCCGGATGGGATGGCACACATGGCGGAAACCAAGTGAAAGACGGTGTATACTTCATCGTGATAGAAGCTGTCGGGTCAGACGGCATTAAGTATGAAATCAAACAAGATATCAACATCCTCCGTGGTCAAGGCGGACTGGGAGTAGGAAATATATCGGGTCAATAAAAGCTGGGAGCATGCAGGAAAACATAGAAGAAAGAACCGAGGAAAACAACATCAATATCTACGGTGCCCGCGTCCATAATCTGAAGAATGTGGATGTGGAAATCCCCCGCGACACGCTGACGGTAATAACCGGTCTGAGTGGAAGCGGCAAATCGTCGTTGGCGTTTGATACACTGTTTGCCGAAGGTCAGCGACGCTACATCGAAACATTCTCGTCATACGCACGTAACTTTTTGGGAGGGATGGAGCGTCCCGATGTTGACAAGATAACCGGATTGAGCCCCGTCATCTCCATCGAGCAGAAGACAACCAACAAAAATCCACGTTCGACAGTGGGTACAACCACTGAAATATATGACTACATGCGTCTGCTCTATGCACGGGCAGGGGAGGCATTCTCATACCTGTCGGGCGAACGGATGGTGAAATACACCGAAGAGCAGGTGACCGAACTGATAACAGGCGACTACATGGGGAAACGCATTTGGCTGTTAGCCCCCGTGGTGAGAGGACGAAAAGGACACTACAAGGAGTTGTTTGAAACGTTGCGCCGCAAAGGTTTCATCTATGCCCGGATAGACGGTGAGATGAAAGAGATGCTGCCCGGTCTCAGACTCGACCGCTACAAGACACACGACGTTGAGGTGGTGATAGACAAGATGGTGGTGGACGGAGCAGACAATCACCGCCTGCGGGCAAGCATACAGACAGCCATGACCCAAGGCGACGGACTGTTGATGATATGGGATGCCGACTCCGGTGAATTGCGCCATTACAGTCGCCGGCTGATGTGTCCCGTAACAGGATTGGCTTATCGTGACCCGGCACCCAACACATTCTCATTCAATTCGCCGCATGGAGCCTGTGAGAAATGTAAAGGTATGGGCGTGGTCAGTAAGGTAGACCCTGAGAAAATCATGCCCGACAAGTCACTGTCGGTAGCACAAGGCGGATTGGCACCATTAGGCAAGATGCGCCAAAGTCTGATTTTCTGGCAAATATCCGCTCTGCTTGAGAAATATGGAATGACTCTCGACACTCCGGTCGGACAATTCTCTCAAGAACTCATCGATGAAATTATGAACGGCACCACCGAAAGGTTGCGCATACGCAGTGAAGTGATGCGTACAGGCTCAGACTATTTTGTCGTCTATGAGGGATTGACCAAATACATCATGATGGCAAGCCAGGAAGCCGATGGAGATGCCGCCAAATGGGCAGAGCAGTTTTCCGGAACATGCAAGTGTCCCGAATGTAACGGCATGAGGCTGAACAAAGAGGCACTAAGTTTTCGCATTGCAGGGAAAAACATCATCGAACTGGCTGAGATGGATATCCACGACCTCTACAAGTGGATGACAGAAGTGCGTACGCAGTTGACCGAAAGACAACAGCGCATCGCAGAAGAGGTGCTGAAGGAACTGACAGTACGGTTGCGGTTCCTGTTGGACGTCGGATTAGGCTACCTGTCGTTGAACCGTCGCTCGGCAACCCTCTCGGGAGGTGAAAGCCAGCGTATCCGACTGGCTACCCAGATAGGCTCGGGACTGGTGAACGTGCTCTATATCCTGGATGAACCCAGCATCGGACTGCACCAGCGCGACAACCGCCGGCTGATAGATTCGCTTACAGCTTTGCGCGATACGGGAAACTCGATAGTAGTGGTCGAACACGACAAAGACATGATGATGGCTGCCGACTACGTTGTAGACATGGGACCCCGTGCCGGACGGATGGGAGGAGAAGTGGTCTTTCAGGGTACACCCCGACAGATGTTGGAGACCGACACCCTGACATCCCGCTACCTGACCGGCAAAATGAAGATAGAAATACCCGCGACAAGACGCTTGGGGAACGGTAAAACCCTGGTGTTGCACGGTGCACAAGGAAACAACCTGAAGCAGGTGACGGCAACCTTCCCGTTGGGAACACTGATTTGCATTACCGGAGTGAGCGGAAGCGGTAAATCATCCCTCATCAGCGATACCCTGCGCCCGATATTGACTCACCGTTTCTACCGTTCAACAGAAGAACCGCTTCCATACGACCGTATCGAGGGACTCGAACACATCAACAAGGTGATAGATGTAGACCAAAGTCCTATAGGCAGGACACCGCGTTCAAATCCGGCAACCTATACACACATCTTTACCGAAATCCGGAACCTGTTTGTAGAACTGCCTGAGTCTAAAATCCGCGGATACAAGGCAGGACGCTTCTCTTTCAACACCGGACACGGACGGTGTGAAGTGTGTGGAGGAAACGGATACAAGACAATAGAGATGAACTTCCTGCCCGATGTGACGGTACCCTGTGAAGCCTGCCACGGAAAACGCTACAACCGCGAGACACTGGAGGTCAGATACAAAGGAAAGTCGATAGCAGACGTGCTTGACATGACCATCAACCAGGCGGTCGAGTTCTTTGAAAACATCCCCCACATCGTGTCAAAGATTAAAGTGCTGCAGGATGTCGGACTGGGATACATAAAGTTAGGACAACCTTCTACCACCTTGTCGGGAGGGGAGAGCCAACGCGTGAAACTTGCTACCGAGTTGAGCAGACCCGGCACCGGAAAGACCTTATATATATTAGACGAGCCGACAACCGGACTGCACTTTGAAGACATCCGGGTGTTGATGAACGTATTGAACCGCTTGGTAGACAAGGGAAACACCGTGATTGTGATAGAACACAACCTCGATGTGATAAAAATGGCAGACTACATCATCGACATGGGACCTGAAGGCGGACGCGAAGGCGGAAACATCGTTGCACAAGGCACCCCCGAAGAGATTGTCCGTAACGGAAAAGGATATACGGCAACATTCTTGAAAGAAGAGTTGGCCATGTGAAGGATGAATGACAAGGGTTAACCAGTTTATGTAGAAAAAGACAATGGCAAAAAACAAGATACCCAAAACGAATGTGGCACGGATGTTAGACCAGATGAAGGTCAGCTATGAACTCATCCCCTATGAGGTGGATGAGAATGACTTGAGTGCCGGACACATCGTAGAACAGTTGGGAGAAAACATAGAGCAAGTGTTCAAAACCTTGGTGCTTTACGGAGAGAGAAGCGGACACTTTGTATGCGTCATTCCCGGAAATGCAGAAGTCGACCTCAAAATAGCCGCCAAAATATCAGGCAACAAGAAGTGCGACCTGATTCCGATGAAAGAACTGCTTCCCCTGACGGGATATATCCGGGGAGGCTGCTCGCCCATAGGCATGAAGAAACATTTCCCGACATACATCCATGCAACAGCCCTTGACTTTCCTTATATATATGTAAGCGCAGGCATAAGGGGACTGCAGGTCAAGTTGGCACCCGACGATTTGATACGCGCCTCGCAGGCAATGACCTGCCAATTGTTTTAAATAAAGACGAGAGAGAAAAAAGAGAATGAACGATTTCAGATTACATACATACTGTTTCTCACCCACCGGCACTTCACGCAAGAATATGATGGCGATGGTGCAAGGGGTGGGAGAGGAGAGAGCCGAACATCACGACTGTACCAAAGAGATTCCCGCTTATCCAATGTTGGGAAGCAACGATGTGGCACTGTTTTCAGTACCCGTCTATGGAGGTTATGTAGCCCCCCTTGCCTTGAAACGCCTGGAGGGAGTGAAGGGAGAGAATACACCCGCCATATTGCTGGTCACCTATGGCAACAGAGATTTTGAGAAAGCATTGGAGCAATTGGCAGAGTTCGTCAGCCATCGGGGCTTCTATCCGATAGCCGCAGCAGCCATGATAGGTGAACACTCTTATGGAAACCAGCAATATCCCATAGCCATGGGTAGACCCGACCAGTCAGACCTGACCAAAGCCGTCGAATTCGGAATGCAAGTAAGAGAGAAACTCAACAGTCAGGTCTTCAATGTGGCTGAGAGCAATCCTAAAGCCCATTCAATGGTTGATGTCAAGCGCGATATGCCGAAGGTGAAGACCCCTCTGCTCAGCAAACTGCGCTTCATCAAGTTTGTATTAGGATATCAACGCCGGCAAAAGAGACATCCGGTAAAAGTATACCCCCAGAAAGCAGTAGAGAAATGCATCCATTGCGGAGCATGTGCCAAAAGTTGTCCTACAGGAGCCATTGCAATCGGACAGGAAGAGGTGACCGATACCGCACATTGCATCAGATGTTGCGCATGCGTAAAAGGATGTCCTACAGCGGCACGTACATTCAATTCACCTTTTGCACCTGCCCTCTCTGCCAATTTCAAAAAACGTCGCGAACCCCTGTTTCTTTGGTAAATCCAATAAAATGATGTATCTTCGCCCCAAATTTGAAAAACAACTAAAAAAACAAAAATAAACAATAACCCTAAAAAACAAAAAAATCATGTTCAACAAACATCCGAAAGGGCTGATAGCAGCCTCGTTTGCCAATCTGGGAGAGCGTTTCGGCTTCTACACCATGATGGCTATCTTGGTCTTGTTCCTGCAAGCCAAGTTTGGACTCGATGGAAAAACAGCGGGTCTCATCTATTCAACCTTTTATTTCTCAATCTACATCCTGGCACTGATTGGTGGTATCATCGCCGACAAGTCACGCAACTACAAAGGCACCATCCTGGGTGGAATTGTATTGATGGCTTTGGGATACGTCTTGCTTGCCATCCCCTCTGATACTCCGGTTGAAAACCAGACCCTGTTCCTCACCATTACATGTGTCGCACTGTTTGTCATCGCATTCGGTAATGGCCTGTTCAAAGGAAACCTGCAAGCTTTGGTCGGACAGATGTATGACAATGAGAAGTATGCAAGCATGCGCGATTCAGGCTTCTCACTCTTCTACATGTTCATCAATGTAGGTGCCATCTTTGCACCGTTTGCAGCAGTAGGAGTACGCAATTGGTGGTTGACCACACACGGCTACAGCTACAATGCCGACCTTCCTGCACTATGCCATGGATATTTGGGCGGAACACTTTCAGAAGAAGCCATCGTCACCTATCAGGCACTTTCACAAGAAGCTTGCGGTGAAGCCGTTGCCGATTTGACCGCTTTTGCAAACGATTACCTGAATGTCTTCACCACCGGATTCCACTATGCCTTTGCAGTGGCAATCTTGGCAATGGCAATATCGTTGATAATCTTTGTGGTGAACAAAGCCAAGTTCCCCGACCCCTCAAAGAAAGAAGAGAACGCTAAGTCAGGCGCACAAGTCGTAGAGATGAGTGCCGCAGAAGTAAAACAACGCATGTACGCCCTCTTTGCTGTGTTTGGTGTAGTCATCTTCTTCTGGTTCTCTTTCCATCAGAACGGATTGACCTTGACCTTCTTTGCCAAGGAATACACCGAGCTCAATCTCTTTGGCATGCCCATTACGGCAGAGCTGTTCCAGTCATTGAACCCCTTCTTTGTAGTCTTCCTTACCCCCATCATCATGAGTGTGTTTGCTGCACAGCGTGCAAAAGGAAAAGAGCCCAGCACACCCAAGAAGATAGCTATAGGTATGGGTATTGCAGCCACCGGATTCTTGGTGATGGCAATCGGTTCTTACCTGGGCGACCTGCCTTTGCATAAAGACATTGTAGCCGCAGGAACTTCACCCGTCAAGGTAGCTCCCCTGTTGCTGATGCTCACCTATTTCATCCTTACCGTTGCGGAGTTGTATATCTCACCATTGGGCATCTCTTTTGTTTCAAAAGTGGCTCCCCCGAAATATCAAGGAATCATGCAAGGAGGATGGCTTGGCGCTACCGCTTTGGGTAACCAGTTGCTGTTTGTAGGTGCATTGCTCTATGAAAGCATCCCCATCTGGATGACTTGGACCGTCTTTGTCGTAGCATGTTCAATCTCCATGTTCACCATGCTGTTCATGCTCAAATGGTTGGAAAGAGTAGCTAAGTAATGTGATATATTTCCCCTCCCGACCCGAGGAGGCTTCGCATGGTTCCGCTGACGTTGTTATATAAAACAGATATGAACCCTGCGAAGCGTTCTCGGGTCGTTTCAATTAACAGACTCGGTACGAAACCATCCCAAAGTGACGTTACGTACCAATGAATGGAAAAGAAACAGACCGGTGCGAAACCATCCCCAAGTGTGACGTTACGTACCAATGAATGAAAAAGAAAAAGACCGGTACGAAACCATCCCCAAGTGACGTTACGTACCAATGAATAAAAAAAAACAGACCGGTACGAAACCATCCCCAAGTGACGTTGCGTACTAATGAATGGAAAAGAAAAAGACCGGTACGAAACCATCCCCAAGTGACGTTACGTACCAATGAATGAAAAAGAAACAGAAAAGTACGAAACCATCCCAAGTGACGTTGCGTACTAATGAATGGAAAAGAAAATGATTAAGCAGATAGAATTTAGACTAAAGGCTTACAGCAGAGGATTCCACCTCATCACCCATGAAGTGTTGAAGCAGTTGTCCCAGCTTCCCGAAGTAGGGGTACTCCATCTTTTTGTCAAGCATACCAGTTGTGCTTTAAGCATTAATGAAAATGCCGATCCCGATGTCCGTTTGGATATGGAGTCCATTTACAACCGTATGGTCAGAGAAGGTGAACCCTATTACGTCCACACCTTTGAGGGACGCGATGACATGCCGGCTCATGCCAAGAGTATACTGACAGGAGTCAGCCTTACAATTCCCATTACAGGCGGAAGGCTCAACTTAGGGACCTGGCAAGGAATTTACCTCTGTGAATTCCGCAATCATGGTGGTTCCAGAGAACTTGTTGCGACAATTATCGGCTAATTTTCTCCTATCCGCTCATAACCTGAAACAAAACATCCGCACACAGTCACCTGTATGCGGATGTATGATTGAAAGATATATCAAAAAATAATCTCATTCCCCTTTTGAATGGCAAAAAGGATGTTCATATTCTTCGGCTTATATGGGCAAATTCCGAAAAAGTCACGATATTTTCGGAATCAATTCCAAAAAAAGCATGATATTTTTGGAATTAATGTGTTTTCTCTATATTTTTGCACTCAAAAGTTATCCTCCGTATGATTGAAAGATATATCAAAAATAATCTCATTCCCCTTTTGAATGGCAAAAAGGCCATTATCATTATGGGAGCACGCCAAGTCGGGAAATCAACTCTGCTCCATCAGATATTTGACTCTCGTCAGGATGTCTTGTGGATGAACGGTGACGAATCAGACATCCGAGAACTGTTCAGTGAAATCTCTTCTACCCGTCTGAGTGCCATACTTGGAAATCATAAGATACTTATTATTGATGAAGCCCAGCGCATTCCCGATATAGGTCTGCGTATCAAGCTCATTACAGACCAGATACCCGATGTACAGGTTGTAGCCACAGGAAGCAGCTCCTTCGAACTTGCAGCTAAGGTCAACGAGTCCCTCACCGGACGCAAACGTGAGTTTCAGATGTTCCCGCTGACTTTTGGCGAAATGGTCAGTCATACCAATTTCATAGAAGAGACCCGCATGATACCCCATCGGATGGTTTACGGCTATTATCCCGAAGTGGTTTATAATCCCGGAGACGAACGCGCTACACTGAAAGAACTTTCAGAAAGCTATCTCTACAAAGACATACTTTCACTCGACAGTATCAATAAGCCTGACAAGTTGGTGCGTCTCTTAAAAGCCCTTGCATTACAGATAGGCAGTCAAGTGTCATACAATGAAGTGGGCAATCTCATCGGACTCGATTCAAAGACCGTAGAGCGTTATGTTGATATATTAGAGAAATCATACATCATCTTCCGCCTTACCACCTTTTCGCGGAATCATCGCAACGAACTGAAATCCAGTCGTAAAATTTATTTTTGGGACCTTGGTATCCGCAATGCCGTCATCGGTAATCTTGCACAGATAGAAAACCGCACCGATGCAGGTGAATTATGGGAAAACTTTGCCATATCCGAGCGTATGAAGCAGAATGTTTACACAAGCAGTTATGCCCAGACCTATTTCTGGCGTACCCGCTTACAGCATGAGATTGATTTCCTTGAAGAGGAAGACGGTCATTTGCGTGCTTTCGAGTTCAAATGG
>JAFUPU010000098.1 GCA_017472635.1 Bacteroidaceae bacterium
ATCCCGACTATCTGATGGCATGCATCGGAGGCGGAAGCAATGCTGCCGGTACTGTCTATCACTACCTCGACAATGATAAGGTGAACATTGTGCTGGCTGAAGCCGGTGGATTGGGGGTTGACTCAGGGAAGACGGCTGCCAGCATCAGTCGCGGATTGCCTGCTGTGTTGCATGGTTCGCGTACGCTGGTACTGCAAACTCCCGATGGTGAGGTGGTAGAACCCTACAGCATATCTGCCGGATTGGACTATCCGGGTATAGGACCTATGCATGCCAACCTGGCTACACAGCATCGTGCAACAGTGGTAGCGGTCAATGACGACGAGGCACTTCAGGCTGCCTACGAACTGACTCGCATGGAGGGCATCATCCCGGCGCTGGAGTCGGCTCATATCCTCGGTGCACTCCCCAAGATGAAATTCAAACCGGACGATGTGGTGGTGCTTACCGTTTCGGGTAGAGGCGATAAAGATATCGAAACCTACTTGGAGCATTTTATGGGTTAAAAGAGGTGCGAGACCCTATACGTATTTCCTCCTTCTGTCTGATAGCCAGTGTGCTACGGGCAGAAGGAGGTCTTTTTTTATCGTCTTAAACAGGGGGAATGTTAAAAAGTCTTTTTATTCTCAGAATTTTCCTAGGACTCAGCGCGCCGGGTCCTGGGACAGAATCGGCTGAGTCCTGGGACTCACGGTGTTTTGTCCAGGACATTTTTGAATATATCCAGGACTTGCGGTGAAAACACCAGGAGATGACAACCTGAGTGTAGAGAAACAACCGCTATGTCCTCAATGTCTCATCGTGGGAAGCTGTCTTTTTGTTGACTTAAAAAGGGAGACCTGTTAAATGGGTAAAGCGGATTTTTGTGGTATGTTTAGTCGTGTGGGGAAATGTAGGGTATCCATTCTTTCGGTGAGTGATGGAGAAAGTCAGTTGACCGGTTTAACCCTTAAAAAAGGGGGATTTTTTTCTTTTTCCATGTTCGCCTGAAATTATTTCTTTCTTTTCTTTCTTTTCTGATATCGTAAAAGGTGATATGTGGCGATTTGAACTTTCGATAAGCTTTTTATTGCTTGTAATATGTTGGGAGATAATCTGTTTGACCGCTTGTTGAAAGAAGGAGCTTCTTTTGTGTCGTGAAGTCTTATTGTATAAAAGTACAATAAGGTTTGGAGCTTTGTGCGGTTCAGGCGGAAAAAAGTTTGGAAAAAAAACTTTTTTTCACCTAAAGTTTGAAATTTAATGCTTATATTTGCAAACCGTGGTAGCACGTATCGTGCTTGAAAAGGCTGATTCTGAACCTGAAGAAAGGGGGTGGAAGTAAGCTTTTTAGGATGTTTGACCTTTGGTTTGGATACGTTAATTTTAACAAAAACATTATAAGGTGCATTGATGGGTATAGAAACTATAGTTTTGAAGAATATAGAGAAAACATACATATGAAAAGATTTAAGCAAACAAAAAAGACGATTGGAATCTTGTTGTTTTCGTCATTGGCTCTGTCCTCTTGTCAGGACACGAACGAGTATTACGAAGCACCCAGTTGGATAGGTGGTTCGATATATGAGAATCTGGAAGCCGATGGAAACTACAGCATTTTCCTGAAGGGGGTAGACCTGTGTGGCTACAAGCCGATTCTGAACGGAAAGGCTATCCTTACGGTGATGGCACCGGATGACAATGCCATGAGTGAGTATCTTACAAAAAACTATGGGGTGACTGACATTACTCAGTTGAGTCAGAGCGAAATGAAGAAGCTGATTGGTTTCCACATGCTCTACTACTCTTTCGACAAGCAGAAGCTGACCAACTTCAGACCTACCGAGGGAGATGCTGCCACTGAAGACCAATTGAATGTCAATGCGGGACTTTATTACAAATTCCGTACCTACAGTAAAGACTCCATTACGCAGATGTATGACTCAACCCGTCACCGCAACATCTCTATCTATCACAACGAACGCCTGTTGCCGGTATTCTCTTACCGTATGTTCCAGACCAAGGGGGTAGAAGCAAAGGAGAACTACGAATATTTCTATCCTGACACAGAGTGGAAAGGCGATGGCGGATTCAATATCGCCAATGCCGCAGTGACAGAGTATGAAGAGATTTCACGTAACGGATATATATATAAGGTAGACCGTGTGTTGAGACCTCTTGAGACTATCTATCAAGAGATGGTGAATGCAGGAAAGTACAGCCGCATTATCGACCTCTATGACAAGAGTGAAACTTTCTACTTTGATGAAGAGCAGACCTTGCAGTTGGGTACCGACTCATTGTTCCACCACTACCACAAGGCTCCGTTGGTGAACATCAACAACGAGTGGGGAATGGCTACCCACTACACTCAGGTAGATTTGCTTTCGCTGCAGGCTTATACGCTTTTTGCTCCTACAGACGAAGCTTTTGAAAACTTCTTCAATGAATATTGGGGTGAGGGTGGTTATACCTCGCTTGCCGAAATTGACTCGGTGACAATGCAAGAAATCATGAAGAGCTGTGTCTACCCGGGATCGATTGCATTCCCCGGAGAGGTAAAAGAGGGAAAGCTGGAGAACATCTCGGGTGAGATTATCAGCGTCAACACCGATGAGGTGAAGCCGGAAGACCGTATCATCTGTTCGAATGGCGCCCTCTATGGATGTTCGGTGCTGACCCCACCGCTTAAGTTCCGTGCCGTTACAGGTCCGGCGTTCCAATACAAGAACCTGACCTATTTCAATGAAATGCTCAACAACTCAGGTATGGCTTCGACGCTAACCTCTGATGCAGTGAAGTATATGATGCTTTATCCGACCAATGAACAGATGTACAACAACGCCGGAATCGAGCGCGTGGGAAGTACGCTGGTTTCGGTTGAGTCGCCAAAGGGTATCAACAACTCAACCATGTCTGCTTATGTGAATGCACACGTGGTCAGCCCGATAGATGGAAATTCAGTGTTGCCTGAAGAGGGTATTGCCGTATTGCCTACGTTGACTTCAGACTTCAAGCTCTATTGGTACCTGAAAGACGGAAAGATTACCAACAGCATTCTGTATAACAACAGTTTGAAGTATGCAGCCAATACGTTTACCGAAGATCAGATATGGACCACGTTCAGTCCGTTGGCTTATTGTGACGATGTGAACGGATGGACCAATGGTCATGCCTATTCATACGACAACCTGCTGTTCCCCGGTAACTATGCTACGCAGAACAACAGCCGTCTGGTGCGTCTGATGATAAACAACCGTGCTGACGATACCGCTGAGTTCTTCGGATGGATAAACCTGCTCAACAAGGCGGGATTCACAAATACTTCAGGTGGAACACTCTCGTTCATGCTTGAAAGCTGCTTCATGCTGATTCCTACAACCGAAGCTGTAGAGAATGCTATCAAGGAAAACCGCGTGCCGGGTGTTGTGGCTACCGATGCTGCAGTAGTAGGCGATGCCACCTTCTTCGACAATATCGAGATTACCGACCCGACGGCGCTGCTTGACTATGTGAAGCTCTATTTTGTGCCGCTTACAACGGCTTCGTTCAACAACTATCCGTATCTGGGATGGGGTGAAGAGACTAATAAGTACGGTGGACTGGTGACATTGCAACAGGAGGTGAAAATCGCCAACGGTGCATTGGAAATTGTATCTACCAATATGAATATCTACGATGACGGCACTTCACTCTATGCCGCAATTATTGACCGCATTACCGGAATCGACGGAAAACGCATCAGATTGTCGGATGCTTACGACTATCTGCCGTTTGTGTTTGAGGACGGTCCTGCTCACTTCGTAGAAGATATGTTTTAATTGAGCACATATTTATAGGATTAAGATATGGATAAGTTTAGAAATATAATCATAGTATTATTGCTCTGTTTTGCACAACAGGCTATTGCCCAAAAGATGGTTTCGGGTAAAGTTACTGAGATTTTTGCCGGCAGCGAAGAACCCTGTATTGGTGTGAACGTTACGTGGCAGAATGCCCAGAAACGTATTATCAGCGGAACGACAACCGACTACAACGGTAACTATTCGCTGAAAGTTCCTACAGACGAGAAGGGACAACTTACACTCGTCTTCTCTTACATCGGTATGACTACCCAGACATATAAGTACACCGGACAGACCACACTGAACGTAAGGATGGACAGTGACGCTGAACAAATCAAGGAGGTAGTTGTAAAAGGTACGCGCGGGGGACGCAACGACATGGGTGTGACCACCCGTCAGATGGCTTTCGCTACCCAGAAGATTGACATGAACGAGATTACCGCAACACAGCCCGTAACCTCTATCGAAGAGGCATTGCAGGGACAATTGGGTGGTGTGGACATCATTGCTGCCGGTGACCCCGGTGCCAAGAGCAGCATCCGCATTCGTGGTACTGCCACATTGAACTCGAGTGCCGACCCGCTCATCGTCATCAACGGTGTACCCTATTCAACGGATATTGACGATACGTTTGACTTCAATACAGCCAATCAAGAAGACTTTGCACAGATGTTGAGCTTGAACCCCAACGACATTGAGTCTATCGAGGTGTTGAAAGATGCGGCTGCAACAGCAGTCTATGGTACCGGAGGTGCAAACGGTGTGCTCCTTATCACCACCAAGAAGGGTGCAATGGGTAAGACTCGTTTCTCTTTCTCTACCAAAAACTCTTATAAGATTGAGCCGGAGTCTATCCCCATGCTTGATGGTGACGACTATGTGGCATATATCCAGGATGCTATCTGGAACTCAGCCAATGCACAAGGCTTGAGCGGAAGTTCTGCACTTCTGGAGTATTTGTATGACACTCCTGAAATCGGATATAATCAAGATTGGCGTTACTTTGACGAGTATAACCAGAATGTGGATTGGTTGGACTACCTTACACGCAACACCTTTACGACCGACAACAACTTCTCTATGTCGGGTGGTGGTGAAAAGGCTACTTACCGCTACTCTCTCTCTTACTTGAACGAGGGTGGTACAACCAAGGGTACAGGGTTGACCCGCTTGAATACCAGCATCGACATCGGTTACCGCTTCTCAGAGAAGTTTACCGTAAATGCAGAGTATACCTATTCTGACTCAAACAAGAAAGCTCCTTGGAGTGAAGCTGAAGGTGCCCGTAGCGAGGCTATGCGCAAGATGCCTAACAAGAGCCCTTATTATATCGACGATGAAACCGGTGAGATGACTGATACTTACTTCACCCGTCAGAATGAAGAAGAGTTTCAGGGTGCTTTCAACGGAAAAGATGGAAAGAGCGCACAAAACTTCCATCCGCTCCTTATGGTGGATGACAGCTACAACAACCTGCGTACCCGTGAACAGAAAATGACTGTAAGAGGACGCTGGTACCCGACAGAGAAGTTGAGCGTACAAGGATATGTATCTATGAAATATAAGACCACACGCTCAGAGAAATTCCTGCCCCAAGCAGCTGTGGGTGTGACAACCGAGAATACGTATGCCAACCGTGCAGAGAATGCATTCACCAACAACTTCGCTCTTAATACCGAGGTTAAGGGTATGTATACCGACTCTTGGTTGGATGACACGCACCAGTTGACTGCAACAGCCATCTGGCGTACCCAACAAAGCCGCAGTTCTAACTCGGCGGCTATCCGCTACAATGTGGCTTCTGCCAATCTTGCCGACCCGGCATCAGGAAGTGGTATCCTGTTGTCACAGGGTTCAGGTATCTCTGAAGCACGCACGCTGTCGGGAATCGGAAGTGTGGTTTATACCTTTAAAGACCGTTATACATTCAATGGAACCGTGAACTATGAAGGTAACTCATCCATCAGCCGCGACAACCGTTGGGGATTCTTCCCGTCAGTGGGTCTCTCTTGGCAGTTTGCTGACGAACCTTTCATGAACTGGTCTGACGACTTCCTTACCGAATGGAAATGGCGTGTCAGCTATGGTCAAAGTGGTAACAAGCCCAGTGGTACTTCACCTTATGTAGGTACTTATACCTCGTTGGGACAGTATATGGATGGAAATGCCGTATCTTCCAAAACCATGCAGTTGAATAAGTTGAAATGGGAACGCTCTGCAGAATGGAACCTCGGATTTGACTTCAACTTGTGGGACAATAAGGTGACGGGTTCATTTGACTACTACAACAAAAAGACCGAAGACCTCTTGCAGAAGAAATACTACATTCCTTCATCAACCGGTTACGCTGACAACTATTTGGCGTATTACAATGCCGGTGCATTGCGCAACGAGGGTGTGGAATTCCGTATTGACTGGCAGGCTATGGATTTGAAAGATTGGAAGCTGAAGTTCAACTTCAACGTAAGCCGCAACGTCAACAAGATTCTGGATATGCCCGGAATGCCTGAGGAGAACTATACACACAAGAACGGACAGTATGCCACACGCATCATGCCCGGAACGGCTGTAGGTTCGTTCTTCGGATACAAGTACTTGGGTGTTTATCAGAATACCGAAGATACTTATGCCAAGGATGCAAATGGCAATGTCATGTATGACTTGCAGGGCAAACCGGTGATTATGGCAAACTATACCGATCGTTGCTATCCGGGTGATGCCAAGTATGCCGATATCAACAACGACGGTGTCATTAACAAGAATGATATTGTCTATCTGGGTAACAGTATGCCCGTGTTGAGCGGTGGTGGTGGCTTTAACCTCCGTTATAAGGATTGGAGTTTGACTGTATTCATGCACTATCGTTTGGGACAGAAGGTGGTTAACCGTGCCCGTATGAACGCAGAGTCAATGTATGGCGCTGAAAACCAGTCTACCGCTGTATTGCGTCGTTGGCGTAACGAAGGAGACGACACAGATATTCCACGTGCTCTTTGGGGATACGGTTACAACTACCTCGGTTCTGACCGATTTGTGGAAGATTGCTCGTTCTTGCGTTTCAAGACCTTGTCTTTGAGCTACAACTTGCCGAAGAACTTCTGCAAGAATTTGGGCTTGTCGTCAGCCAACGTGTTCCTCACCGGATACGACCTTTTCACTATTACCGATTATACCGGACAGGATCCGGAGGTGAACCTCCCCGACAAGGTGACCGACCTTGCAGAGGATAACTCACAGACTCCTCGTAGCCGTCGTTTCTCAATGGGTATAACCGTAAACTTCTAATGATATAAGATTATGAAAAGTGTAAAAACCATTATAATAGCCACAGCAGCAGTGTTCACTCTCACTGCTTGCAACGATTATCTCGATATTATGCCCGAGAATGCTCTTCCCCAAGAAGAGATGTGGCAGTCAAAGAGTGATGTGGAGTCTGCCTTGTTTGCCGGATACTATAATTTGCGTTCGTGTATCACCAGCCATTTGATTCCGTTGGGTGAATTGAGAGCCGGATGTGTGAAACGCCGCAGTGGAGGCAACCTCGATAAGTTGGATGTTAAAATCACCGACAGCTATGTGGATTGGAAGGTCTTTTATAAGATTATAGCCGATGCAAATGGTGTGATTGCCAACGTGGAGAAAGCACAGAGTAACGATGCAACCTACACTGATGAAGAGTTGAACTCACACTTGTGTGAAGCCTACTTCTTGCGTGCCTTGTCTTACTTCTATATCGTACGCAATTGGCGCGATGCTCCACTGGTGCTTGCACCTTATGAGACAGATGCTGCAGAATATCTGTTGCCACAAAGTAGTGAAAGTGAATTGATCGCACAAATCAAGGCTGACTTGAAAACAGCGATAGACTTGGGTGCTGCTAAAGAGGAGTTTGATACGACATGGGAGACCAAGGGACGTGCCACTGTTTGGGCACTTTATGCCTTGATGGCAGATGTGTGCTTGTGGAATCAAGATTTTGATGATGCCGTCAAGTATGCCGACATGATTTTGGAAAGCTCTTCACCGTATGCTCCCCGTTTTATGTCTACAGCAACTCATGGCAGCTGGTTCCAGATTTTTAATCCGGGAAACAGTGTAGAGTCAATCTTCGAAATTCAGTATTCAGGTATTAAGTATGATGGAACTTCATTCCAACTTAACGACCTTCCTTTGTTGTTCTATAACGATAACACGACCACTTACATGTTGTCAGAGAACCTGACCCGTGAGTTCAACAGTGATGCTACTGAAATATTCAACCGTTTCAATGGTGAACAGGATATGTATGTACGTACCCGTTTCGGTGGATACTATGCAGCAGAAAACTCTGTTACTGGATATGTTTGGAAGTATTTGGGCGGATCAACCATCTCAGAACCGCGTACCTCTAACTATTACGATCCGAACTTTATCATCTACCGTGTATCGGAAGTGATGTTGATGAAAGCAGAGGCTTTGATTATGCGTGGAATGGGACAAGTGATTGAAGATAATGAAAAGGCAATTGAAATCATCAATACCATTCGTCGACGTACAAACGTGCTGGATGTGACCGCTACTGGAGCATCCGGTATCGTAGAACTGCTGGAGTTGGTAATCACTGAACGCATCATGGAACATGTTGCCGAAGGAAAAGCCTGGTATGATTTGCTGCGTGTAGGACGTTACACCGACCCGACAGGAAGTCTTAATTTCATTAATACGTTCTTCATACCGAAAGTCATCAATTACAATGAGACTGCAAGTGAGAATAAAATCAAGTCTACCTTGCTTGACAAGAACGCTTGGTATCTGCCTGTTCACCAGCAAGAGATAGAACGTAATCCTAATCTCGTACAGAATCCTTATTACGAATAAAAAACGGAAACATATATATGAAAAAGATAATATTCAGTATTATGGCTTCGCTTGCCATTGTGGGGTGCGAAGATCCTAATGAAGGCAGCTTGTTCGTACGTCCTACGAATCTTGAGTCTGAGATGTCCATGACGACTATCTTGGAAAAGGAGCCTGAAACTTACTCTTTGTGGATTGAGTTGTTGAAACATGCCGATTTCTACAATGCTATTAAGGATGCCAATGCCAGTGCGACTCTTTTCTGCCCGAACAACGAGGCAATACAGGAGTTTCTGGATGAACGTAACCTGACATCGGTGACTGAACTTGAGTTTGACTATGCACGTAAATTGGTGCAAAACCACATTATCGATTGGCAGGGAGGCAGTAACTCGTTGAATGATTCGACCTTGATAATATTGGCGCGTGACAATGGATATATCCAAACGCAGAATCTTTTTAACCAGTATCTGACTGTCAGTTTCGGATACAAGAAAACAGATGTGGACGATGCTGAACGTTCGGATGTAGTGTATAGTGGCGACAGTATCTTCTTCAATAATCATGCGAAACTGGCTCGCTTCCTCAGTACATCTTGTGCCAACGGAGTGATTTATACCATGGACGATGTGATTATTCCCAATGCAGAGAATCTGGTGGAAAGATTGGAACTGTTGGATGGTGAGAACAATACATTCAAGATTTTTGCTGAAGCAATAAAAGCAGATCCGGAAATGTATAAATTGGCAACCACAGAACGCGATACTATTATCGGTTTGGGTGGAGTTCCTGTTGTGAACAACTATTTCTATACTTGCTTTGCTGTGCCCGACCACATCATGCAGCAAGCGGGTATTAACGATGTTGCAAGCTTGAAACAATGGTTGGTTGACAACAGCAATGGTGAAGAGACTGATGGCGATGTGGCTTTGAACAACTATTTGAAGTATCATTTCATGCCAACTCAGTATACCATTGATGAGGTTTTTAACTTTACAGATTCTACTGAAACGTTGATATACGATACAAAGTATACAGGGCAAGCATTCATTGCCAATCTTGAGGGAAATACTCGTCTTATCAATAAGGACATCCCTGTATTGCGTAGCGATATTGAGGCTAGCAACGGACTCATCAACAAGGTGGGAGGTGTGATGCCTGTATATCAACCCGAACCTGTTGTCGTGAAATGGGACTTCATGAACAGTGCCGACATCATCTCTTGGGTGAACAAGTGGTCTACTGATAATATGATGGGTAATATCTTTACTTCACCTCTTGGAAGTGTGGCAAGACAGATTGACCTCAGTGAAGAATATTACGATGGCGAGAATGGTGTCATTACCTCTTTTGTAGGAGAATACAACGATGCAAAGGCTGCAACCCGCTCTTATCGTCGTGTAGGCTTTATGAAAGAAAAATATGCCGTAGGTAAACAGGATGTAGCAGAACATGGTGCCTTTATGAACAACTATATGGTACTGAACCTCGGTTTTGCCGGATGGGTAGAGTTTACTACTCCTACTATTATTGCCGGTAAGTATAGAGTGGTGTTGCATTATGTGAAGAATCCGACACTTACTTCATTGTTCTCTGCTGGAACTTTGACGCAGTTCAATATTGATGGAGACAAGGAACAGTCGTTGGTTTATCTCTATCGTGGACAGGGAGTCTTGCCGCTTTATACAACCATAACGGAAACTCTGTGGGGAGAAGTAGAATTTGATGCTTCGTCTACTCATACGTTCAAGATTACAGCTCGTGATATTCAGGCTAAGACTGAATCCTTCTATCACCTGCGTTTGGACTATGTAGAGTTTATCCCGGTTGAGTAAGTATATAAATAAAGTAATTAGCAACTAATAAAAACGTTTCTATATGAAAAGATATATAAAAGTGTTTCCCGCTCTGTGTTTGATGGGCTGTGTCGCTTTGGCTTCTTGCTCTTCTGAATGGGATGACCATTACGATGAAGCAGCGCTTCGTGTTGATGCAGATGGCGGTGTGGATATTTCCAACAGTACGTTGGCTGAATATATAGAGAAAGCCGACAATCTGAATCAGATGTATGCATTACTCAACGACAATAAAGTCTTTGATGATATGTATGCAGAAGGACAATACACAGTTTTTGTTTGTCCGGATGATAAGTTTGATGAATCTAAAATCAGCAACGATTCGCTTTTTGCTTTGCACAGTGTAGCAAATACGCCGGTCAGTCCTGCCAAGTTGGTGGACGGTTCCAATATCAATACCCGTTCAGGAAAGAGTGTTTGGGTATATGAAGGAGGTAAGCAGTTGGATGGTCTTAACATTACAAAGAAGGTTAAGGCAGCCAACGGATACATCTATTATTTGGATGGAATATTACCAGTGCGTCCGTCGGCATACGAGCTGTTGGTTTCGTTGGGAGATGAGTATTCACGTTTTAAATCTTTGGTATTGGCTTACGATTATAAGTTCTTTGACCGTGAGCAGAGTCGTCCGATTGGTGTTACCGAAGATGGTCGTGTAAAGTATGACTCGGTTATTGTTGTTAAGAACAGTTTGATGGACCGTTATTCTGAAGAGGGAACCCCTACTTGGAATATGCGTAGCGAAAGCTATACCACAACCATGTTTATTCCCAGCAATGCGTTGATAGAAAATGCAATGAAAGCAGCAATGGACAGTATCCCCTTGTGGTTGAATCGTCAGGCTACTGCTGCTGACACCATCAAGTTTGAAGAGTGGATTGTGAAGGCTTGCTTCTCTGATAAGAATCGGGGCATTGCAGAAGTGAATGCTGCAGCACCGGACTTTAAGGCAGTAGAAGGATATCAAGAGATTGTTGATGAAGCATCTGACCAGACTACTTATAAAAAAATGGATGCAGTCTGGTGGCGTCCGGCAGTACAGGTAGTAGATGTAAACAACCCGGTAGAGTTGAGTAACGGTATGGCATATTATTGTCAGGAGTTCAAGATTCCCAATCACGTTGTCATCTATCGCGTAAAGTCACGTCTCTATGAGTTGTGGAACAACATGACGCTCGACCAACAGGCACAGTATTTCCGTTGGGAGAATTGGGTTGACCCAATGATTATTAACGATTGTCAAGGACAGTTCGACCTTATTGCTACTGGTTATAATGTACAGTGGCCTACCATCTATTATCACAATCTTTGTGCGATTCCCAGCCCACAAGCCATGAATGACAGCTTGCCCTGTAGCGTGGAGTATGATGGACTGGTATGGAATGAACAAGACCAGATGATTTATGAATGTAATCTTCCTGCCGGTGAGTATTTCTTGCGTATGGGATTCAAGCACTCATTGCAATATTCATTGAGTATAGCTTTCAACGACAAGTGGCTTAAGGAGGATATGAATATGCATGCCACCGGTTCTGACTACCACTTCGACCGTGGTGCCGCCAGTCCGGTTCCTCACTATGGTGAAGACTATGGTATTGCTTATCCCGAAGGATTTGATGTAGACTATTGGCAAACTCAGAACGAGAAAGCCATTGCTTACGATACCGATGGGTATACCGTAGGAGTTGTGACTTTGGCGAAATCAGGTAATTTCCGTATTCGAATTACCTCTAACGATATGTCGAGAATCTACAAAGCCCAGCTCGACAATGGTGTCATTCTTAATAGAGATAAGGGTAACGTAAACCAATTGATGATGTATCACTGGTGTCTGCGTCCTACGCACAATAACTATTAATCACTTAGTATAATGAACATGAAGAAAATCAATATATTGTTTGCCGCTTGCCTTTGGGCTGCGACAGCTACGGCACAAGATGTCAAGGTTACTTCGCTGATTAAAGGTACGAATGGGTTGCCGGTTAATGGTGCCATTGTTTCCATTGTAGGCGAGAGGACTTCAGCTTTGTCTGACGAGAATGGAGTTTTCAGTCTGACCACAGCAGACAAGAATGCGTTGGTACAAATCAAGGCTGAAGGATTTTATGCAAAGGAGATTCCTTTGAGTTATTTGAAAAAGATTGCAGCAGGCGGCAAGAATGTAATCACGTTGATACCCGAGAATGCTCCCCTTTATTCGGGAGAAGCAAAAACCGGATATGGAAGTGTTTCTACAGAATTGAAACCAGCCACTATCGCATCTGTTGACTTCAAAGACTTTTCAGAGAAGCAGGATGTAGGTGCTGCAATGCGCGATGGTATTGCCGGTTTGCAAATCGTTGAGAAGAGCGGTATGCCTGGCGAAGGTTCTTATATGAACATTCGTGGTGTTCACTCTTTCGTTGCTGAAAACAATCCGCTGATTGTCATCAATGGCGTTCCCTATTTGGGCAGTCAGGATGTATCAGGTGTCATCACCGGTTACTCACGTGGAATGCTTTTTGGTTATGATCCCAAGGATATCCGCAGCATCACAGTGCTTAAAGGCGCCGATGCAGCCATGTATGGTTCGTTGGGTAGCAACGGAGTGGTGTTGATAGAGACTCAACAAGCCACTTCCGACAATTTGGACACCCGCATCTCTTTCACCGGTTCTTATGGTTTCAACCTGAAGCCTGCAAGTGTGCCTGTGTTGAATGCATCGCAATACAAAAACTACATGAAGGATCTCGGTTTGACCCGTTATCCCACGATGGAATCTTTGCTTTCTGACTATCCTTTCTTGCACAACGGAGATTATGCGCAAGCATATATCTTCAACGAAAACACCGATTGGTTGAATGAGGTGCAGAGCAGTGGGTTTACCACCGAAAACCTCTTCCGTGTGGAGGGAGGTGACGAGATTGCCAAGTATAACATTTCATTCGGTTATACCGGAAACGAAGGGACAGTACGTGGTACCGGTTCTGATCGTTTCCATACGCTCATCAGTGCCAACGTATTGGCAAGCCGTAAAGTCGATATCTTTGCCAATGTAGGTTTGGCGTATATTACCAGCGAGCTGCAAAATTCCGGTATGACCCAACAGACCAATCCCATGTTGTCAGCTTACCATGCCATGCCGCTCATCAGCCCCTATAAGAAGCAAGACGATGGTTCGTTGTTGAGCAACTACGCTCCCTATAACTTCTGGAACACTTCTGCTGACCCGATGTACAGCTATGACAACGTAAGTAACCCGTTGGCGTTGGTGAACACCGTGTTGGGTAAAGATAAGATTTACGACGTAAACACCCAAGCCGGAATCAATTTCCGTTGGAACGATTATCTTACGCTGACCGGTATTGTCAACCTCTATTATAATTATATAGAAGAGACCATGTTTGTGCCCGGTGTGACAGACAATGCCATCATCCCGCAGCTCTATGGTACCGGTCGCAACAAAGTGGGCAACAGTGTGGCTACCCAAAGCACCAACACCTACATGTTGCAAGGAAAGTATAACCGCGTGTTTGACAGCCTGCACGAGATGAACCTGTTTGCTTCAGCCCGTATGATAATGAACAACTACGAATTGGATATCTCTGAAGGTTTCAACACCGCCAGCGATAACTATCAGACATTGGGCAACACCCAAAACGAGAAGCAGACCTATGGCGGACTGACCGAATGGAACTATATGGGATTCACCTTGCAGGGCGACTATACCTATAATAAGTTAGTACGCGGTTCGGTGGGCGTAACCCTTGATGGAACCAGTGCTTCGGGCGTTGATGCTCCCCGTTGGGCGCTCTTCCCCTCTGCCGGTGTAACATTCATGGCTGCCAATACCGGCATATTCCCCTCATGGGTGAATATGTTCAACCTCTCTGCCGAGGCAAGCATCACCGGTAATAGCCGTTTCTCTTCTAACTTCGGAAAGAACTACTACGTGGGTGACAATTTCTTCACCATTGGTGCCATCAACCGTTCGAATGTGCCCAACACCGAGTTGGAGTGGGAAAAGAAAAACCAACTCGACTTCGGTTTGGAGTTGGCATTGTTCCAAAATCGCGTTCATTTGGGAGTCAACTACTTCAGAAGCCATGCTTACGACCTGTTGCTCAACAGCAATATCTCTCCCGTATACGGTTCGTATGACTATTACGAGAATGCCGGAACCATTGACAGCGACGGTTGGGAAGGTTCATTCCGTGTGAATCCGTTGCACACCAAAGATTGGGACATCGTGTTGGGTGCCAACATCGCCACTGTCAACAGCACTGTCAAGTCATTGGGTGATGCACAAAGCATGCTCATCGACTATACCGGATACAACAACGACGATGCGCAGATGAGAATGGCTGTTGGTTCCAATCCTTACGAGTTCTACGGATATCGCACCAAGGGAATCTTCCGCACGACAGCCGATGCGCAGGCTTCAGGACTGGTTAACAGTAGCGGTGATGCCTACCAGGCTGGTGATGTGCATTTCGATGACGTATATGCCGATGGCATCATCAACGAGAAAGATAAAGTGAGCTTGGGAAGCAACATGCCCGACTTCTATGGAGGTATCAACCTCTCTGTCCGTTACAAGAAATTTGTGTTGGATGCCAACTTTGCCTATTCAGTGGGTGCCAAGGTCTACAATGCAACCCGTCGTGAGTTGGAGTCTATGGACAACTTCTACAATCAGTCAACAGCCGTGTTGAACCGTTGGCAGGTTGAGGGACAACAGACCTCTATGCCGCGTGCCGTCTACGGTGATCCCTCAGGAAACAACCTCTTCTCTGACCGTTGGTTGGAGGATGGAGACTACCTGAAGCTTCGCAGCCTGAGACTCTCTTACAACTTCGACAAGTTGTTTGACTTTGTCCGTTCGGGCAGTGTGTTTGTAGTGGGCGAGAATCTCTTTACGTTGACCAACTATTTGGGCAGCGACCCTGAGTTTGCCTATTCATATGCCGAGCAACTTCGTGGCTTCGACTACGCAAAGGTTGCTTTGCCCGTAACCGTGAAAGTAGGATTCAACATTAACTTGTAATACCCCAAAATCGAATATTGATATGAAAGTAATGAATAAAATATGGACCCTCGGTCTGCTTGCCATGTCAGTCGCCTTCACCTCGTGTGACGACTATTTTGAGACCGACCCGAAGAACATTGTCAACGAAGGAGATTACATTGCCGAAGAAGACGAGATGTACAAGGGATTCCTTGGCATTTTCAGTCGTATGCAAGAGGCAGGCGACCACGCCATCTTCCTTACCGACACCCGTGGTGCCTTGTTGGAGACTACCGATAATGCCCCTACCGACCTGAAGGCTATCTATAATTACGACAATACCTACGGTAATCCCTATGCCGACCCCACTTGTTACTATGCCATCATCGTTGCCTGCAACGACTACTTCATGAAGATGGGAGAGTTCCACAGCAAGGTGGGAGGTATGACCGAGATTGCCGAAGAGAACTTTGCTCCCCTCATCAGCAGCGCTATCCGCATCAAGGCATGGGCTTATCTGATGCTTGGAAAGATTTATGGTAAAGCCTATTGGTTTGACGACCCTTTGACTGAAAAGAAAGAGTTGACCGATACCTCTGTCTTCACCCTCTGTAACATGAAGGAGTTGGCAGACCGCGCCATTGCCCTGCTCGAAAACGGTATGACCATCGATGGCGTGCCTGTTGCAGGAGACCTTGATGTCGCTTGGTATAAGTGGCTCGACCCCGAAAATCAGGACCGCACGTTGTACTACAAGTGGGAGTATCTGACTCCGCCCGCCGTTGTGCTCAATGCAGAATTCCGTTCATGGCGTGCCAGCTATGTCGACGAAAGTGCAGCACAGGCTGACTGGGAGTGGATTCGCAATAATCTGCTGGACTATTTCTACTCTTACCAGCGTCCCCTGCTCGAAGGTGAAGAGGGAAAAGAGGCTTTCCGTGTAGAAGGAAAGAATGTAGGACAAGGACTTATCTTCCAGTTGTCGAAGATGATGCAGAGTGACAATGACGGTGCCTACTCAAACATCTTCTTTACCGAGACCACCGGTTCGCAATACCAGCTTATCAGCACCATCATGTATGACTACACCCGCTATCAGCGCAACCGCATTGTGCAATACTTCTGTCCGGAGTATCCCGACGCAGAATCTTTCTACCTGAAACCTTCTGAGTACGGTATGAACCTTTATAACGAGAGCGACATCCGCAGTGCCACACAAGGTTGGGTGATGAATACCCTGGGCGGAAAAACTTGCGTGTCGAAATACTATTACGGATACGATTTCGCGTTGCGTAGATACAAGTATCTCGATGACAAGCAGGTGTTTGAGATTCAGCCTTCAATACCTACGTTCCGTGGACACGACCTTCATTTCTTGCTGGCAGAGGCTGAATTGCATCTGGGACACTACGACCAGGCTTATGTGATTCTCAACAACGGACTGAGCGACGAGTTCCCCGATAAGGTGTTGCCTTTGGGCGAAGGCTCCAACTGGGACGAGCGCTACCTGCCTTGGGTGAACAATGCGAATGGAGGTTATGGAAATATCGGTATAGCAGGAACTGCTGTCGGACGTATGCACGACCTTCCCCGTCCCGGCGATGCCGATTGGGGCGAATACACCGAGGATGAAATCAAGAAGATGTATGACTGGGCATTGGCTGACGAGCATATGAAAGAGTATATCGCTGAAGGCAAGTCATACAGCTACATGTGTAAGATTGCCGAGCGCTATGCCAACACCGCTTATCGCGGCGGTGACCCGGATGAGGCACGCGACAGTGTGGCTGCCCGCATTGCGCCCAAGTATGCACCTGCAGGTCGTGAGTCAACCGTTGCCAACCGCATCAAGTCTGACGGCTATTTTGTCGAGTGGGAGTTGGACAACATGTAATCTCGCTGTCGAAAGAAAACCCTTGACGGGTGGGAGAGCCTCTTGAGGACCGGTTCAATCCTCATCAACTCTCCCCCCCATAAAATAGAGAAAAAACAATTTATTCAATTCAATTAATTATTAATTTAAAATTTCAAAGCAATGAAAAAATTAACTACTTTAGCTTTAGCGGCTTTAATGCTGGCTCCGGCTTCTTCGTTTGCTGAGAGCTTTACAAAGGTGGTAACCAGTGGTAAGGAGCTGAAAACTGCACTGGACGGTCTGGGTGCCGGTATCGAAGGCGAAACCTATGAAATCATCTGCGACTGGGATGCTGCTGACAAGCAGAGTGTAGGTCGTATCAAACCTACTTTGACGAAAGGTCGTTTGATTGTAAAGAGTAACCAGACAGACCCTGCCAAGAGACCCCAGGTAACCCTCTCTTTCCAATGGAATGCCGATGGAGCACGTGGCGAGGCAGGTAAGAATCTTTCTATGATTTTCGAGAATTTGGTGATTGATGCCAGCCAAGATTCTTATTTCATCGACCACCGTCGTGCCATGTTTGCCGATACAATTGCTATCCGCAACTGTGATGTCTCTAACTTCAAGCGTTCATGCCTCCGTTTCGATGGTGACAAGAATGCTGATACAAAAGATGAAAACGGTGTGGTGATTCTTCGTACCCAAATGTCTATCGACGTGATTGATATTCAGAGCAGCGCAATTCACAACTCTGCTCAGAGTAGTGGAGACAACTGGTCAGTGTTCCGTACGTTCATGCCGGTTAACTTGTTCAACATCGAAAACTGTATGTTCTATGACAGTCCCTATACCAAGTCTCTTTGGGAGACTCGCGATGTGAATGAGAACCCCACAACCTTGAACTTCAACAACAACCTGGTGCTGTTGGCTCAGAACAAGGCATTAGGTTCAACCGGTTTTGTGACATTGAATCCGGGTGCAAACGTGGCTCCGGGCTCTCAGTTCTCTATCAACAACAACGTGTTGCTTGCTCCTCGCGCAGGTCTGCACATCTTGAAGAACGATACTACCGATTATCCTGCAGCCAATACTAAGTTGGTGAGCGTTTCAGGTGCTATCGTTATGGCAACAGGTAACGTGTTGGGCGAAGCTTATATCCCCTTGGAAGAGTTGACTGCAACTTTGGCAGCTCAAGAGGTTCCCACCACTATGATTGCCCAAGCTAATAAATCGTTGGCTGAATATCCTGACTTCTCTTGGGAGACAGGCAAGACTTTCCAAGATGCCGGCAAAGACATCTACTACATGCTGAAGAGCAATCCTTGGTATACAGCCGGTGTGGTTGATCCTTCAGTGGGTGCCAAGAACAGCTACGTAGGTGCATCTATCGCTTATGTTGATGAGTTCCCGACTCCTGTTGTTGTAAACATCACTGTAAACGGTCCGGAGTATGTTACTTATGCTATCTCTCCCGTGAAAGAGCAATACTACAAGGGCGAAGAAGTAACCGTTTCTTTCAACGACTGCAACACTTACTATCGCACCATGACCAACTTCAAGGGTTGGAACGACGGTAACACCGAGGCTACCCGCACATTCGTGCTTGAAGGCGACCTCAACGCTACAGCTACTTTCGAGGCTGCTCAAGGTAACGTCATCTCTTTCTTCAACTTCGCCGGTGCTATCACCGATTCAGTTTACAAAGCTGATATCTACTATAAGGACGAGTACAGAGCCGAAGTGTTTATGATGGCAGTCGATACAACCATGGGTGCAACCGCTCCTTACAACTACTTCATGGCAAGCACTGACAAGACATTCACCAAAGACGGTGTAACCGTTAATGTGGCTCAAGACATGCAGTTCCAGAGCCGTGCAGCCAAGTTTGCTGAAGACGTTGTTGAAATGCAGATGCCTATCATCACTCGTCGTTCAAGTGCAGCCGGTCACACTGCCGGACAGCCCAACTACGCTATGTTCAAGATTAACACTAAGGGCTTGAGCGATGTCAAGTTCTCTTGCTACACCGGTACTGACAACTTCATGTACTCAACTCAGTTGCTCGAGTATTCTATCGATGGTGGCAAAACTTGGACTCAGTTCGCTTCTGTTGATATGACCGATGCTAAGCGCGATGCTGATTTCGGTGGTACAGCCGGATACCTCTTTGGCTTCAAGGAACTTGCCGGCACATTGCCTGCTGATGCCAATGATAAGGAAGAAGTGTACGTTCGCGTAATCAGTGATACAAAGAGCGAGGCTCTTACCAACCCTGCTGCCGGAAGTGTTGACCCGACTGCTGCCGATACTCACGAGTACATCGGTCAGGTGCTTATCACTGCTACCATCGGTGCAGGCAGCATCGAAGGTGTAGTGGCTGCTCCTGTTCAGACAGAGCTTGACCCCAACGCTCCTATCTACGACTTGACCGGACGTCAGGTATCTAACCCCGTTAAGGGCATCTACCTGCAGAATGGCAAGAAGTTCATCGTTAAGTAAGCCCCGCTGCTGACAAGTCAGCAAGGCTTTAAATAAACAATAGGCTCCGCTTCCGTTACAGGGGCGGGGCCTTTTTCTATCAATACACAAACAATTATGCAGCATTATACAATTAAAAAAGCATTCTCTATGTTAGCAGGACTCCTCATGTTGGGGCTTCCTGTCTGTGCCGACGAGGCTGTTGAGAAGTTACCCGCATTTCCCGGTGCCGAAGGTTTCGGACGCTATGTCACCGGTGGACGTGGAGGCGCAGTCTACCATGTGACCAACCTGAACGATAGCGGTGAAGGCTCACTCCGTTGGGCTTTGTCGCAAAAAGGCATCAAGACGATTGTATTCGATGTTTCGGGTACCATCCATCTGAAGTCAGCCCTTTCTGTCAGCATCGGCAATGTCACCATAGCCGGACAGACCGCTCCGGGCGATGGCATCTGTGTGGCAGACTATCCGTTTACGATTAATGCCTCCAACGTGATTATCCGTTTCATGCGCTTCCGTTTGGGCAACAAATATGTAGCGAACCATGAGGGCGACGGATTGGGTGGAATGGACCAGAAGAATGTGATGGTAGACCACTGTTCGGTCAGCTGGAGTGTCGACGAGTGCCTGTCGGTCTATGGCTGTGAGAACCTGACGGTGCAGTGGTGCATCGTGTCGCAGAGTATGCTCAATGCCGGTCACTCTAAGGGCAACCACGGATACGGCGGAAACTGGGGCGGCAGCGGTGCCTCTTATCACCACAACCTGTTGGCGCACCACAGCAGCCGTACACCGCGCCTCGGTCTTCGTCCGGGCACGCAGACTGACGAGCGGATGGACATGCGCAACAACGTCATCTACAACTGGGCTGGCAACGGGTGTTACGGAGGTGAAGGCATGAATGTCAACATCGTCAACAACTACTACAAGCCGGGACCTGCCACCCTGTTGCGCAATACCACCGTGCAAAAGCGCATTGCCTCGGTGGGAATCCGCACGACCGAGTATACCAATCACAATTCAAACCCCAACGACTGGGATGTGATGTGGCACGTGTGGGGCGACTACTATGTTTCGGGCAACGTCAACTCCAAGCATAGCGACGTGACCAAGGACAACTGGACCTATGGCATGTATAACCAGATTAGCAACAGCAGTGTGGACAACACCTACACCGCAGCTACCAAAGATACGATGCGTATCGACCAGCCCATCGACTTCATGTATGTGACCAACCACACGGCTGCCGATGCCTACGAGCGTGTGTTGCAGTATGCCGGAGCCTCGCTTTCGCGCGACTGGGTCGATACCCTGATGGTCTATGACACCCGCAAGGGAGTAGCCTCTCACACCGGTTCGGGCAACTCAAACCAGCCGGGAATCATCAATTCGCAAGATGACAACAGACCCGCCGACGCCGGTGCCGACTGGAGTGCCTGGCCCGTATTGGCAAGCAAACCCGCTCCGTTGGATACCGACCGGGATGGTATGCCCGACGACTGGGAGAAGGACAACGACCTCGACCCCAACAATGCCGATGACCGCAACGACAAGAACGCCGAGGGCTACACCATGCTTGAAGTTTATATGAACAGCCTGGTTGCCCACATTATGGAGGGCGGACTCGAAGGCGGAGAGCCTATGGGATATACACTGGTCGACGAGAATGCCGGCAAGGGCGAAGCCGTGTTGTTGGCAGCTTCTACCTGCATCGATTCAGACTGGGGTTTTTTAAACGACTATTCTATCACCTGCAGCAAAGGATATGCCACGGGCAAGCAAGATGGTATCAAGTATTCGCGCAATCATCTCTTCACCATCAATCTGCCGGAAGACGTTGAGGTGAAGTCGGTCGATATCTTCGGATACAGCAACTCCGATACCGGCGATGCCTATCTCGCCCAGCTGGGCAACACCACGTATGGTGCCGATGAGTACGTATACCCTTCGCGTGCTACCGGAAAGACGGCTACCCATAGCATCGGGTTCGCCACTCCGGTTACAGGTACACTTCCTTTCAAGTTCAGCGGCGAGCAGATGGTGGCAACCTTCACCTTGTGGGTTGCCGACAAGGCTACCGGCATCAGCCGTCCGGTGGTTGTGCCTGTGCAAGAGTATGTCGATGTCTACTCAGTGACCGGTCTGTTGCTCCGCAAGGGTGTCTATTACCAGCGTGCGCTCAACGGACTGCCTGCCGGTCTCTACCTCGGAGGAGGCAAGAAGTGTCAGTGGTTTGGCAACTGATGTGAGGGCGTGTCGGAAATGACATCACCTGTTTTTTAGGCACGGATTTCATGGATTAACACGGATTTATATATCAGTCTATATATAACTTATCCGCGTCATTCGTGAAATCCGTGCCTTATTTTTAGTAATGTCAAGTGTCAGAAACTGTCGTTTTCAAGTAAAGACAAAAAAAAGGAGTACCGCCGTACTCCAACCTTTTGTTAACCTTAAATCTAATACTATGAAAAACACGTTGCAAAGGTAATGGGTTTGTGCATTATATGCAAGAAAGTGAACGTAAAAATCGAATTCTATAACATTTTTTAAGTAGAATACTTGTTTTAGTGTCTTTCTGTTAAGTTGTAATCGGAAAAATGTGCTTTCTGAAAGCCACCATGCCGTTTCCTCCTTTTCTCTTTTGACTGCATAGAGGCGATGGGGCAAGAGAGGAACGGGGAGAAGAGTTGCTGCATCCTTGCTTTTTCTGTCCGGAGGCTGGCAAAAAGTCTTTCCGGTGGCACGATGGAACTTTGTTTAAAGCCTATGAACGTATGTTCAAAGCCTTTGAATACATGTTCAAAGCTTATAAACATATGTTCAAAGGCTTTGAATAGAGAATTGTGCAGGACGGATAAAGTTTTCCCCTAAAGAATGCCGCTTTGTTGCAGGGAGTGGCTCTTTAGGGGAAAAATGTATGGAGATAGAAGGTGCCGTCAGACCGATTGTCAGAGCCGGTCGGCATAGAGTCGGGCTACCAGCTTCTGGAAACGGTTTTCGAGGTCGAGGTATGCCTGATGGCGGCGTATGAGGTTGTTCATCTGCTCGAAATACTGCGAGAGCGGCAGTTCGCCCCCGTGCAGTGCCTTGTCGAGCAGGGCAAACATGTCGTTCAGCAGGGGCAGGTCGTAAACGCTCATGGCTTCGCTTACCTGCATAGCCTCGTTGTAGAGCGACTGCAGGTCAGCCTCGGTCTGCAAGGCTACCGACTGTTGGTTGAGTTCGGCACTGAGCGAGCGGGCGCGTGCCGACTTCACCTTGCTGCGGTTAGAGAAGAGCGGGATGGAGCCGCCCACCACAAAGCCGTTGAACTCGCGGGTAGGCGAGGTGTTGCGCCGATAGCCCACTTCCAGTCGGGGCAACCATCCCGAACGCTCCACTGCCACTTCGCGCCGGGCTGCCTGCACCTGTGCCTCGGCTTGCAACAGTTCGCGTTTGGCGGGGAGCACCTCGTCGCACACCACTTCATAGGGGGGCAGGCTGCGGGTAAAGGGATATTCGGTGCATACGTCGGTGAGGGGCAGGTTGGCATTCATGGCAGTGAGTGTCTGCAGCGCCTGCCGGTGACGGCTGGCATTGTCTGCCAACTCGGTCTGCAGCGACATGCGGTCGAGCTTTGCCCGGTTCAGTTCGAGTATGGTGGCATCTCCGGCATCCAGCCTCCGTTGGCAGAGGAGGACGATGCTGTCGGCATGCACAATCAGCCGGTTGAGCAGGGCAGCCTGGCGGTTCAGCCCCACCAGGTCGAGCACGTGCAGCTTTGCCTGTAGCAACACGTCGCGGCGGGTGATGGCATAGGCTGTCTCGTAGACCTGTGTCTGCGAACGGTTGAACTTGTGGCGTGTGGCATAGGCGGTGGGAAATTCAAACCCTTGTGTGACTGCCAGCTCGCTCTCTTGTTCGCCGGCATCGTCGCTGGCATACTTGTGGGTATAGCTGATGGTGGGGTCGGGCAGGTTGCTTTGGCTCTTTGTAGCCAATATCTCAGCCTCTACCTGTCCGCGCATGGAGCGCAGCTGCAGGTTGTTGTTTTCTACTGCTTGTAATATCAGGTTCAGCTTCTCTTCACCGGCAAAGAGGTTCGAGCAGAAAGCCGTTGCAAGGATGAGGATGAAGGTTCTCATAATGCTTATATTGCTAACTTTTAATTTTTAACTTTTAATTTTTAACTCTTAACTCTTAACTTTTAATTTTTAAATTTTAACTTTTAATTTATTACTTTCTGTTTTATCATCAGAGACACAATCGGGATGATGAAACCGTTCAACAACGTCGACGTTCAAAGTCCGCCCAAGATCACTGTTGCCATGGGACTGTGTATCTCGTTACCCGGCCGGTCTCCGCCCACCG
>JAFUPU010000099.1 GCA_017472635.1 Bacteroidaceae bacterium
CAGGGTAGTTTCACTACCGAGAATTTCTTGAACTTCATCGAACAACCCGAGGCAGTCAACACCTTCATCTATTCAGTGGCGATAGCCATCGTCACCACCTTTTTGTGCATCTTGCTGGGATATCCGGCTGCATACATCCTCAGCAGTAAAGAGTTTACCAACTCCAAAACGCTGGTGCTGCTATTCATCCTCCCAATGTGGGTAAACATCCTTATCCGGACACTTGCCACCGTGTCGCTTTTCGACATCACAGGCATCCCTTTAGGCGAAGGTGCCCTGCTTTTCGGACTCACCTACGACTTCCTGCCCTTCATGATTTACCCTATCTACAACACCATGACGAAGATAGACAAAAACCTCATCGAGGCAGCACAAGACTTAGGAGCCAACCAAGTATCGGTATTCCTCAAGGTGATATTACCCCTCTCCATGCCCGGGGTGTTCAGCGGCATCATGATGGTGTTCTTGCCGACCATATCCACCTTTGCCATCTCTGAGTTGCTCACCATGAATGACATACGCCTCTTCGGCTCCATCATACAAGAGAACATCATGCTCAGCGACACGATGAACTACGGAGCCGCACTGTCACTCATCATGCTACTCATCATCGGGGCAACCAGCCTGTTTGGCGGAGATGACAAAGACAGCCAAATAAGAAACGAAAGTCTCATCTAATCATGCAAGAAAAAACAATGAACGGAAAAAACATATTGGCAAAAGGGTATTTGTGGCTGCTGCTCGCCATCTTATACACACCCATACTGATAATTGTCATCTTCTCGTTTACCGAAACGAAGGTATTGGGAAACTGGACCGGATTTTCGTTGAAACTTTACACCTCACTCTTCAGCGGAGGCATGGGAGAATCGTTGCTCAGTGCCATCAAAAACACGCTGTTCATCGCCTTGGTGGCATCCTCTGCCGCCACCCTGTTGGGAAGTGTGGCAGCAGTAGGCATCTATAACCTGCGAAACAAACCCCGACAAATGGTGACGTTCCTCAACAACATGCCGCTCATCAATCCCGACATCATCACCGGCATCTCGCTATTCCTCTTGTTCGTGTGGATGGGATTTGCACAAGGATACACAACTGTGATATTGGCACACATCACCTTCTGTACCCCCTACGTAGTGTTGAGCGTAATGCCACGACTCAGAGGGATGAATCCTAACATCTATGAAGCGGCACTCGACTTGGGGGCGACTCCATTCCAAGCTTTCCGAAAAGTCATCATCCCCGAAATCAAACCGGGCATCATCAGCGGATTCATACTCTCGTTCACACTCTCTATCGACGACTTTGCTGTCAGCCTCTTCACCAAAGGAAACATCGGATTGGAGACTCTTTCGACATACATCTACTCAGATGCCAGAAAGGGAGGACTCACCCCCGAATTGCGTCCGCTGTCGGCAATTATTTTCATATCGGTACTGGTGTTGCTGCTCATCATCAACCGACGCACCGAAAAGCATAACCAGACATTAAAAATAAGCAAAAAATAAAATCCACCCCGCTGCGGAACTATAAAATAGAAGTTTACAGACGATGAAAACAAGAGTTTTTACCACCTGCCTGACACTGGCAATGGTGTTGGGCATGACACCGGCAACAAAGATTCAAGCAGCCGACCGGGCACACACACTGAAAGTCTACAACTGGGCAGACTATATTGACGAAGAGCTGCTCGACGAGTTTGAGGTGTGGTATAAGGAACAGACCGGCGAAGAGGTGGAAATTATCTATCAACTGTTCGACATCAACGAAGTGATGCTTGCCAAACTTGAAAAGGGACATGAAGACTTTGACGTGGTATGTCCCTCGGAATACATCATCGACCGGATGTTGGCTAACGACATGCTGCTGCCCATCGACCGCAACTTCGGAGACACCCCTGACTACATCAACCACGTCTCACCCTACGTACGCGAACAATTTGCCAAGATGGACAAACCCGGGAAAGCAGCCAACGACTATGCCGTAGGATACATGTGGGGTACAACCGGCATCCTCTACAATCCGCAATTCGTCACCAAAGAGGAAGTGGACACCTGGGGAATCATCTGGGATGAACGATATCGGGGAAAAATCCTCATGAAAGATGCCTACCGCGACATCTTCGGACCAATGCTGATGTATGCCCGCTATCAGGACATTCTCGACGGGAAGGTCACACGCGAGGAGCTGATAAACGACTCTTCGGATGAAGCCATCGCCACTGTTGAGAGTAAACTGAAAGAGGCAAAACGCAACATTGCCGGATGGGAGGTCGACTTCGGAAAAGAGATGATGACCAAAGGGAAAATCTATATGAACGTCAGCTGGAGCGGTGATGCCGTATGGGCTATCGAAGAAGCTGAAGCCGTGGGACTACACCTTGAATATCACGTGCCACGCGAAGGCTCAAACGTATGGTTCGACGGTTGGGTTATCCCCAAATATGCCGTCAACAAAAAGGCTGCCGCCTACTTCATCAACTTCATGTGCCGCCCCGACAACGCTTTGCGCAACATGGATGCCATCGGATATGTGAGCGTTATTGCCACTCCCGAGATATTGGAAGAGAAAATAGACTCTACACTCACCGACTATATCGACCTTACCTACTTCTTTGGAGAGGGTGCCGACAGCGTACCCGTCAACGACATCCAATATCCCGACCTGAGTGTAATCAAACGTGCCGCACTCATGCGCGATTGTGGAAACCGTACCAAAAACATGTTGGAAATGTGGAGCCGCGTGAAAGGAGACAACCTCGAACCTTGGACACTCGTAGTCATAGGCATCACTGCTGCCGGCATCATCGTATGGGTTGTTTCCAACAAAATCAAATCCATCAAAATGGAGAAAAGAAGAAAAAAGAAAAAACACCATAAGAGAAAAGGGTAACCTTCCTACTATACCTATATATAATAAGGTAAGGAACATACTAAAATCTCCAGGACTCGGTGTTTTCTATCCCAGAACAGGAAACACTGAGTCTTGAGTTTTTTTAGAAAGTTTTACATCATAAAATTCTCTCCAATTAATCCTCCAAGTTTTTTCAAAAAACTCTGGATAGTTATCAGAAAAGTATCCAGAGTTATCCGGCTAACGCTGGATACTTTTTTCAGAAGCACTGGATACTTTTTTTGCTAACTGTCCAGTGTTTTTCAGTAAGTGTCCAGAGTTTTTGGATATATAACAAAAAAGGGGAAAAACGCCTTAAAATGCTTTTTTGAAAATTATCACCAAAACAAAAAGTGCTGAAACATTTAACGGATTGGAATCAGAGCTGTAAGAAGCAAAGGAACATTAAAGTACTTTCTTTCGTCACCCTCTTCTTATTACAGGTAAAAAAAAACCGTTGGCTAATAAAAGCCAACGGTTTTTACAATACAATCTACTAAAATTTCTTCTTATTTATTATTCTTGAGAATAATGGAAGATACTTTGTCACGAGATTCATTGAATGCAATTTTCAATCCACCATCAGCAATGATAGCCTTACTTTCGTCAGCAGTAATAACAAACTCATAAGTTCCGGCTGTTGCTATAAAATTATTATTCATCGTAGCAATAGAAACATAATTTCCATGCCAAGCATAAATATTTGCATAAGGATCTGCTGAATAGGTAACAACCAACACGGCTCCATTATCGCCAAAATTCTCTGCTGAAATTGGTGCCGAATCTACATAATCACTCAAGTCAACCTCTGTTCCATTAGCCGGATTGGGAGTTGTTTCCTCTGTTGTTCCTCCATCTTCAACAGGAGTCTCCTCTTCTTCGTCCACCGGTTCTGTATATTCAAGGTCAGGATTTCCAGCCCCATCAACAGTCTCACCGGTACGATAGTCGTACCAATCGGCTTTGACACTATAGTCGTTCACCCAATCACCAAAATACTTATAGGCATCGAGGATGCTTGTACGCTCTGTAGGCCATGCCCATGTGCCGGGTACACAAATCATTTGAGGAGCAGCACCCTTGTCGGGAGCAGCAATCACTGTAGAAGCCTTACCATTGGCTGTCTCAACCTCAATGGAGAATCCGCCCATATTAAGTGCTGACATAGAAAAATCATTGCTAACCTCCACTTCAATAGGAGTCCCGGCTGTGCCACGTGAGGTAGTATTGAGCATCTTGGTAGTCTCTTCACATCCCAACAACGAATGAATCTCACCTATTGTTTCCTCGCCCAATTTTACATGAGCAGCCAATGTACCACCGGCAGCCAACGGAGTAATGGTAGCTTCGCCCCAACCTGCAACATAAGCAACCTTGAAGACAACATCATTGAAATCGAAGTCGCCAACGGCACCCAAGTCTTCACAAGCAATAATCCACTCTTGCGGAGTCACATCTGGTTCCTCAACCGGGAACTGCTGTTCAGGTGTATAGTTATCTTCAAACTCACCAGCAACAAAGAACACAATATCATTCATATCTTTGTCGTTGGTATCTTCAAATCCAAGTACCATCGTATCGCCATACTTGTAGGTAACAGCCGCAACATCACCGATATAGTCCTTTCCCCAACCTAAGGCTTCGTTTGTATAGCATTTGCCAGTCAGACGATTGAGCGAAGGCATAGAATACCATATCTTATCACCCATTTCAGAAGTTGCACCTATACCATTGACCACAACGAAGAATCCGATATTCAGTCCGGCGGGGAATTCATACGTAGGAGTACCTTTCCCATCTTCACCAAAGTATACCAACTTGTAAGTCGAACCGGTCACAAACGGATTACCGGCTTGACACGAACCATCAGAGTTCATATTATACAAGAACCAGTTACCCAAAGCCATATCTCCCATAGCAAAACCATTGATAGTTCCGCTAAGCGCAATGTTATTCTCGGGTTGTGCATCCTCCATGATGATGTATTTGGGAGTATTCAATATCTCCTCAGTCGTAGCTCCGGGCTCATAATAGAAATAGCCAAACATATTGTTGCATTGGGTAGCTCCGAAAGAATAAGAGAGTTCAACTTCACCGGCTTCAGACGTCGTATAAACAATATCTTTATTCATGTCCCACACATCGGCATACAGCGACAGATTGTTTACCCCCTCTTGGAAAATTC
>JAFUPU010000100.1 GCA_017472635.1 Bacteroidaceae bacterium
GAAAAAACAAGATACAGCGATGCCGAACTGATGGAATTCAGAGATATTATCATGCAGAAGCTGGAATTGGCAAAACGCGATTACGACTCATTGAAAGGCAGTTTGATGAATACTGACGGAAACGGGGTGGATGACACCTCGCCCACATTCAAAGTGATGGAAGAGGGAGCCGGAACCCTCTCTAAAGAGGAGACAACCCGACTTGCCGAACGTCAGCTGAAATTTATCAACGACTTGAAAGCTGCCCTCATCCGTATAGAAAACAAAACTTACGGAGTGTGCAGGGTTACCGGCAAGCTGATACCTGCCGAACGATTGCGTGCCGTCCCACACGCCACACTCAGCATTGAGGCAAAGCAGATGAAAAAATAGACCCGGTGATGCGCTTATTTTCAAAAGGCAAGATATCGATTGCCATAGTAACCACCGTGTTGTTGGTCGACCAATTGATAAAGATTTGGGTAAAGACTAACATGAGACGCGGTGAAAGCATACGGATAGCCGACTGGTTCTACATCTATTTCACTGAAAACAACGGCATGGCTTTTGGGATGGAATTCATCAACAAGCTGTTCCTCTCGTCGTTCAGGATTGTGGTCGTGTGCTTCATCATATACCTTACCTACAAAGCGGTACGCAGAAACCTGCCTACCGGGCTGATTGTATGCCTTTCGCTCATCATTGCCGGGGCATTAGGGAACATTGTTGACAGCCTCATATACGGACAAATCTTCAGTGAAAGCAACTTTTCAGAAGTGGCAACCCTGGTACCTTGGGGCAGCGGATATGCACCTATGCTCTACGGCAAGGTGGTGGATATGTTCTACTTTCCACTTGTCGAATTCAATTGGCCCGGATGGATGCCTTTCATCGGTGGAGAGCACTTCATCTTCTTCAGTCCCATATTTAACTTTGCCGATGCTGCCATCAGTTGCGGCATCATAGCACTATTGATTTTCTACAACAAATACCTGAGCAGCAATACACTGCAAACAGGAGTAGAAGAAGAGAGTAAAGAACAAGGAGAACAGCCCCACGAAACAACAAACTGATGAAGAGACCATACGCCCCTTTCAAGAGAGCATTGCTATGCATCATCATGCTGACAGGACTTAGTGCTTGCCTGGTGAAGGTGCCGTCAGACATCATACAACCCGAGCAGATGGAAGAGTTGCTGTATGACTACCACTTGGCACAGGCGATGGCATACGACCTGCCCAGCGGAGAACGATACAAGCAGAAACTCTACGAGAAGTATGTGCTTGAAAAGCACCACATTACAGAAGAGGAGTTTGACATGTCGCTGGCATGGTATATGCGACACACCAATGAACTGGCAGCCATCTACAAGCGGATAGACGGGCGGCTTTCAAAAGAAAAGGAGGCACTGACAGCACGGTTAACCCCGGAAGAGAGAGGAGAAATGCTATCACCGGAAGGAGATAGCGTAGACATCTGGACAGGCAACCGGCTCTACAGATTTACCCTTTCGCCCATGAGCAACAAGATGAACTTTGTAATCAAGGCTGACAGTAACTTCCACAAAGGAGATGCGTTCATCTGGAAGGCTCAGGTGCTATACCTCGGAAAAGAGAAAGCCAAAACCGTTGCAGCCTACACCCTACGGTATGAGAATGACTCGGTATGTGGAACCAGCCAAACGATAGACAGCACCGGCACATTCGCACTGACCCTGCCCGGAGACTCAGCCTACGCCCTGGAGGAAGTAGCCGGATATATCTATATGATGCAGGCAAACGAACCGCGCAGCAAAGAGATTCCCGACAGTCTGAAATACAAGCCCTCGCCCCTGGAAGGTCCGACACTGCTGGTGAACGACATACAGCTCTATCGCATACATCCGGTGAAAAAGACAACGTTGAAAGAGAAAATCATGCAATGATGAAGTTTGCCGGAAACCAACTGTTCGGATTAGGAAAAGAACGGCTTGCACTTGCAACGGTTGAAATCGACCCACAAAACCATACGCTGTCAACATACGCCCCTATGGGAAAAGAAGAGCAGCCTTTCACTCAATGGTTGGGAGGTACATTCATCTTGTCAGAAAAAGATGAGTTGCCACCTATAAAGAGCAGGCAGACGTTGAACTGTTGGATAGAGCAATTGGCGGCATCTCCCGCCACTACCAGAAAAAGAGTCTTGTACGTATGGCACACCCCTGAGACCAACTTAAACAACCCGGTCAGCCACTTGACCCGACTGTAAGCAGTATCCCACCCCCTACCAGGTATAACCGACCGAAACCGACATTCCTCCCCCTCGCATCACCCTGTCAGGAAACCGACTGTAATGCATTTGCAAAGTATGCAGCATGCCTGACAACTGCAACCTACACCGCTTTCCACACCGGAGACGAAGATGAGGTTCGACCTGCCAAAGGGTAAAATGCCCTTTATCTCCCTGCACATTAACATAAAGCGTCTCGCGCCGGAGGCGTTGTTCGTCATATCCTTTCCAAGTAAAAAGCCGGGTGGCATGCAGGTCTACCCCAAGAGAAAGAAAAGGAAAAGGTGTCCAGCAAAAGGCTCCTTTGAGACCGATGCCACTCCCTAAATTGTAGTCGCGTTCTATCACCCGGTAATATTCAGTGATGACTCCTCCCAGCAACACCCATTTTGCCAACCCTTGCACAGACCAACGGGGCTGACGACCAACGCTTCCTTTCTGCCAATGAAAGCCAGTCCCAACTGCTGCCGCCTCGGCATACCGGAAGGGGTTATCTTCACCGGCAACCTTGTGGTGCCGGTAATTGAACAATTGCACCAACTCCCAACTCCCCCTCGCATCGGGACTATCAAGAGTCCACTCTTTACTCCAAAGACGTCCCTCGACCGCCAGTTCAGTAATCAACGGTTGGGTGGGAGCAAGACTCAAACAGGCTTTCAAGCTGAAGCAGTCATAGGGGCGCTTCATAGCGGCATACCAATCTCCATATTGCAACGAAAAACGCAGATAAGGAGATACCTGCTGATGTGCTCCTTTCATCCCCACTGCAGAAATTCCCCCAACACCTATATCAACCCCAACCACAACAGGAACTCGAGGTTTATGCCTTTTATGACTGACCCGCCACATCCGCCCCGAAAAGAGACGTTCCAAACCGGTGACCGGAGACAACAAGGTTGCAGCCAATTCCCTAAAAAAACGTTCTACGCCCTGCTTACTTTCATCCAACACGCTATCAGAAAGACGCACCGATACTTCGCCCAACGCTACTCCGCCAAATGTGGTAGCCAACACATCGTTTACCGAAGGGGGTTCATTCTCCCCCATCCACTCCCACATGAGACTGCCCCCCAGCGTATAAGGAACAGCGCCATAAAAAGAGAGACCGTTGACACGAGCTGCCGTAAAATAGAGACTGCCATGATAGGGATGAGACAACATATTGGTTGAAAACTTGTCATTGTCCCACACAAAATGTCCCGTCAAGTTGCGTAAAAGTGCCTTCCCGCTGACCCGTGCAAAAGGTTCGTTGGTAACAAAACGATTAAAAGACCAGACTCCTGCATTGATAAGAGTAACCCCTGCTGCCGCCCTCCAAGGATGGGGTAGAACCTGCTCTTGCCCAATCCCTTTGACGGAGAGACTCCATCCTATGAACATAAAAAGCCAGCAACACTTCATGCATCCTCTAACAAAGAAGAAGAGAAGAAGTATTGCCAGCCGCTATCTTTTTAAGTTAAGTTTCAGAAATGCATCGCTCTTGCAAACAAGTATATACCTTTATACCATTTATTGGCAAGGAACAAGGTCACTTCAGTTGTTTCAGGTCGACCATCATCAGATTCAACCGTTTCCCGTCGGTGAAATGTCCTGACTGGAAAAGAAGCCAACGTCCATCCGGACTAAAGCTCGGATGAGCATGGTCGGGTTTCATGCGGGTATCGGTAGCGATTTTTATTCGCTCGCCCGTCTTGACATTCACAATCCAGACATTGCCTGCAAAGGTGTCGCCCGCAGCCCACTTGTTATCACGCGTGGCGTTGCAATGCCAGAATCCTCTTCCATTCAACAGCCGATGAGGGGCATACTCCTCATCAGCCAATTCCACCTGTCCTACACATTCGACATCATCGTTACGCAAATTGATGCGCACAATGCCACTGACCTGCTTACGCAAACGAGGTTGGAAACCCAAGATGTTAAAATAGACATAATCTTCAGAAGCAAAGGTTTCATGGGTAACCCAATCAAGGGGAGTTTCAGCATACAATGGTTTCAATACTGAACCGTCGGACTTGCAATACCACATCCGTTGGTGAGCATCTCCCCCTGTTTCATTACAAAATACAATCTCATCCGGACGAAAACGGCTTGCCTGCATGTGACCTATCTTGAACTCGGTATCCACCACATGTGACACTTCACCCGTTTGAAGATTCATCTTACGGATGCCGCTCAACACCGGCTTTATCTTTATCGGTTGGTTGTTTTGAGGGATAAAGGCATTTTTCAACATCCGTTCCTTCTCTTCTTCGGTACCGTCGCGCTCGACTGAAATAAAGGCATATTCATCTTCGCTATTGACCGCATATCCGCCCGGACGCCCCATCTCTTTCGGAAAAACTCCGACCAGCGTTTCATATTTCTCAGGCGAAGCTACCGTCCCCGCCTTGACGTCTGCCATCAAAACATCCAGGTTCATCACATACATTCGCCACTCATCATCTACCCGACGGCTCAGAAACAGCCGATTTGAACGGTTTGCCAAAAAAGCATTCCCCCAACCGGTCCCTTCTGTGGCCTGTATGATATTGCCTGTCTCGACCTCAAGAAAGAAATATTGCGTCGGATGATAGGAAAAAAGCGTTCCATCAGACTCACGTTTACGTTCAACCGGTTTATCGCCAGCACGCACTGATGAACGGAAGAGGATATACTTGCCATCTGCCGTCCACATCGGATCGGTCTGATAGAGGAAACGGTCATTCCCCAATGTGTCGGTAAGCATGATGATTTCATACCCGGTTTCGGCATCTGTATACTTCTGCATCTCTGACGGATACACCCGACCTACCCCTGCGTCTACGCCCAAAGGAAACAACAGGCATAGATAAAAAATGTGCATTAACTTGTGCTTCATAATAAATATTGTATTAGTTGTCATAACGTTATCTGATTCAGTGCTTTTTCCATCCCCATTTGCCTTGATTTTTCGAAGGGGAGGTACTATATGCTCCCTTATGGAATGGGTATAATTTATCAAGCAGGTCCTTCCGGTTCATTTTCAACAAGAGTTCTTTGATATGCTGACGTTCTTCCGGCTTATACCAGAAGAAGAAGGCACGCTGTGCTATCTTTTCTTTGGGAGAACGTGCCGAAAAGACAGGCTCCAAAGTATAGGGATGCAATCCTGTATACCAAGTTTCGGTGCTGACGGTCATGGGAGTCGGGGTGAAATCTTGTATCTGTTCGAGATGAAAATCCAAATCTTTGGTAATGACTGCCAACTCTGCCATATCTTCCTCGGTACATCCCGGATGACTACTGATGAAATAGGGTATTATCTGCTGATTCAATCCCTCTTCCTTATTTAATCGATCGAATATTTTCTTGAACTCGCGAAACTTTTCGAAAGAAGGTTTGCGCATGAGGTCAAGCACCCGTCCGGATGTATGTTCAGGAGCCACTTTCAACCGTCCGCTGACATGACGAATTATCAACTCACGCGTATATTCACGGGCAGCCTCAAGTATCTCTTGGTTCTCTGACCGGTGTAGCAACAAATCATAACGGACACCGCTACCTATAAAACTTTTCTTTATACCGGGCAAGGCATCGACACTATGATAAATGTCGAGCAACGGACGATGGTCTGTATTCAAGTTTGTACATATACCTGGATGAATACACGACGGACGCTTGCATCGACGACATTTTTGCACATCATATCCCCCCATCCTATACATATTGGCAGACGGACCTCCTAAATCAGACAAATATCCTTTGAAATCAGGCATTTTACAGATAGCCTCCACCTCACGTAAGATACTCTCCTTGCTACGACTGACAATGAATTTTCCCTGATGCGCTGAAATGGTACAGAATGCACACCCTCCAAAACATCCACGATGAAGCGCCACCGAAAACTTTATCATATCATAAGCCGGAATGCGCTTACCTTTGTATTTAGGATGTGGCAGACGGGTGTAAGGCAAATCAAACGAACGGTCAAGTGCAGCCTCACTCATAGGCGGATAGGGCGGATTGACCACAACCAGCCGTCCATCTACAGCCTGCACAATTCGAGTTGCCTGCATTTTGTTGCTCTCCTCCTCAATGTGACGGAAGTTCTGCGCCTGCTTACGCTTGTCTCGCACACACTCTTCATGCGAATAAAGCACCAAGTCTTCTTCTCTGATGCCTGCGGGAACAGACGCTTCGTTTTCATACAACATCACCGTTTGAGGCATGTCGCTGACCAACTTCCGTAAGGTGTCGCGTGTAAGCAGCTCTAATCCGGCATGCCGTAATCGTCCACACAGGTCGGCAAGAGGCTGTTCGCCCATGCCGTATATTATCATGTCTGCCCCACTGTCACACAAGATAGACTTGCGCAACGAATCTTGCCAGTAATCATAATGTGTCAATCGCCTGAGCGATGCTTCAATTCCTCCTAACAAGATGGGAACATCGGGATAAAGCGTACGCAATATGCGTGAATAACAAATTGAGGCATACTCAGGACGCATATCATGCCGTCCATCCGGTGTATAGGCATCTTCACTACGCAACCTGCGATTGGCTGTATATTTCGACACCATTGAATCCATACACCCGGCAGATACGGCAAAAAACAAGCGAGGACGCCCCATCTTCTTGAAGTCGCGCAAATCATCACGCCAGTTGGGTTGTGGCACTATTGCCACCCGCAACCCTTCAGCTTCAAGCAAGCGTCCGACCACAGCCCCACCAAACGAGGGGTGATCAACATAAGCGTCACCACTGAAAATCACCACATCTACCTCGTCCCATCCGCGTAACGCCAACTCTTTTTGTGTCGTCGGTAGCCAATCGGTAAGACGATAATTCAATGAGGCATCATTGTTCTCTCTGTTTCCACTCATCATAAAGCAATGTCAACTGGTGCAATCCGAACGCCTTCATATCGGCATGATAAATCACATCAATGCACAAGTCAAGCAATTCCTTTGAAGGAGTATCTTGTGACACAATGAGCGAACGAAGGTTGAGACGCAATTTCTCTACTACCGCCTCGTCCACAATGCCCGTACTGTCTATCAGTCCTTCAAACAAGGCATACTTCTCTATCACTTGTAAATTTTCATCAGAAACTTTTATTCGTCGGGTTCCCGATTTATTAGCTTGAAATGTATACATACTATTTTCTCTGGTTTAACTTATTTTCCGTTATTGGCATCCAAGGGGCAAAGATAGTAAAAATCTATCGGTTGAACAACTTTACCCCAAAGATATCTCTATTCTAATAGTTTGAACACCTTTACACTTCCGTCGGTATAGCATTTACGAACGAACGTAATCCCTCCTCTGCCTCTATCTGCACCGGTAAGTTTACGACCAGCCAAGTCATAATATTCACACGAAACCAACTCTTTCTCTTCTGAACATAACGGAACATGACGGTCAGTCTCCCATCCGGTTGAAGTAGTCCTCCTTCTGGTAATCCGATAAACATGCAATCCGCTCGTTGTCTGCAACACAACATCCCCATCAGACTTCACGGTAAAAATCTGGGTAGTACGTACTGCGGTCAACGCTCCAACTTCCGGTTCTGCCCCTATAAGTATCCATCCACGCAATGCTCCTTGACTATTTGAGGTATTGAAATCCACCACAATCTCTTCGTTCTTACGACAATCAGGGATTATCACTTGTTGTCCTTGGGCACACAACATCAACCGATTGCCCATATATGAACCGAAATTGTCGATATTGACACCCATCGACTTAATGTCTGAAAATCTTAACCCTCTGAACTCCTTAATCTCCTTTCCACCAGCCATCATCCGGTCTCCTACAGCCATCAGATTGGAATAGCGACGTCCATTCTGACTCGGTTTCCAACCAAGCGTATCGTTTGCCAACAGATCTAACGTCTCTTCTGACATCTGCCCAAAATTCCATTCACACACTATCATCGGTATCTCTACCAACCGGATACGATATTCTTTCACAATGCCCGAGAGAGAGGTCACCGTAAACTCCAACGTGGCAGGAAGTGCCGTTGGCAAGTCTACCTGCGAAACCTTTGCTCCAGCCTGTACCGGTAAAATCTCAATGGCATACACGCCCTCACCATAGGGAATTTCCACCTCATAGTCGGTAATGTTGCCATTCCCTACCGAAATCAACGAATCGTTGATGGTCAACTCTGCCAATCGGCAATCATCCTCTATTGGAGGGACATCGTCAGCAACTCCTCCTTCAAGAGAAACATTCAATGTGGCACCTGCTCCACAAAGAGAGTCGGTGACAACTTTTTCAACTAATGAAACATCTATAGCGGGCAACCGATAAGGAGGTACAAACGAAGGTTCTTCACCAAAATCCCCTTCCAAAGGAAAAGTCTGTTCAAGACAATCGTTGAAAACCACCCGCCAAGGATAATTGGAGGTATGATTCCACGTCCGCTTTACTCCGTTGAAATCGCACCCTTCAACGAGCAAACTGGCATGTTTTTGCAAACTGATGGCAACAGCTGACGAGGTATTTTTCGGATTGTAATAACAATTCACCAGATGCACCCTGCCATAGCGCACAAAAGGCATACGTCCGCGACACCCTTCATCCCACCAACAAAACTGATAAGTGACCCTCAAGTGGGTGCTATCGGCAAGGTCGTTGTCACTCGAACCAATAAGGTTGGACAAACGATGGTCATCCGATCCTCCAACCTCTTCTCCTCCACCAGGTCCACCGGCATGAGGAGGTATCAGATAGCGAAAACGACACCACGTAACCGCAATATTGTCAGACGCTTTGCTGATATCGAAATTGCCGTCCATGCCATCTTGAAAATCGCAATGGTCAACCCACACTTGTTGGCAAGTTATCAGACTCAAGTTATCGGGTGCCTCAATATCATACGCACCGGCACTGCGGAATGTTATATTTCTCAAAATCAAATTCCGACAACGTTTGACGACAAGTCCTCCTCCATCACTCGTCAAATTGGGATTATAGAGAGAAGAGCCTGGTAGTCCAATGATGGTCAAGTTTTTACGGTCTGTCAACGAAAGATTGTCACTGAGCAAGATTTCCCCCTTCAGGTAAATAATGGCAGGTGTCTTTTTTGCCAATGCACTTCTCAACGCACGCTCGTTTTCCACCACAATCACCTCACCTCCTTCACCTCCGGTAGGCATCTGTTCAGTTGTAGCCCATCCAATAGGGCTATTAAGGTCATAGGGAGAGAGATTATACTTTTCCGCTCCTACAGGTTTTGTATTACAAAGGATAAAAGCCACCAATGCGACTTTCCATTTTAATAGTCCGGCATTCATCATTACATTAATTTTAACAAGTGGTCTATTGGTTTCTGCAATTTATCGTAAAGATAGTTGAGCATATCTCTGTAATCATCGTTTTTATCCTTCAGTTTGTTTTCAAGCCACTTTTTCGGATTCTCCTTGTCTTTTACCTGCTGGTAAATCCAGTCATACAAATACCAAATGCGTTGCAAAGTCTCGTTAGAAACCAATTGACCTTTTTCCCAAAACATGCAGACACAGTTTCCTGCAAAATGAGAATAGGTATCACTATAAAATCCTTTTCCATAAATCAATTCATTCAACTCGTGATACTTCAACATGTCGGCAACATATAGGTTAATATTATCCTGATAAATGGGTTTAAACTTAATCCGCAACAATTCGGAATAATCCAACACACTCTTGAAGACCGTTTCGTCTTTTATCGGTACAAGACATTCCTTCATCCACGTCTCCACCTCGTTTTTCTCTTTATTGCCATTCCACCAAATACCAACGATAATCTCTGCCAAATAGATACGGGTTGTACAATCTTCAAGCAACAGCTTATTGTATCTCTTCATAAAAGCATAAATCACCCATCCGATGCCCTTTTCTTCCTCCGATTTTGAATAGTGAGACATGTTCTTGATGCTTTCTAAAGCCGATTTCCACAAACTGGGGGTTATCAATAATTGTTGCTTCAAGAAGATTTCTTCCAGCATCTGCAACACATATTTTGAAGGGATATATTTAGCCTTAAACATCGTATGCAACAATTCGATATTAGGACATGTATCGGGGTTTAACCGAGCTGTTTCCGTTATCTTGTCCATCAGTTCTTGATTGAAAAGATGTTTGTTTGCTTTCAACCTTTTAAACGTATTCTTTTTTCCCTTATAGGTATCTGATTTTTCTAAATTTTCATTATACTCTTTCCATTCTTTGTAATGTTCATTAAGAAATTTCCATGCATTAATCGAACAATTTCCTTTATCGACCTTCACGCTTCCATCTTTTTCAAATGTGGGAACATTATCAGTAGCAAATTCATAGTTGGGGAATAGCTTTTTTGTTTTACGTGAAGATACATAATCCCAACCAAATCGCTCTACATTGGTGATAAACCACATTTCGATGTCTTTCAACACCTCTTCTCCCATAAAGAGAGCCACACCCTGCAAGATGTTTGAGTATAATGCCGTATCAATGAAACTACGGTCTATTTCAAAAACTTCAGCCTTTACCTGCCACTTGCCTGTATCCTTATTCTTCTCTACTGCCTTTTCGGGGAAAGTCCGATAGATGGCACGATAATAATATTCATCTTTCTGCAAATAGTCTATACAATATTTGTTTTCCTTCTGCCCTTTCTGAATGAAGGTGTACACTTTTTTGCAGTACTCCAGGATATTATCTCGGTTTTCGGTCCGTTCACTCTTATTTGGTTTCTTGCCTGACGCACTCAGTTGTTCCTCAAAGTAGAGGTCAACCAGTTTGTTCAACGTTACATTTACAATATTCGAATCCAAGAAATCATAACCACTATTCAAGCGCTTCGTCATCTCTTCCTTGAATATTTTACATATTTTCTGAGGGTCAGTCAACGTCCGCCTACGGATACGCGTAACCACAATTTGTTCATCCCCTTTCAATTGTTCCCAATATCGGTCAACCTCCTGCCTGATGATTTCTTCACCAACCTTTTCTTCGCCATTTCTCTTCAAATATCTAAGCCGGTCAGGCTTTATAAAATGTGCTGCCACATACTCTTCTTGCTCTTCGGTCAGACATTGGGCAATTATGAAGTTCAGCGCCGAATGGTTGTATTGGACATCTTTTAAAACCGGGTGCGACAATATCATCAACAGATTTTGGAAAACAATGGACTTCAAATTTGTATTCCCCTTATAGGCTTTATATTCAGCCTTACTCAAGAAGTCTTTGTTTTGCATCAACAGATTGATTAAGGTATTCACATCGGGGGTAGAATCTGCACTCTTCCCATCGAACAAGTCGGCAAGAACAGCCAACCCATCACTGACGTTGAGCCGGCTCAACAAGATGTTTCTCGACACTTGGGGCAACTCTTCGTTTCCGTTTATTACCAGATTACGCCAGATGATGCCGAACTCATCGGGACGGGCACTTTTCAACATGGCACTGACAGTTTTACGATGAAGTTCACGATTTGTTTTCAACGTATTCAAAGCACGCACGTAAATCTGCCATGCCACTCCGAAACAACACGATGTATCTATCAAGTAATAGTAGAGTAACACCTTGTCAACCAACCCCTCTTTCAACAAGTAATCTTCCAGGAATTCAAGCACCGCCTTATTTTCGCCATAAGATTGCAATACTTTGGAGTTTTTCACCTGATTGAACAACGTATTAAAAAGATACTTGTTTGCAAAAGTCACCCCCCAACGCTGCATCCATTCGACCAACTTTTCGATATGCCGTCGTTTGGATACCTTCTGGATGATAGCCAAAGCCAAATCAGACTGGCTACGCGAACAAACACCGGGGATTGACACAAGTTTCAAAGCATCATTATAAGTGGGATTGACATATTTCTCGACATACTCTTGCACTTCGGTAAATGTATTCATGTATTGGATTTGCCGACGATGGTAGTAGAGGTTTTTTTCATGGTGTTGCTCAAAATCCCATCCTTTTTTTTATGAAAAAATCGCAGAATTTGCAATTATCTTAGAATTAAACGATTATTCGGATTGCTTGGAAATTGGGTAACGAGATAGCAACCGTTCGTATTTCTGAGTTCTTCATTGCTTTGCCACAATGCGTGTAACTCGCACTGCAAAATTAGCAAATAAAAAATGATTGGGCAATATTATGTCTATTTTATGTGTGCTAAAAATAAAATCGAGTACCTTTGCAATGAAATTTGTTTCAACAACCCTCAAAAGACATAAGAGATGAATATAGAACAAATGTCAGCCATCTATAAAATGGCGAAAGCTATATACAATAGAGAAGAGCGATTAGTCAA
>JAFUPU010000101.1 GCA_017472635.1 Bacteroidaceae bacterium
AATTGACTGTCTTTTATCCTGCAAAGATACTAATTTGAAAGCAAATCACAATGGGGGATATGTTTTTAAAGTTACAGAATACGAATTTTAAAAAAGGGGGGGGGTAAAATCTTGTTGAATTTGTGAAATGTGAAAAAATGTATTCATGGCGGAAAAAGTGGCAGGACTTAAGGCTGTGAGTTGCAGGACTCAAGTGGCTGAGTCCTACAACAGAAAGGAATATGTCCAGGAGATTTTTGGAAATAGCAAGGAGATTTTGTTTTTAAACAAGGGTTCAGCGGTAAATGGCTTATTTCTTGTTGCTTACGGGTGAATGAGATGGTTGTTGTGGCTGGCTGCTACAAAATTGACAGTCTCTGCTTTTCTCTCTGTTCTTGTTTTTTGTGTTGTTTTCATCCGTTCGCTTCATTTCATATTTATCTTATTGAACCACAGTGTTGTATGGGTGAAAGGAGGTACTTTCAATCGGATTTCACTCCCTTCACGTTGGATGTTTGGCAGCTTTTTTATATCTTTGTCGGACAATAGCAACAGACCGGTCGCTTGTGTAAGGGTTAACTATAAATAAGAAATTATGAAAAGAGTAAAGTTCGCATTTTTGTGGGGCTCCGAGCAAAGCGGTGGAATATAAGGGGAAATGGTATATCTATCCGACTGTTAACGGATATATGTATCCGGCTGTTGCCGACTCTCCCGATGGTCCTTTCAGTACTCGACTATGGGTTGGGTGACTGGTTTGATATTGGTCCCAAAAGGCCAGGCAAGGCGCAACTTACCAGCGTGGCGCTTACAGCCACTGCCATGTATTATCATGAATTGGAGATTATCAGAAAAATAGCTCTTTATCTTGGGAAACCACGCGATGCACATCAGTTTGAGGCTATGGCTGCAAAAGTTAAAGAGGCGTTTAATGCAAGATTCTATAAGGGAGGTGACAGTGTGTATGAAAAAGGCAGCCAAACCGGATTGGCAATGGCTCTCTTTATGAACCTGGTTACTGACGATGCAGTACGCGAACAGGCATTAAATGCATTGGTTGCAGATATCAAGAAGCGTGGGTATGCCTTTACGGCTGGTGATGTCGGATTCCGTTACCTGATACAGGCTCTTCAGCGACATGGTAGGAGCGATGTGGTGTATGAAATGAACCACAACGACACTATTCCCGGTTATGCCTATCAGTTGAAGAAAGGTGCCACAGCCCTTACTGAAAGTTGGCAAGCGTATGACAATGTCTCAAACAATCATTTCATGTTGGGACACCTGATGGAATGGTTGTACAGCGGACTGGGAGGAATAGCTTTTGCTGAAGAACCTGATAGTCGGATGAGCGCTTCTCGTAGTGAGTCGGCATGGAGGCACATAGTCATTGCCCCGCAAATGGTGGGTGGGGTGACTTGGGCAAGGACTTCGCTTGAAACTCAGTATGGAACAGTTTCGTGCTATTGGACAAAAGAACCGGACGGGACGGGATGGAGCATGGATGTGACTGTGCCGGAGGGATGTGATGCAACCGTACACTTGCCTGACGGAAGGGTTGAGCGGATAAAGGCTGGCAGACATAAGTTCCAATAGTTGAGGCTTTCGGCTTGTGTGCAGCGCATAAAAAGAGTGTGACAGATTGAAGTGGTTATATCTGTCACACTCTTTTGTTTTTTTCTCAAGTTGTTTGTTTTCTGCTTGTCACTTGCTTGAGACGGTCTCTTTTTTCAACCATTTGTCGAGCCAGTTGAAGAAGGTGCGTTGCCAAAGGATGCCGTTTTGTGGACGGAGCACCCAGTGGTTTTCATCGGGATAGATGAGGAGTTGGGCGGGTACTCCGCGCAGGACGGCAGCATTGAAGGCGCTCATGCCTTGTGAGGCAAGAATGCGATAGTCTTTCTCGCCGTGGATGCAGAGGATGGGAGTGTCCCACTTGTCGACGAACTTGTGGGGAGAGTTTGCGAAGGTGCGTTGGGCTATAGGGTTGTCTTTTTCCCAATAGGCGCCCCCCATGTCCCAGTTGGCAAACCACATCTCTTCGGTCTCGAGGTATTGCTGTTCGATGTTGAAAATGCCATCGTGGGCAATGAAAGCCTTGAAGCGTTTGTCGTGATGACCTGCCAGCCAATAGACCGAGAATCCTCCGAAAGAGGCTCCCACACAACCGAGACGGTCGGCATCTACGTAAGGTTCGCGTGCAAAATCGTCGATGGCACTGAGGTAATCTTTCATGCACTGTCCGCCATAGTCACCGCTGATGGCTTCGTTCCACTCGCTGCCGATGCCGGGAAGTCCGCGACGGTTGGGGGCTATGATGATATAGTCGTTGGCAGCCATAATCTGGAAGTTCCAACGGAAACTCCAGAATTGGCTGACCGGACTTTGCGGTCCGCCCTGACAGAAGAGCAGGGTGGGGTATTTTTTATTGGGGTCGAAGTCGGTGGGATAGATAACCCATGAGAGCATCTGCTTGCCATCGGTGGTAGTGGTCCAACGGGGCTCAACCTTTCCCAACTTGAGTTGTGAGAAAATGTGGTCGTTTTCGTGAGTGAGTTGTTCAACTACAAGTGATGAGCAGCGGATGACAAGTTTACCCTCCGAATGGTCACTCGTAGCTTGTGGCTCATCACTCATCACTGAAAATATCTCGTCGGCATGGCTGATAGAGTGGCGCTTGACGATGAGTTGTCCGGGATTACCGAGTGCGACAGATGCATAGTCGTAGTCGCCATCAGTGAGTTTCACAACCTCTCCCTTGAGATTGGTGCGGTAAATCATGCTGGTGCCATGCCATACACCGATGAAGTAGAGGTGCTTTGAATCGCGCTCCCAACAGAAAACATCTACGCTGCTGTCGAAAGCTTCGGTGATAAAATGTTTCTCTCCACTTTGCAAGTCGAACACACAGAGGCGGTTGCGGTCGCTCTCATATCCGTCGCGCTCCATGCTTTGCCAGGCGATGTACTTGCCATCGGGGCTGAATGCCGGATTGGTGTCGTAGCCTGCCATCATGTCTTTCCCGTCAGTACTTTTTCCGTTCTGCTTGCAGAGGTTTATGGTTTGGGCATTCTCTATATTATAAAGGTATATATCCGAGTCGGTAGAGATGGTGTAGGCAAGACCTGTCTTTTTACGGCAGGTATAGGCTATCTGCTTGCCATCGGGGCTCCATGCCAGTTGTTCCATTCCTCCGAAAGGCTTCATGGGAGATTCGTAAGGTTCGCCTGCGAGTATGTCTGTAGCCTTGCCCATCTGTTCGCCATTGAAGTCTGCCACATAGGGATGTGGTACGGTTTCGACCCATTCGTCCCAGTGTTTGTACATGAGGTCGTCTACCAGGATTCCAGTAGTTTTGGGAAGGTCGGGATAGAGGTCGACTGTGCGTTGTCCATATTTGACTTGTGCGACAAACAGTATTTTATCTCCTGTCGGTGAGGGGGTGAATCCTTCGATATCTCCATCGAAGTCAGATATCTGACGACGTCCGGTTCCATCGGGGTTCATTTCCCAAATTTGGCTTTTCCCACTCTCGCTGCTGAGGAATGCAATTTTTGAATCGTTTTTAATCCATACGGGATTGCTTTCGCTGAAGGCAGATGTGGTAAGCAGCGTATTGTCAGTACCGTCGGCATTCATCACGTAGATGACGCGGTGACTCTTGTTTTGCTCAACGCTATAGTAGGCTACGGTATAGACAATCTGCTTGCCATTGCTTGCCAACTGGTAGTCTCCGATGCGTCCCATTGCCCATAAGGCTTCGGGGGTCATGCGTCCGTTTTCAATCTTTATTTCTGTTTGCTTGCCGATGATTGGGGCAGTCTCTTGGGTGGCGCCCGTCTTGTCGGTAGCACACGAGGCTAATAATAGGGCAGTTGCCATAAGGGTTGCGGTGTTTTTTCTCATGATTACGTTATTAATAGATAATTGTTCAAACGAAATGACGCGGATGACGCGGATTGTTAATCTTATTACCGGAAGGAATAATTTATCTGCGTTATCCGCGTCATCGGCGTTGTGGGAATCGAGGCTTATCGCTTGTTCTTTCGATTTTGCTGCTGCTGTTGTTGGATGCGTTGCTGCTCTTCGAGCTGTTTTTGCAGTGCTTCCAACTTGGCAGCCATGTTGCTTTGCTTGCGAGGCTTGTTTTTGTTTGCTTCCATGCGTGCTTCCAATTTGGCAAGCAGTTTCTTGTCGTCAGTTGTTTTACGCAGGACGTACATGATGAGTATTCCAATCAGTCCGGAGATGAAGTAATAGTAGTTCAAACCGGCTGAATATCCGTTCAACAAGAAGATGAACATGATGGGCATTGCATACATCATAAACTTCATGCCGGGCATTTGCTGTTGTGCCATGGCATCTTGTTGGCGCATCATGTACCATGTGTTGAGGATGTTGGTCAAACTGAACAGCAAGCAGAAGAGGCTCAAGTGGTCTCCCAAGAACCAGATGTCGGCATCCCAACGGATGACATCATCGTAGGTAGACAAGTCTTTTGCCCAAAGGAAACTTTCACCACGCAACTCGATAGCGTTGGGGACGAAGTTAAACATGGCAATATAGATGGGCATCTGTATGAGCATGGGAAGACAACCACCCATAGGACTGACTCCATAACGGCTATAGAGTGCCATGGTCTCTTGGTTTTTCTTCAATGCATCTTCTTGCTTGGGGTATTTTTTGTTGATTTCTTCGACATAGGGGCGAAGGACACGCATCTTGGCTGATGACATGTATGACTTGTATGTGGTAGGATATACAACAATCTTCACAATGATGGTGAGCAGGAGTAATACAATGCCCATAGAGAGTCCCCAACCTGAGAGCCAATCGAAGAGGTTGATGGTGAACCAACGGTTTATCCACCGGATAATGGGCCATCCTAAATATACCAAGTCTTCTAACTCAGGGTCTTTGTCACCGCCTCCGATATAATCGTTGGTAGCCTGTAATGTCTTGAAGTGGTTGGGACCGTAGTAAAGTTGCAGGTCGGTGGGTTCTTTTCCTGTGGGGTCAAAGAAGGCATCCATCTCAGCTTCGTAGATTTTCAGGTATCCGCTTCCTTCCTTTTCGGGTTGTGAGTTAAGCTTTACGTGGGTAAAGTCTTGGTTGGCGATGACAACAGAAGAGAAGAATTGGTTTTTGAATGCTATCCAGTTGATGTTCTCCTCGGGCTCCTCGTTGTCTTCACTGGTTTCGCTCAGCCCCTCGGTGTCATCGTCTTTGATTTTATAAGTAAGGCGTGAGAATTGTTGTTCAAAAGTGAAGCCTTTCTCCAACTGACGTGCATGTTGATACCAAGTGATGTTCATATCGTCGGTCTTGGCATTGAAGAAATTCTGCATGCCATGAGCCTGTATGGTCATATTCACAAGGTAACGTCCAGTGGGTAGCCAATAGTAGAAATCAATGTATTGGTCTTGGTTGCCGGCATAAAGGCGCATAGTGACAGTGCTGTCGCTTACATTCAACGGGGTAAAATAGAGGTCTTCAGTGAGGATGTTTTCGTTTTTACCATTGAATGCAAAATTCAACCGGGTGTCTTCTTCGTTAAAAAGTACAACGGGATTGCCGTCTTGTCCGTTGTATTCGGCAAGTGTAGCTTGGCATACACGACCGCCTTTGTTGGTAAGTTTGAGCTCGACCAACTCGTTTTTCAATGTCACGTATGATTCGCTTCCTTGTGCTGCATTGAAAACAACAGAATTTGAGTCGGGCAAAATGTTTTGTGATTTTTTTGCTGATTCGGCAGCCTCGATGGCTGCATGTTGCTGTATTACATTCTGAATAGAGTCCTGATAGTGTTGGATGCGTGCCAACTCTTCTTCATTGGGACGATTGTATATGCTGAATCCAATCAGTACCAATCCAATCAGGGCAAATCCGATTAAGGTGTTTTTATCCATTTCTTTGTTTTAGAAATTATGTTTTTAAGTTAAAAAATCGTTGTTGTAAGTAATCAGCTACGAGCTACAAGCGAGTCGTTGCACAGCGGATATGCGTTGCACAGGTGACTCGTGGCTTGTAGCTCGTAGTTTTTATGTCATTTTGTGATGGCAGCCTTGACGAATGCCAAGAAAAGTGGGTTGGGATTCAATACCGTGCTACCATATTCGGGATGATATTGTACGCCCACGTACCATTTGTGTGATGGTATTTCGACAATTTCAACCAAATCAGACTCGGGATTGATGCCGGTACACTTCATGCCGTTTTTCTCGAACTCGGCTTTATAGTGGTTGTTGAATTCATAACGATGGCGATGACGCTCTTGAATATGCTCTTTTTGATATGCGTCGAATGCTTTGCTTCCTTGAGACAAAACGCATTCGTATGACCCTAAACGCATGGTTCCTCCCATGTCGGTGATGGACTTCTGCTCTTCCATGATGTCAATAACATTATGTGAAGTCTTTTCATCCATCTCTTTTGAATGGGCATTGGTGTATCCCAATACGTTGCGTGCAAACTCGACAACCATCATCTGCATGCCCAAACAGATTCCGAAAGTAGGAATGTTGTGTTCGCGGCAATATTTGGCAGCAATGATTTTTCCTTCAACTCCACGTTGACCAAATCCGGGGCATATCATGATACCGTCCATTCCAGCCAATTGCTCGGCAATATTTTCATTTGTCAGATTTTCACTGTTAAAAACCGTAATCTTCGCTTTACGGTCGTTATAAGTGGCTGCTTGTGATAGTGCCTCAAGGATAGATTTGTAGGCATCTTGCAGATCATATTTGCCCACAAGACCAATTTTTACTTCTTCGGTTGCATTGTTACGGCGTCCCAAGAACTCGCGCCAAGGACCTAAAGAGGGAGTTTCGCCTACTGGCAGACCTACTTTCTCGAGGATAGTAACGTCTAATCCTTGTTCTTGCATCTTTAAAGGTACTTCATAGATGGTTGGAACATCCATAGATTGTACCACTGCTTTTTTATCAACATTACAGAACAATGCGACTTTGTTACGCATTTCTGTGGTAATTTCATGCTCGGTGCGTAATACCAGTATATCGGGCTGTACACCTAACGATTGCAACTTTTGTACGCTGTGTTGGGTTGGTTTGGTCTTTAACTCACCGGCTGCTGCGAGATAAGGTACGTAGGTAAGATGTACAGAGACAGCATTTCTACCCAATTCCCATTTCAACTGGCGGATACTTTCGATGTATGGCAATGATTCGATGTCACCTACTGTTCCTCCAATCTCAGTAATTACAAAATCGTATTTGTACTTGTTGCCCATCTGTTTGACATTGCGCTTGATTTCATCGGTGATGTGTGGCACAACCTGTACGGTCTTTCCCAAATAATCGCCTCGGCGCTCCTTGTCTATTACCCCTTTATAAATACGACCAGAGGTGATATTGTTGGCTTTAGTCGTTTCTATACTAAGAAAACGCTCGTAGTGACCTAAGTCAAGATCTGCCTCGTGTCCGTCAACGGTTACATAGCATTCGCCATGTTCGTGTGGATTTAATGTTCCAGGATCGATGTTGATGTAGGGGTCAAACTTTTGAATGGTTACGTTATAGCCTCTGGCTTGCAATAACTTACCGATAGAAGCTGAGATGATTCCTTTACCCAGTGACGAGGCAACTCCTCCCGTCACGAAGATATACTTTGTTTCTGCCACAGTTGTAATATTTAAGTTGTTTATCCTTTTTAACCTTTTAAATTCGTGGTCGAATTTTACAAGCTGCAAAAATACTAAAAAATAGAAAATCCAATCATTTTTTGGATTAAAACATGACGCAGTTTTGCCATTTTTCTTTGTTGGTGAAGCTTTTTTTGTGGAAAAAGGTGCTAGAATAGATTTTTTGCAGTACTTTTGTGGAGAATTGCTTAGTTACCTATTTAGAATATTAAATAACATAGATTATGAAATCTTCACTTATTCTTGCTTCGCTGGCATTAATGGGCTTTGCCGGAGAGCTTATGGCAAAACCATTGAAAAGTCGTCTGATAGTAGAAAAAGACTTGAAGCAAATAGAGAAATCCTATATAGATTCATTGAATATGGTGTCTGAACGATATGCTTCGGACACTATAGTAGGAGATGTAGAGGTCAATGGTCGGTTCTATCGTTTGTTTGCGGCTCCTACGCTTTATGCATCGGCAGTCAGTCGTCAGTTAGACGAACCGGATTTGCAAAATAGTGACTTGTATGATGTGGAAGATGAAGTAATGTTAGAAGCAGGAACAGCTACGCGTGTAGAATATAATGACTTGCTGGAACAACAAATTGATGCAGCTGTATTGGAAGCTTGCTTACAAACACCTCAAAATTTTCAATATACCGAAGAACAAGTCAAAAGTGAACAAGTGATTACAGCTACTGATGTCGCAGAGTTGGCGCCTACAGCTCATATCATGCCTGATAAGGTTGAAAATGGAACGTCTATAGCTAATGTGACAGGACTGGATTTGGAAGTCAAGAAACCTAATTTTTGGAAAACTGCAGGAAAAATGACTTTACAATTTACCCAAAACTATATTTCAGGGAACTGGTATAAAGGAGGTGAAAGTACTCATACGCTAGTTTCTGGATTTACTTTTGATGCTAACTATAATGATAAGCAGAAAGTGCAGTTTGACAATCGGTTTGAGGTAAAATTGGGTTTTACCACTGCTCCTTCAGATACGATGCATAGTTATCGGACAAATACTGATGTGATTCGTTTATCATCGAAGTTAGGTGTACAAGCTGTAAAAGCATGGTATTATACGGTGGGATTGGATGTAAATACTCAGTTGATGCGTAACTATAAAGCAAATACGAATGACTTGCAATCTGCATTTATAGCTCCATTGAGATTGACTGTCAATGTCGGTATGGACTATAAGAAAAGTGGCAAGAACTATAATGTATCCGTTACGTTGTCTCCGTTGGCATATCAGTGGACTTATGTGGGAGACCGGTCAGTTGATGAGACCAAATTTGATGTAAAAGAGGGACATCGTGTAGCTCAATATTTCGGTTCTTCAATGAAAGCTACGTCGAAGTGGACTCTACATAAGAATATAACATGGGAAAGCCGGTTGGATGCATTTACGAACTATGAAAAGGTAGAGACCTCGTGGGAAAATACATTTAATTTCAGTATTAGCAAATATCTTTCTACCCAATTGTTCTTACATGGACGATTTGACGATGGAGCATCCAAGAAAAAGGGGTATACATATTTTCAGTTTAAAGAATTTCTTAGTTTTGGATTCCAATATAATTGGTGATGAATGGTTGAAACACTCCTTTTTAGATAAAAAAGGGGGTAAAAGCGTCTTTTTATGAGGGATTACAACTCTTTTATAAAAAAAGAGAGGGAGTTTTGTTTGAAATATTGTATTTTTGCAATCAAAAGCAGTTGAACGGCTTGTCGCTGGCAGTATATCTGCGAGAGGAAAGTCTGGGCAGCATAGGGCATCCCACTTCCTAACAGAAAGCTATCCGCGAGGGTGGAGTAGTGTAGAAGAAAAGAACCGCCTTTAAATGAGGTAAGGGTGAGAAGGTGAGGTAAGAGCTTACCAGTTGTATGGTGACATACAAGCTGTACACCTTGGGAGCTGTAAGGTCATGTAAACCGGCATTTGAGAGTTGCCCGCTCGATGTTGGAGGGTAGACCGCTGAAGTTGGACTGGTGACAGCCAGCTTAGATAAATGACAAGCGCCTTTTATGAAGGAACAGAACCCGGCTTATAGGTCAACTGCTTTTTTTTATTGTAAATATGAGTAGTGTGCTGAAAAAATTGAGTGAAATTTTGAGTTTCTTACTTGTCGGTATTTGGCGTGTAACCGACCGGGAAGTAGGAAGGGGACCGAAGTATTGGTTCTTTAATGTGATAAAAGTCATAACGCTTTCAGTCCAAAGGTTTACCAATGACCGTATCGTAACAAAAGCCGCTGCTTTGACTTATAGTACTCTTTTATCTATTGTGCCGATTTTGGCAATCGTTTTTGCCATAGCTCGTGGGTTTGGTTTTGATGAATTTGTTGAATTGCAATTGAGGAAAGGATTTGAAGGACAAACTTTAACTATTGAAACATTGTTGACTTTCATCAATTCATACCTGGAACATGCCAAAAGTGGTATCTTCATAGGAGTGGGTTTAATCATGTTGTTATGGTCGGTGTTGACGTTGACTAGCAATATTGAACGTACATTCAACCAAATTTGGCAAGTTAAAAAGCCTCGTAGCTTGTTCCGTAAGATTACTGATTATTTTTCCATCTTCTTATTGTTACCTATTTTGATAGTTGTTTCAGGTGGTTTGTCGGTGTTTATGGCTACTGTGGTAAAGCATTTGGAGGGATTTGTTATGTTGGGACCTATGGTGAAGACGCTAGTGCGAATGATACCTTTTGCCTTTACCTCATTGATGTGTATAGCACTTTATGTGTTTATGCCTAACACAAAGGTTAAACTCCGTCATGCCTTTTTGCCTGGAATTATTGCCGGTGTTGCTTTTCAAGCATTGCAATATTTCTACATAAACAGCCAGATTTGGCTGTCGAGTTATAACGCTATTTATGGAAGTTTTGCTGCTATCCCAATGTTTTTGTTGTGGACTCAGATTTCATGGAGTATTTGTTTGTTTGGTGCAGAATTGACTTATGCCAGTCAAAATGTGGAGCTTTACAATTTTGAAAAGGATGTATTGAATATAAGCCGCCGGTATCACGATTTTCTGTGCGTGTTAATTATGGAAGTCATCTGTAAACGCTTTGCTGTAGGTGAACGTCCTTTAACGGCAGAGGAGATTTCGTCACAGGTGTGTGTGCCAATCAGATTGGTGCGCGAGACGTTGTATGAATTGATAGATTTGGATTTGCTCTATTCGGTGACAGAAGATGAGAAGAGTGGGGTTGCTTTTTATCTGCCAGCAGAAGATTTGGCACGTTTGAGCGTAGCAGAGGTCTTGCGACGTATTGATACAATAGGTTCAGAAGATTTTAATGTAGACCATAAATGTGAATACAGCCAAGAGTGGAAAACCTTGGCTGAGGCAAGAAAAGGGTATTATGAGCATACAAATGTTTTATTGAAGGATTTGTGATGAACTTCAATATCTATTGTATGAAATGATTTTCTCTTTTGATTTTCTGGATTTTGTGCGTTTGGCTTTAGCCGGATATCCAATGGTGATATCCAGTAACAGGCGTTTCTTTTCGGGTATACCCACCAATGATTTGATTGTTTTCTCATCGAACCATCCTAAAATACATGAACCTAATCCTTCAGCTTCGGCTGCCAGTGTGATATGAGCTGAAGCTATACCAATATCTATTAGTGGGAAATATTTATCTTTGATGTGGCTACCCAGCATAGAGGTTATATTGGCGCTTTCTTCGACTATAAGTATGTGCACTGGTGCATCTTTAGCAAACTTGTTCATTCCCAAACTTGCTGTAGCTTTGCCTATCTTAAACGCTAATTCCGGTTCGTCGACAACTACAAATTTCCATGGTTGTGCATTGCATGCTGATGGAGAGAAACGGGCGGCTTCGAGGATACGTTCAAGTTTTTCGCGTTCAACGGCTCTTGTTTTGTCGTATGCCCGGTCGCTTTGGCGTGAGGCGGCTAATTGAAGAAACTCCATGATGTGTATGTTATTGGAAAGTATTAAAGAGGAATAGATTCCGTTGCCGAAAAACTCTTATCCCTCTTTAATATAGAATTGTATTTAGGTTATGTATTATTTATATTGATTAATTCGACTGATGTATTTTCCGATGATGTCAAATTCTATGTTTACGACGCTCCCTGATAGGATGTTGTGGAAATTGGTATGCTCATACGTGTATGGTATAATTGCAACTTGGAATGTGTCATCAGTTGGATTACATACAGTCAGGCTGACTCCGTTGACGGTTACTGAACCTTTGTCTACGGTCAGATAACCTCGTTTCGCCATCTCTTTGTCAAAGGGGTATTGGAAAGTGTAATACCAGCTTCCTTCGGCATCGGTTACCTCAATGCAATGTGCAGTTTGGTCTACATGACCTTGTACAATGTGTCCGTCAAGGCGTCCGTTCATCATCATTGAACGTTCGACATTCACTTCGTCACCGACTTTCAATATCCCAATGTTTGAGCGTTCAATGGTTTCTCGCATAGCTGTAACTGTGTAGGTTCCATTTTCTATTTTTACAATAGTCAGACATACTCCGTTGTGAGATACACTTTGGTCGATTTTCAGTTCATCAACGAATGAACATTTCATTGTCAAATGCAAGTTCTCTTGCTCCTTCTCTATAGCCACGACAATGGCTGTTTCTTCTACAATTCCTGAAAACATAGCTTTTTGTTATGGAGGTATTAAGGGCGTTTATCTTTACTTGAACAAACCTTTTACAAAATCGGCAGCGTCGTTGATGCTGTGTGTGGCGACAGCTGCATGGAAACGAGCTTTGAGTTTTACTACTTTGGCTTTTTCTTCAGCGTCCAACTCATCTTTATATTCGTTGTAATAGTCTTCAATGAACTTTTTGTATTCAACTTCTATCTCTTTGTAGTCTTCTTCAGTGATTTTTTCGCTTTGTTCAATCTCTTCTACGAATGATTCGAAGCTGTCGAGATACGATGCTTTGTTATAAACGCAAGAGAACATGCAGCAGGCAATGATGGCACATGCAAGGTTTCTTAAGATTTTCATAAATGGTTCTTATTTAAATTATAAATTATGATTGTGTCTCTTCAATTACGTTGGCAGACAGTCCGTCGGCTGCTTGCAAGAGTCCTAACAATGGAGTCTTTGCTCGTGCCGCATTGATAGAACTTGTTGCTTCCCAACTTTGGAATGGTAAATCCCAAGCGTTCATGTGCCAACGTATGGCTATAATCTCTTCTTTAGTTAACTCTAATCCACTTTGTAACAGAACGATTACTGATTTCTCTCCGTGACCGGCAGGGAAATCAGAGTAATCTACGTCGTAACCCAAGTAATCTTCCCAATATCCTTGTTCGTTTTTACGTCTTTTGGTTGCCCGTTTGTAGATTTCTGCTTTACAAACGTCGTGGAGCAGAGTTATGAGGTAGACGCTATCCATAGGAAGCTTTACTTCCAATTCGGGGCGTATGGCAATGAGCTGCTTTCTCACCATTATAGCGATTCGGCATACACTCAGCGAGTGTTCCAATAATCCTCCTTCATAGTTTAAGTGGAATTTGGTAGAGGCTGGAGCATTGAAAAATCCGGATGCGTCTAGCATTCCGATAGTTTCTTCAATCCCTTTACGTTGGGTAGATCGCAAGAGTTCGATGAATTTTACTTTGTTGACGGTTTGAGTCGTAGTCATGTTGCGGAAAAATTAGTTCTTGAACTTGCTATAAGTAATATTCACATCGATGGGTGTGCCGTTGTAGCCTCCAAACAGTCGGGCGCTGTTGAGTTGTAAGTCATGGCGTATGTTGACAATTGAACCGGAGGTGTCACTCGTCGTTTTTACGGGAATCAGTACGACTTTGTTCCAATCAGCATTTACCGGTAGGGTTGAATTCTCACGCTCGTCTATGATGTGGCGGATGAGTTTGGTTATGTTGCTGAATGTGTATGTATTATAATCTTCATCAAACGTTGCCAAGAAGGCTGTCTCATTGTCTGCCAATGAATTGTTTTCGAAGAATGTATACATGTCTTGCTTGCGTACCATCAGAATGGTTTGGGGTACTCCCATGCGATATTCATTGTATTCGTTGTTAGTTCCTTCATTGTAGCGTACGAATACCATATTGACAGCGTTTAAGGTGTCTCCTTCAGCTATATGGTTGGTTGCAATCTCTTCGATGGGTAGAGTCACTTCGGTAAAGATTCCAGCCGGTGTTTTCAAGTAAGTGCAACTTCCGTCTTGTTCTGCCAATTCTTTCAACGTCTCTTTATCGGTTTGGAAATGGTTCAGCTGCAAAACCTCTTGCGTACCTGCAAACTGTGCCAACACGGTGATGAGCGAGTCTACCTTTCCACTACTGCTTTGTACCTTGTATTGGAATTTTACATTCAACTGTGCTTGTTGTATGTAGAGGATGGTTCCGTCTCCTTGGTCACACTGTATGTAGAATCCTTTGCACACATTGTTGATGAATGCGTGAGCATTTTTGAAATTGGCGGGGTCTTCGTAGTACTTTCTAATCATCTCAGTGCCAAGGATGCGTGGCAGTTTGATGCTGAGATATGGTACATAGCCGCTTGATGTCTTAATAGAGTCGGGGATAGTCTGATCTATTGCAGTGTACGGACGCGAAGCCAATGGCGAGAGACTTTCATCGTAGAAGTCTGTCGGATTGATGTCGGTGTAATAGTTTTGTTCCTCTTGTAATACACTATCCAATGGGTATACGCTGAGGTGGCATGGATTGTTGGGATCACCGAAATAGTTGGTGTAGAAGAGACGTAACTCTACAGCTATGGCAGAGTCACCGTCAACTCCTCCTTCAGGAAATTGGAAATCTTCGACGCAGTGGAATTGTGCCAGAAAGTCTGATTCGAATGTTCCGTATACGGGGTCGGTATATTTGCCCAAATAGGCGGTGCTTGTTCTAGCAAGAATGGAGTCGCCTGCCAACAATGACTGGCTATAAGCCTGATAGGTTTTTACTCCGATGTTTATCTGGTCTTCGTTAGGCATCATGCTTTCGCCCAAGCTGTCGGTGTTGTCATCGCAACTGCTCAGGGAAAGGGTAAATAGAGAAAATGCCAACCAAAAACAATTGAGAAATTTTATTCTAATCATAATTTAGGTGTGGATACTCTTATTCGTTTTTTTGTGAATGATTGGGTGGTTGATGTGTAAAGTTAATCTTCGTCTGTCTCTTCTTCAGCCTCTTTTCCGTTGCTCCAAACTAAATCGTAGAAACTGTTGAATGCGTCTACGTAGTTTTCATTTCCAGGATAGTTGAGTACCGGTACTCCGGCTTCTTGCGCAGCCTGAATGATTGCAGGATCTACGTTAGGGCTATTTTCAATTAACCCATCGGAATATTTGATTGCCAGTTTGCAGAGTTCCAAATTGTTGATTGGAAGGTTGATTCCTTCTGTCAATTCGGGCTTCATATTTTTGATGAGAAGCTGGCTCAGATAGTCATCGCGGAAGTTTGTTTTGATTGTATCTTCAAATGTGGAAAATACCACTTTTGAATCGCGGAACGACGGTTCGTCGCAATAGGCGGTTTTGATATAAATGGGAACCAATGCCGAAATCCATCCGTGACAGTGGATTATATCGGGACACCATCGCAACTTTTTCACTGTTTCAAGCACACCGCGTGCATAGAATATGGTTCGTTCGTCGTTATCGGGGTATTCCACTCCGTTTTCGTCGGCAACCATTTGGCGTTGCTGGAAATAATCATCGTTGTCTATGAAATAGACTTGCATGCGTGCCGATTGTATAGAGGCAACTTTGATAATCAACGGATGGTCGGTGTCATCGATTATCAGGTTCATGCCTGATAGTCGGATAACCTCGTGCAATTGATTTCTACGTTCGTTGATATTGCCCCATTTGGGCATAAATGTTCTGATTTCGCGTCCTGTCTCTTGAACTGATTGGGGCAAGTATCTTCCGAATGTCGAAATGGTTGATTCGGGGACATACGGAGTAATTTCTTGCGTGATGAATAATATCTTCTTTGCAGTCATTGTGATAAAGTTGTCATAAAGATAGTGCAAAGGTACGATTTTTTTTTGAATAATGCGGATAATCAGTCTTTTATTTTATAGCGTTATTTTGTTAACTTGCTGATTTGTAAGGTGAAAGTAGTAACGTTAAAAAAACCTTTTGCAACTTTTTTAGCGGAAAAACCTGAATTTTCTTCGTTAATTGGCAAATTATAGCTTACTTTGCACCGCATTTTGCGATGTTAAGGAGAATTTATACTCAAAAATGAAAGTAATAAAGACCGTTAAAGAGCTGCAAACAGAGATTGCAGCAATGAAGAAGTCGGGCTTGTCAGTAGGGTTGGTTCCCACAATGGGAGCCTTGCATGCCGGACATATTTCGCTGGTAAAACGCAGTGTCGAAGAGAACGATGTGACTGTCGTCAGCATTTTTGTGAACCCTACGCAGTTTAATGACAAGAATGACTTGCTCAAGTATCCCCGCACGTTGGAGGCTGATTGTCTGTTGTTGCAACAAGCCGGTGTGGCAATAGCTTTTGCTCCATCGGTTGAAGAAGTTTATCCAGAGCCTGATACCCGTTCGTTTTCCTATGCACCGTTAGACACTGTCATGGAGGGAGCATTCCGTCCGGGGCATTTTAATGGCGTATGCCAGGTAGTGAGTAAATTGTTTGACATGGTCAAGCCGGATAAAGCCTATTTCGGAGAGAAAGATTTCCAGCAGTTGGCTATTATCCGTGAGATGACGCGCCAGTTGGAGCTGCCTTTAGAGATTGTCGGTTGTCCTATCATGCGCGAGAGTGATGGTTTGGCAATGAGCAGCCGTAACACCCGCTTGTCTGAAGCAGAACGTGAAACTGCCTTGAATATTTCTCGCGTTCTGTTTGAGAGTCAACGCTATGCAATCAACCATTCGTTGCTTGAAACGAAGTCGTTTGTAGAACAAGGGATTGCTGCTGTTGAAGGGTTAAAACTGGAATATTATGAAATTGTTGATGCCCGCACTATGCAGACTGTCCAATCGTGGGATGAGGCTGAAGGCATTGTTGGCTGTATCACTGTTTTCTGTGGAGAAGTACGTTTGATTGATAATATTCGATATAAATAATAATATTTGCAGGAATGTTGATAGAAGTTTTAAAGTCGAAATTGCATTGTGTGCGTGTTACTGAGGCTAATCTGAACTATATGGGCAGTATCACCATTGACGAAGATTTGATGGATGCTGCCAATTTGATTGCCGGTGAGAAGGTACACGTTGTGAACAACAACAATGGTGAGCGTTTTGAGACCTATATTATAAAAGGTGAGCGTGGCAGTGGCTGTATATGCCTGAATGGCGCAGCAGCCCGTAAGGTGCAGGTTGGCGATGTGGTAATCATCATGTCGTATGCGCAGATGGATTTTGAAGAGGCGAAGCAGTTCAAGCCTGCAGTTGTTTTTCCCGATGTGAATACGAACCGTGTGTTGAAGTAAAAAGACAGCTATTTATAAGAGAGGGGGGCTTTTGCCCCCCTCTCTTGTTTTTTTATAGATGCTGCTGGTGCGGATGATGCAGGCAATCGGTAAACAGTCAGAGATTGTCATCAGCAACCGGTTTGCTTGCCGGTCATCCGTCTTCAGTTCATGAAATCTTTTTTTTATACAGGTTGTTCCCTTTTTACCGGTTGAACCGGTTGAGCGAGTTGCGCATCTGTATTCCTATGTTTTTCCAGTTGGGTATGCGTTTCATGTTCCGTCTTACGGGAGCGTCGTAGAGGAGTAATATCAAGAAAAAGAGGAGGCATACGTATGCTGTCCATCCGTAGATTTGCTTGATACTTATCTCCAGCATTTGGGTGCTGAACTGCTCCAAGTATGTGCCCAACGGGAAGGGTGTCCGGCTGTAGATGGTCTTTTCCAACAAGTGTCCATACCGGGCGAAGTTGTCGGGCATATAGTAAGAGAGACCTTGTGTGTATGCAGCGCTTCCAATCACTCCGCCAATGGTCAGATGCAGTGTCTGGTAGACACCCAAACTTTGGAAAAAGTGCTGGAAGCTCATGCTCTCTTTCAAAGCCATCAGTATGACGGGGCTGAGTGTGCCGTGGGCAAATCCGCGGCATACGAGTGGCAGGTAGAGGTGCGACATGTGTATGTTGCTGTTGATGGTAAAGTAGAATCCCAAGATGTAGCCCAGCATGGCAACAAGTCCCACCAGCACCAGTTTCATGTAGTTGAAGTGGCGCAAGTGCATCCACCAGTAGGAGAACATGCAACCGGCAATGATGCCTCCCAACACCCAACTGTTGAATTGCACCGATACGGTTTCGGCATAGTGCATCACTTCGGAAAAGAACGTCTCTTCCAATACGTGTTCGGTAGCGAAAAGTCCTTCAACGATGGTGATGATTCCTAAAATCGGGAATAACCGTCGCGATTTCCACATTTGTGGCTCAAGGAAGGGGTGTCGTATGGTGTTCATCCGCCAGATGCATACCCCTAAGGTGAGGGGAATGGTTATGGCAAGCCGTCGGATAACCGGACTGTTCAGCCAGTCATACCAGTCACCGAAGGTGAAGAGGTAGACCAGTTGCACCACAAAACTTGCCCACAGGATGCCTCCCAGCCAGTCGATGCCATAGAGCGGGAGACGTTTCATGAAGCGGAAGTGGCGCAGACAGGTTCGGAAAAACATCAGGTCGGCAAGCATCAGACTGCAGATGAAAAGGTGCATGTAGTGCCAGTGGTAGTGGTGGATGAACCACACGCACAGCATGTCTGATACTTGCACACATCCCAATACGATGATGTGCAGCAGGGGAAAAAACACGGTAAAGTCGCGTTTGGGAGTAATCCACAGCTGGATGTTTGAGAAACACTCGAATGTGCCTTGAATCTTGCAGATGCCACTGATGAAACATACTGCCCACAAGAGGGGCTGGTAGGTGATGTGTGGGGCAATCAGGTTGCATGCCAGCACACCGGTGGCTGCTGCAGTGAGCAGGGTCTTGTTGGTGAATCTGAACTTCATCCGGAAGAGCATGGGGAACCATAGTGCCATGCCTGCCAGGTTGCAGTAGAGGCACATGAGCAGGTCTTCACGCATTAGGTTCATGCTGCCCATCATCTGGTTGACGGCACCCATGTATACGCCTCCCGACAGTTGGAATGTGACGATGACAAGCAGGTATATCCATGGACGTAGCTTCGGAGGGACGAACTCCTTGTACATGGGCATGGAGAAGGGAGCATTGTAGTGCGACATGGTTATTCGGCTGTTTTGACTTCACATTCAACATTCAGTCCGGCACGCAGCAGCTTCAGTTCCTCGGGGGCATTCCCTTGCAGGCTGATGCGTACGGGGACGCGCTGTTCCACTTTGACGAAGTTGCCGGTGGCATTGTCTTGGGGAATCATGGAGAAGGCGGCTCCGGTAGCGTCGGAGATAGCCTCTACGGTGCCTTTGTATGTAATTCCGGGTACGGCATCAGCGGTCAGTTCCACCTCTGCACCTATTCGGATGCCGGGCAACTGGGTTTCGCGGTAGTTGGCAACTACCCACAGTTCGTCTTCATCTACTATTTCAACCAAGGTTTGTCCGGGTTGTACCAATTGTCCTTCGTGTATCTCCTTGCGTCCGGTCATTCCGTCGCAGGTGGCTATGATTACGGTGTATGAGAGGTTGAGGCGTGCCAACTCTACGGCAGCTTCAGCCAGGCGTATGCCGGCTTCGGTTTGTCCGAGCCTGTGTGTCTGCTCGGTTTTGACCAGCGAGGTGGTCTGGCGGGCACGCAACACCTTTTCGTATCGGGCTTCGGCAGCCTGACAGGCTGTCTTTATCTGGTCATATTGTTGGCGGGTTACCGCCTCTTCTTCAAGCAACTTTTCAAATCGTGCCAACTCTTTGCGTGCATTTTCCATCTGCACTTCCATTTCTTTGATTCCGGCATCGTTGACGGTCAGGTTGTTGGTTGTAGCTGCAATCCCGCTGTTCATGGCTTCTTTTCCGGCAGTGGCGTTTGCCAGGTCTGCCTCGGCTTGTGCCAGACGCAGGCGGAATTCGGTGTCTTCAATGATGGCGAGGGTGTCTCCCTTGCTGACGGGCTGGAACTCATCGAAGCAGATTTGCTTGATGAAGCCCTGTACCCGGGTGTTGACCGGGGTGATGTGTTGGCACACCTGTGCATTGTCGGTGTACTCTATGTTTCCCAGGTGGATGAAGCGTGAGCATACGTAGATGAGTCCTGTGAGGAGGATGCAGATGATGAGGGTGTTGTAGATTCTCTTCTTGTTTTTTCTTGAAATCATGTCTTTATCTTTTTCTGTTAGGTTCGTTTATTGGATTGTATGTGTCACATATTTCATCTTGTATCCGTTGTAGATGACATTTGCGCGTGAGTTTACCCAGTCGAGCTCGGCATTCAGCTTCATGTTGCTTGCGTCGAGCAGTTCGGTCAGCAGTGCCAGCTCGTTTTCATACCTGTTTCGGGTAATGCGGTAGTGTTCGTTGGCTAGTTCCATGCTTTTTTCCTGTGTATGCAGGTCGGCAAGTGCGGTCTGCAGGTTGGTGAAACTGCTTTGTACGGCATGGGTCGTTTGCTCTTGTGCAAGTGCCAGCTCTTCAGTGGCGCGTCGGGCGTTCAGTTTCGATTGCTTCAACTTTTTGTTGTTCTTGAAGAGTGACGACAGGTTGTATTTCATGCCTATCCCCACATACCAGTAGTTGAAGTTGTTGTCGAGTGCAGGCACTTCGATGGTTACCGGTCCGTTGAGGTGGTCGGCAGCGACAAGTGCTACCTTGGGCATCAGTTCCGACCGTTCCAGTTTGACTTTTTGTTGCTCCATCTGTGCAGCAAGCTCGCTTTGCTTGAGCCGGAGGTTGTTTGTGGCGGCAAGTTGTTGCCACGCTGTTTCGCTTAACATCTCTGTCTGTCTGTTCAAAAATGTGGTATCGGGCACCACCTGTGTGCCGTCGGGCAGATGCAGGGTGGTGGTCAGTTGGTGGTTAATAATGTGTGCGGCATGTCGTACCCTGGTTATTTGCAGGGCGAGCATTTCACGTTGCAGTTCGTAGCGGGTGATGTCGTTTTTCAGCACCGTGCCTTCGCTGTTCCGCGCTTTCATGTGTTGTATGAGCTGTTCGGTCAGCTCCATGTTTTTTTGCAGAACCTGCAGCTGGTTGCCCAGTTTGTAAAGGTCGAGATAGTGTCCGACGAGCAGGAAGCGTATTTCTTGCCTGTTTCTTTCACCGTCGAGCAGGCTCATTTTGTGTGCCAGTTCTGCCAGTTCGATGCCGCTGCTGATGGCACCTCCGGCATAGATGACCTGGCTGGCTTCGAGGGCGAAGTTGTTTCCAAAGTGGGGGATGTCGATGTGTGTACCGTGCTGGAAGTCGCGGTCCCACACGCGTCCGTCGCCAAGATAACTTACCGACAGTGATGCCTGAATGTCGGGCAAGCGTTGTGCCTTGGCATTTTTCAGGGCTTCGGCGGTTGCCTCGGCTCCGGTTTGGTGTGCACGGATGCTTTGACTGTTCTCGTCGGCAAGGCGGAACATCTCTTCTATACTCAATGGATACCTTTGGATGGATTGGGCATAAAATCCCTGACTGCATAGTATCGTGGTGAATACTATGAGCCATTTGCATTTGCTCATAAGCGGTGAATTTCGTTTAATTAATTTGTATAAATGGATAATATCTCCTCTTTTCGGGGGTGCAAATGTAGGAAAAAAAAGCTATAAGTTGCGACTTGTAAGCTATGTATTTATAACATTTGTTAACTGTTTGGCGGCTTGAATAGGGGTATAAAACAGGAAGAGGATGCCTTCACGGCATCCTCTTCCTTGAAATTGCTTTTTTATAACTGATTCAAATTTTATTCCTCTTGCGCAAGGTCTACGGCGAAGTTTACCCGCTTGCCTGAAGGCATGATTCCGGTGACGAAGAGTACCTGTTCGGGCGACTGTGAGGCGTTTTTCAACACATCTTCCAGGTCGCTGATTGTGCGTAGCGGCTGGTTGTTTGCCTTCAGCAGTATCACACCTTTCCGTATGCCGGCATCTTTCATCTTGCCGTCTGTCACTCCGGTCACTTGCAGACCATATCCCAGGTTGAGTTGGCGTTTCAGCTGTTCGGGCAGTTCCACAAAGGCGGCTCCCAGTATATCCATATCTACGTTTTTCACCACTTTGGTGTTTCCTTGGGCATTTTTCAGTGTCAGTTCGAGCTCTTTTTCATCTTTGTCTCTCACCAATTTGATGCTCACCTTGTCACCGGGGCGGTGTTTGGCGAGTGCCTCTTGCAGCTCTGCCATGCTCTTTACCTGCTTGCCATCGATGCCGGTGATGACGTCGTCTACCTTGATGCCTGCAGCGGCAGCCGAGCCTCCTTCAATCACTTCGGCAACCCACACTCCGTCGATGACTCCCAGCTCTTCGGCTTTCTTCTTCAACTGTTCGCTGATGGCTTCTCCTCGGTATTGGTCGCCCGAGAGTGAGTTACCCTTGATGCCCAGGATGGCGCGCTGTACGGTTCCATATTGCTTCAGGTCTGCTACCACCTTGGTCATGATGCTGGTGGGGATGGCAAATCCGTATCCGGCATACGCACCGGTGGGCGACGAGAGTACGGCATTGATGCCCCCCAACTCGCCATTGGCATTGACCAGAGCGCCTCCACTGTTTCCCTGGTTGATGGCAGCGTCGGTCTGGATGAACGATTCAATTCCGTTGTTGTATACGCCTAAAGCACGTGCCTTGGCACTTACGATACCGGCTGTGACTGTCGAGGTCAGGTTGAATGGGTTTCCTACTGCCAATACCCATTCGCCGATTTTCAGCTCGTCGGAGTTTCCGATGGGCAGGGTGGGGAACTCATCGCCTTCGATTTTCACCAATGCCAGGTCGGTGTTGGGGTCGGTGCCGATGATGCGTCCCTTGAATTCGCGGTGGTCGTTGAGTTTCACGCTGATTTCATCGGCGCCTTCAATCACATGGTTGTTGGTGACAATATAGCCGTCTTCTGAGATGATTACTCCCGAGCCGAACCCAATCTTGGGTTGGGTCTGCACCTGACGTTGACCTCCCCCTCGTCCGTTTCCGAAGAAGTATTCAAAGATGTCCATCGGTTCTTGTACGGTCTGCACCTTTCCCAGTTGGGTAGACTTGATGTGTACAACAGCATTTACCGAACTTTCTGCTGCTTGGGTAAGGTCTATAGCACCCGCTCTATAGTTACTGCTGTAAGAGGCAGGCATTGGTGCCATGCTTTGTGGGAACAGTTGGGTGAATGTAGGATTGTCTTCTTTCTCACGTGGCTGCATCAGGTAAGTGGTTATGCCTGCAGCGGCAGCACTCAATAATACGATAGCGGCAAACTTGCCTGCTGTTTTAATTGTCTGTTTCATACCTTGATATTTGTTTATTTGTTAATTTCTTGTTTTAGTTTAACACTTTTGGTACTGCAAATGTAAAAACAATATCTGTATTAACAAACACTTTTCTCTCTAAATTGTTCTCTTTTAACAGAGAATTATCCCCCATTAACAGCTGTTAATTGCAGACGCGCTTATTTTTACATTCTTTGAGAATTGCTTTGCAGGCTTGTATCGAAGAGTGGGAGAGAAGACTTATATATATAATAAGGTATAGGGGGAATATAAAAACATCAGGCACGGATTTTACCGGTTGACACAGATTGGTATATACCCTTTGAGTGAGATAAACGTGTCAAGCAGTGAAAAAACGTGCCTGATGCAAAAAAGTGTGCACTTGCCGGGGAGATTTATATCCCTTACATCAAGAATCCGAGCAGCACACCGGCTGCTACAGCCGAACCGATGACCCCTGCCACGTTGGGACCCATGGCATGCATGAGCAGGTAGTTGGTCGGGTCGTATTCGAGTCCGACAACCTGACTGATACGTGCCGAGTCGGGCACGGCAGACACACCGGCATTGCCGATTAGCGGATTGATGCGCTTGTGCTTGGGCAATATCAGGTTGAACAACTTCACGAACAGTACGCCCGAAGCAGTGGCGATGATGAACGACAAGGCTCCGAGGGCGAAGATAAGGATACTGTCTACGGTCAGGAACTCGCTTGCCTGCGTAGAAGCACCTACGGTAATGCCCAACAAGATGGTGATGGTGTCAATCAGCGGACCGCGGGCGGTCTCTGCCAAGCGGCGTGTTACGCCCGACTCTTTCAACAGGTTGCCGAAGAAGAGCATACCCAACAGGGGCAGACCACTCGGCACGAGGAAACAGGTGAGCAACAGACCTGCAATGGGGAAGATGACCTTCTCGGTGTGAGAAACCTTGCGGGGAGTCGGCATGCGCATGAGACGCTCTTTCTTGGTGGTGAGCAGGCGCATGATGGGCGGTTGGATAACCGGCACAAGTGCCATGTATGAGTAAGCACTCACGGCAATGGCACCCATCAGATGAGGAGCCAGTTTCGACGATAGGAAGATGGCGGTCGGACCATCAGCTCCACCAATGATGCCGATGGCACCGGCTTCGGCTGGAGTGAACGATGTTCCGAGGAAGGGAAACCAGTCACCCAAGCCCAAGGCAATCATATAGGCTCCGAAGATTCCAAACTGGGCGGCTGCTCCGATGAGCAACAGTTTGGGGTTGGAGATGAGTGCCGAAAAGTCGGTCATGGCACCGATGCCCAAGAAGATGAGCGGAGGATACCAACCGGAGGTCACACCCTGATAGAGGATGTTAAGGACAGAGCCTTCTTCATAGATACCTACTTGCAGACCGGCTTCCGTGTTGAACGGTATGTTACCGATGAGAATACCGAAACCGATGGGGATGAGCAGCATCGGCTCAAACTCTTTGGAAACAGCCAGGTAGATAAAAAACAGA
>JAFUPU010000102.1 GCA_017472635.1 Bacteroidaceae bacterium
AACGTGGCATAACGCTGACCATAGCAAGCAGCCGTAGTCATGCTTCGCTTGCTCAATATGTGGAGTCGCTTGGACTGTCATCGCTTATCAGTTATATTCTTGGTGCAGATGATGTAAAAGAAGGCAAGCCCAATCCTGAGCCTGTGAACAAAATACTTGGCATCTTCCGTTTCAAGGCAGAAGAGACTCTTGTCGTTGGTGATACTACATTTGATATACAGATGGGAAAGAATGCCGGTACCATGACTTGTGGGGTAACATATGGCAACGGCAGCAGGGAAAGCCTTGCTGATGCAGATTGGGTGATAGATGATTTCTGTGAGTTGGTGGAACTGACGGAATAAAGTTTTTGAAGAATATGACGAATATGACGAATCTTCAACTCTTGCCAAACCTTATATTCCTTAAATATACGTTCAAATTATTGTGAGGCAAATATCGGAGCATTTCATCTTGTACGGCTGTAGAGAATGCACCTGTAATTACTTCATTCAGGACTTGGCCGACTTTTCCATTCCCAAGAAAACTATGAACGGAAGAGTATCTGTCAAGGATGGACAATAACTTGGGAATATTGGTGGCGGAGTTTAGAATGATATAGTCAAAACTTTGCTCAACTTCGATATTTAATACTCCCATTTTGCACAAAGTCAAGAAAGACAAATACATCAGATAATCCTCAAACAAATAGCAATTGGCTGGTTCATGTTCGTTCCGATGTTCCACAATGGTCATATCCTGTTCACCAAAACAGCCTTTGCTCATGGTGCCATTTATTATATATCCACCAGAATTGTTCAAAAACCCAATGGAGTTGCACGGTTTCCCGTACAACTCATATTGAAGTTCTACACATTCCTGTTTTGCAATGTCACAGTCAATACCTCTTGACATAATATAAGACAGCAACATTGCGTCATTGAGTTTGCCTATTCTTACATTATTTATTAATGCAATTGATTCTTCCTTTATATTATACATCTACGATTTCATTAAATTTATCCAGTTTTGTAGCCAAAACCATCATGTCACTTTCTATTTTCTTATTCGTTATTCTCGCGTATATCTGCGTCGTTTTGATATTCGTATGGCCTAACATTTTTGATACGGTTTCTATCGGGACTCCTTTGCTTAATGTCATTGTGGCAAATGTATGACGGGCCAGATGACAGGTCAATCTTTTCTTGATGCCACAGACATCGGCAATCTCTTTGAGATAAGCATTCATCTTTTGATTGGATATAATGGGTAACAGTCGCCCATCATTATCCTTACCTTTATATTTATCTATAATCATCAACGGAATGTCCAACAGCAATATGTTGCTCGGCACATTCGTCTTATGGCGGTTTACAATAATCCATTTTTTACCATCCAAAACGACAATGTTATCTTCTGTCAGATTGACCATATCAATATATGCAAGTCCACTGAAGCAGGAGAAGATGAATATATCCCGCACTTGTTCCAAACGTGGGATATCGAATGTCTTTTTCATCATGCACTGGATTTCCTCATCCGTCAAAAATCCTCTATCTACTTTTTCTGCTTGAAACCGGAAATTCATAAAAGGGTCATGAGTCATCTTTCCGCTTTTTTGAGCAAAGATGATTACAGTCTTAAAAAACTTCAGAGTCTTGGTCGCACTGTTAGCTTTTAGTTGCAGAACAGTTTTCAGATAGACATCAAAATCATGAATGACAATATAGGTCAACTCCTTAGGCATTATATCATTCCTACCATATTTATATTTCAGGAAGGATGAGAAGTGTTTACGTGCAACAGCATACTTGTTGAAGGTCGCCTGTGTCTTGGATGTTCCAATCAAAGATTTCAAATCTTCCAGATACTTGTCAAATATATCCATAACTGTATCCAGAGAAGAACTTTTTCCTAAATAGTCACTTTTAATCTTCTCTAAAGACAATTCTTCATCATCCTCATATTTCTTAAAAATCCCCAATAGGGTAGAGGACAGTAAATCCAATTGGGCATTGACATTCAAAGCATCAATACTACGCCCTTTCATCCTACTTGTAGAATTGGACCACAATTTTTTATCGATGTATATTCCAGCACTACCAATATTCATCATTTCCCCATTGAGGAAGATCCGAATCATCAATGGTGATTTACCTTGTTTGTTCTCGTAATTTGAACGCACATAATACGGCACTTTAAAACACTTTCTCATACAATAATTCTTTTGTGTAGCATTTCGGCTACAAAGTTCGACATAATTTATTATATTCAAGCGATTTAGAAAGCGTCAATAATGGTATCAACAGGTATTCACTGCTACATTTTTTTGAGAATTTTATTCTGTGTAGCAATATCTGTAGCAGAAAATGACCGAATGTTGAATGCCAAGTGGTGCATTTGGGGCTTCATTTTATACGGATATAAAAAGAAAAAGCACCGTAATCGTCTGATTTACGGTGCTTTCTTGTTACTTTTAAATGTCTGTTTGACGTTCATCAAACTATTCTTGGCGGAAAGGGAGGGATTCGAACCCCCGGTGCCTCTCAGCACGGCGGTTTTCAAGACCGCTGTAATCGACCACTCTACCACCTTTCCAAAACTCCTTTTGAGGGGGCTTTCTTTCTAAAAGCGATGCAAAGGTACGGCTTTTTTTTGAATAGACAAATTATTGGTCGTTTTTTTTGCACGAAAAGTGTAAAAAATGTAATTTTGCGTCCGTTTTACGAAAGAAAAGTAGCAAATGCTATATTAATTAAGGTATATAAGACGAGAAAATAACGTGATGATATATCCACAAAATTTTGAGCACAAGATAGGTTTTGATCAGGTGCGCGACCTGTTGAAGGAGAAAAGTTTGAGCACGCTTGGGCGCGAGCGGGTAGATGAAATGGATTTTTCCACCTCGCTTGCCGTGATAAGTGAACGGTTGGCACAGGTGGGCGAGTTTGTGCGCATCATTGAAGAAGCAGCAGACTTTCCTGACCAATATTTTTATGACTTGCGCCCTTCACTCAAACGCATACGGGTAGAGGGAATGTATTTGGGCGAGCAGGAACTGTTTGATTTCCGTCGTTCGTTAGAAACCATCCACGGTATTGTGCGGTTTCTACAGCATTCGCCCGATGAACTTGAAGCGGGTGAGACACCTTATCCTGCTTTACAACGGTTGGCGGGCGAGGTCGGGATATTCCCTCAGTTGTTGGCTCAGATAGATGCGATACTCGATAAATATGGCAAGATAAAAGACAATGCTTCTGCCGAACTGTTGCGTATAAGGCGTGAATTGGCGCATACGACAAGTAGCATTTCGCGTAGTTTGCAATCGATATTGCGTAGTGCGCAAGCCGAGGGGGTGGTTGACAAAGATGTGACACCCACAATGCGCGACGGACGATTGGTGATACCCGTTGCACCGGGATTGAAACGGCGGATAAAGGGTATCGTGCACGATGAATCGGCTACAGGAAAGACTGTCTTTATCGAACCGGGTGAGGTGGTCGAAGCCAACAACCGGATACGCGAACTGGAGGGAGAAGAACGGCGCGAAATCATCCGTATCCTCACAGAGTTTACTGCACAAGTGCGTCCGCAAGTCGATGAAATCATGCGTTCGTATGAGTTTTTGGCGCTGATTGACTTTATCCGAGCCAAAGCACTTTTTGCCATCCGGGTGAAAGGGGTGTGTCCGCTCGTAGAAGACCGGCAACAGATTGATTGGACGCAAGCTGAACACCCGCTATTGCGCCTTTCGTTGGAGAAACACGGAAAGCGGGTGGTACCACTCGACATAGAGTTGGGAGGTGAACAGCGTATTTTGCTCATCAGCGGACCCAATGCGGGAGGAAAGTCGGTGTGCCTGAAGACGGTGGGACTCTTGCAATATATGCTTCAGTGTGGTATGCCCATACCGTTGCACGAGCGTAGCAGAGCCGGTATATTTGAGAGCATATTCATTGATATAGGTGACGAGCAGAGCATCGAAGATGACTTGAGCACCTACTCGTCGCATCTGGTGAACATGAAACAGATGTTGAAACACTGTAACGAGCGTAGCTTGTTGCTGATTGACGAGTTTGGAGGAGGCACCGAACCACAGATTGGAGGGGCTATTGCCGAAGCTATACTCAAGCGATTTAATGCACGCAAGGCTTTTGGAGTTATCACCACACATTATCAGAACCTGAAGCATTTTGCCGAAGATAATGAGGGGGTGGTGAATGGTGCAATGTTGTATGACCGACACCGCATGCAGGCGCTTTTCCAATTACAGATAGGCAATCCGGGAAGCTCGTTTGCCGTAGAGATTGCCCGTAAGATAGGACTCCCCGAAGAGGTGATAGCCGATGCTTCGGAGATAGTGGGAAGCGAATATATCAATGCCGACAAGTATCTGCAAGACATTGTGCGCGACAAGCGCTATTGGGAGTCGAAACGACAAAACATCCGCCAGCATGAGAAGAAGATGGAAGATACGATTGCCCGTTATGAGAGTCGCTTGCAGGAGTTGGAGAAAAGCCGGAAAGAGATTTTGCATACGGCAAAAGAGCGTGCCGAGCAGTTGTTGAGCGAGTCGAATGCCAAGATTGAAAATACGATACGTGCAATCAAAGAGAATCAGGCTGAAAAAGAACGTACGCGACTTGCGAGGCAGGAACTGGATGACTTCCGTGACTCGCTGGAGGCACGCATGAAAGAGCAGAAAGAGGCTGAAATAGAGCGCCAGATGGAACGGTTGCGCAACCGTCAGAATCGAAAGAAAGAGAAGAAAGAGGGAGGAGGCACGCTTACAAAACCTGATGGTATAAAGCGTGTGGCTTCACCTGCACCTAAACCGGAGGTGATAGGAGTAGGTTCGTTTGTGGGAATTAAAGGTCAAACCTCGGTAGGAAAGGTGGTAGAGGTGAACGGAAAAAATGCCGTAGTGGTGTTTGGTATGATAAAGTCGACGGTAAAACTCGACCGGTTGGAAAAGCGTACCGCTCCGAAAGAGGAAAAGACATCAGGCGTGAGCTTTGTGAGTAAGCAGACACAAGACGAGGTGTATGAAAAGAAGTTGCAATTCAGGCAAGACATAGATGTGCGTGGTATGCGTGGTGACGAGGCATTGCAAGCGGTTACCTATTTTATTGATGATGCCATTTTGTTGGGGGCGAGTCGGGTGCGCATCTTGCATGGCACGGGCAATGGCATATTGCGTACCTTGGTGCGCGATTATCTTGCCGGAGTGTCGGGTGTAAAGCGCTATCACGACGAGCATGTGCAATTTGGAGGCGCAGGCATCACAGTGGTAGAACTGGAGTGAGATATAACAATATTCACAATTCACAATTATTCGCTAATCCCATCGGTCAAGCAATAGCAATTGTGAATTGTGAATTATTTGCCCCGCCCGTCAGTCGAGCGGCATCATTGGTTAATCATCAAGTCGCAAGAAGTTGCCTCGTTGGTCAAAGTCGACTTCGAGGTCGTTGTTGAGGTGCAATTCATACCCACGCTTGGTGTGTTTGATTTTTGTCACCTTGTTTTGCGGGTAGTATTGGTTGATGTATTTCTTGATGTTTTCAGGGATGATGGCGGCAGGGATAACCTTGTGCTCGGCATCAATCTCTTTCCACTCGCCTTTGTTGTTGAAATCGATTTCGGTACCGTCAATCAATCTCACGTCGTATCCCTCTACACCGAAGAGCTTTCTGTCGATTGACAGATAAGAGACCGGTGCTTTTGGGAAGTGTGTGGTGATGAATTGGCGTGCAGCAGCAGGTAACTGGTTTACGTCATGAGTTACGCGGTCATTGGCGCTAACTCCTGTTACCAACAGGAAGAGCGAAAAAATAGCAGTTAAAATCTTTCTCATAATCGTTCTCTTTTTTAAATGGTTAATATATAGTTTGCTTTGTTGTCTGATAGAACGTTTTGAAACGGCTGATTGTTTGGGCGGATGTTCCCCTTTTCCTCTTAATTTTACCCTTTATTTTTTTATTTCCCCCTTTATAGGTCGTATTATCTTTGTATTTTACACCCGGTGAAACTATTCTGTCACCTCTTCAAAGGGGATTTCGCCATCGTATCCCGAGGTCTCGGATATTGACATGTTTCCGTTGGTGTCAAATTCGAGGTCGAGCATTTGGCAAAAGTCGGTTTGAGGGCAACACATGCTGACGGTAAATGTGAATCGGTCGTTTTGTATCTCATTGAATCCCATTCCGTCAAGCACTGCTATTGTCAAGAATTTGGCATCGGGCAGGTTGTTGGCGAAATCTTTCTTTATAAACTTCTTGTCAACTATCTGTTTGCCTCCGTCCTGTGTGATAAGCAGGTTGATTTCATTATCGTAGTAGCGGTTTTCCTGATTGTCTTTGACGATGGGCAGTTGGTGGTTGGAGGTGCGTGAAATCTTGTAGTGATAGGTCTTTCCCTTTATCTCCACATTGCCGTCCATTGTCAAGTCGGTCATCTCCCTGATTCCTCCTTGTGGTGCCGTTTTTGTTTGGAAAATCCGTTCTTCTTCAGTGGCTCTGTCCTCTTTGGGGGCATGGTTGCATGCAAGGCAGAGTATGCCTGCAAGCAACGATGCTATGATATGTTGTTTCTTCATTTTGCTCGTTTTTTTGTAAGTTTATGCGCAAAGGAATACAAAAAGAGTGTAACTTGCAAAAAAAACATTTTTTAACCCCAATCGGTGCTCTTTTTACATGTCAAATCCGTCGGATTCGCCTCCGAAGTCACCCATCCTGTCCATGCCTCCCATGTTTCCGCGCGGTCCTCTTCCACGTTCACCATGCGGACGTTGTCGGTTAGGACGTTCTTCCTCCATTTTAACGAATGTCTCGTATTGCTCGGGTGTCAACACTTTTTTTACGTTCTCATGATAAGCTTCGCGTGCCTCTTTCATTTGAGCTTCGCGTGCTTGGCGTTGTGCCCGTCGCTCTTCTTTGGATAGCTTCTGTACTGAGTCTTTCGGCTGGTCGGCAGGTCTTCGTTGTGTCATCATTTGGTCGACCCATTGTGTGTTCAGTACTTTCATCTTTTCAGCTTGCTCGGGAGTGAGTGCAAGGCGTTTGGTTTGACGTTCGGTCATGCGGGTGACCATTGTTTCTTTATTCATGTGACCACGCGGACCTCTTCTCTGTCCTTGTGCAAATGAGGTGAGGGTGATGGCGAATAATGCCATGCAGATGATTGCTAACTTTTTCATATGTCTCTTTTAATTGGTTATTGAATGTGTTTTTTTCTCTTGTTGCAACTATAGATATGACAAAAAAGAGAGAAAATGGTTTAATTGCTTGTGAAAGTTTGAAGAATTGATGTATCTTTGTAGTCGATAATATAAAATAAGGAAGTAAACGATGAAATATATAGGAGCACACGTAAGCGCTTCGGGTGGAGTAGAACATGCTCCGCTCAATGCACGGATGATAGGAGCAAATGCTTTTGCCCTTTTTACAAAAAATCAGCGCCAATGGTTCAGCTCTCCCTTAAGTGATGCAAATATCGGGCGGTTTAAAGCGGCTTGTTTGGAGGGTGGGTTTGCTCCAACCCATATTTTGCCACACGACAGCTACCTGATAAACTTGGGGCATCCCGAAGAGGAGGGCTTGGAAAAGTCGCGCCTCTCTTTTCTTGACGAAATGAAAAGGTGTGAACAACTGGGCTTGTGCCTGTTGAACTTCCATCCGGGAAGCCATCTGAACAAAGTGTCGCCCGAAGGGTGTCTCGAACGGATAGCCGAAAGCATCAACTGGGTGTTGAAGCAAACGTCGGGAGTGACAGCGGTGATAGAGAATACCGCAGGACAAGGTAGCAACATGGGGTTCAGCTTCGCCCACTTGCGCTACATCATTGACCGGGTGGAAGACAAAAGCCGGGTAGGTGTGTGCTTGGACACTTGTCACACCTATACGGCAGGGTATGACCTGGTGAACGAATATGACCGGGTGTTTGATGAGTTTGCCGAACAGGTTGGCTTCTCTTACCTGCGCGGCATGCACCTGAATGATAGTAAAAAACCGTGTGGAAGCAGGGTTGACCGTCACGAGAGTATCGGCAAAGGGTATATAGGTGCACCCTTTTTCAGCCGACTGATGAAAGATGTACGCTTTGACAACATCCCCCTGATATTGGAGACTCCTGACGAGAGCCTGTGGGCTGAAGAGATTGCCTGGTTGCGTGCCGAAAGTGAGCAATGCTGACATTTGGGTGAATATCACTTTTAGAAAAGGGGTGGAGAGAAACCGGTGAAAACGAACATATATATATAATAAGGTATAACTGGCAGGGTATTGGTTACCTTTGCCTAAACATTAACAAAGATAATAGTATGAAAAGTGATCCGAAAGATTGTCTCTATTGTACAAACAATGAGACGTTACACAATCTGATGATTGAGATTGCACACTTGAGTGTGTCACGTGTGTTTTTGTTTAAAGAACAGACCTACCATGGTCGTTGTTTGGTGGCATATGATGGGCATGTGAATGACCTGTTTGAGTTGAGCGACGAAGAGCGCAATGCATTTATGGCTGATGTTACCCGTGTGACTCGTGCGATGGACAAAGTTTTCCATCCCGAGAAAATCAACTATGGTGCCTATAGTGACAAACTCTCTCACTTGCATTTCCACCTGGCTCCGAAGTATGTAGATGGTCCTGACTATGGAGGTACCTTCCAAATGAATCCGGGTAAGGTGTATCTGTCTGACCAAGAGTATCAAGAGATGATTGAGGCCATCAAAGCGGCTCTTTGATAAGCTTTTGCTTTTTCACCTTTTAAAAAACACACCACCCCGCGAATCGCTTCGCAGGGTGGTGTGAAATTTTTCAGTACAATCACTCGAATAGTGGTTTACGTAATAATTTATATTTATGACTAACTAACTTTTTTCGCTTTGCCGGTGAAAACATCTCATTGTTTTCCGGGTGCAAAGTTACAACGTTATTCAAGGATACGCAATCCCCACTTTTAGGTATTTTGAGTGATTTCTTCTTTTTCAGTGCACTTTTTTGCTCTTATAGCCATCTTCTTCGCTTGAAATACATGATTAAGGTGATGGAAACGAGTATAGAGAATATGAGTATGAACGGGAATCCCAACGGATTTTTCTCCATACCGTTTATAAGGTTCATACCATAGAGGCTGGCTATGAGTGTAGGAAACATCAAGATGATGGATACCGAAGTCTGCAATCGCATCACGGTATTCATGTTGTTGTTGATTACCGAGGCATAGGTATTCATGGTGCCTTCAAGCACGTTGCTGTATATCGATACCGATTCGCGTGCTTGCTTCATCTCGATGGTCACATCTTCAATCAACTCGGCATCCAGTTCGTCGACGGGCAACTTGAACTTCACTTGTGTCAGCAACGTTTCGTTTCCACGGATGGAGTTCATGAAATAGGTGAGGCTGTTTTGCAGGTAAGAGAGGTTGATGAGGTCGGCATTGTCGATGCTTTTGTCGAGGTCATGCTTTGCCTCTTCAATTTCGTAGTTTATACGCTTGAGGAACTTCAGATACCATACCGAAGAAGAGAGGAAGAGACGGAAAGTCATGTCTACCGAGTCGGTAAACCCTTTTCCCTTGCGTTGGTAATGTGAAAGGAAGTCGTTCATCATCTTGGTGATGTAGTAGCATACGGTGATGCAGATGTCTTTCTTCAGGATGATGCCTAACGGGATGGTGCTATAGGGCGAATGCGCCTCTCGTGTGGGATTCATGTAGGGGATACGCAAGATTATCATTGTCCAACCATCTTCAGTCTCTACACGCGGACGCTCATCAACATCAGCGATGTCAGACAAGAAGTAGTCAGGCATCTTCAGTTCGTTCATCAGGTAATCAGAGTCTTCTTCTGTGGGACTTGTCACCTGAATCCAACAGTTTGGCTCCCATTTTTCGAGTGCCTCTATTTGCGGTTTTGTTCTCCAGAATGTACGCATAATTCATCCTCCGTCCTTTAAAAGCGCACAAAGGTACATAATATTTTTTGTTATGCCGGCATTTTCTGCCTTGTTTTTTGTGGCGTGTTTGTTTTTTCAGCTGATGTTGTAGGTCAACTCTTATAGTTTCACATCGCTCAGTTCTACCAGCTTGTTGACAATGGCATATATGGTAAGTCCTGCGGTAGAGTGTATTTCAAGTTTGCGTGCGATGTTTTTCCGGTGTGTCATGATGGTGTGTGGCGAGAGGTATAGCTTTTCAGCAATCTCTTTGTTGGTCATGCCTTTCACTACGCAGATGACAATC
>JAFUPU010000103.1 GCA_017472635.1 Bacteroidaceae bacterium
CGCTGTATCTTGTTTTTTCTGCCATATTGTTTATTTGTTTAAGTTAAAACTCCTTTTCTACTTTTACTGTCAAGGTCAGTTCGTCAAATGTCACTTCTGTTCCATCTGTCAGGTCGTCCAGTGCCAACGAGTTGGCTTGCACTTGTGTGCAGATGTATGCTTGGTATTCTTCGATAGCGGCATCTGTCTGCTCATTGTGCGAGAGGGTGACTTTGATTTTGTCTGTTATCTCAAAACCGTTCTCCTTGCGGATGTTCTGGATGCGGTTCACCAGTTCGCGGGCGATACCCTCGCGGCGCAGTTCTTCGGTGACTTCTACGTCAAGTGCCACGGTGAGCTTGCCTTCGTTTGCCACCAGCCAGCCGGGGATGTCTTCGTTGAGAATCTCCACGTCGGCAACCTCTACGGTGAGTGGGGCATCGTCGATGTTGAAGGTATAGCTTCCCTCTTTCTCCAGCAGTGCGATAGCCTCCTGGTCAAGGGCTTCCATGGCTGCAGCTACAGCCTTCATCTGCTTGCCGAACTTCTTGCCCATCACGCGGAAGTTACACTTCACCCGCTTTACCAGCAGTCCGGTCGATGATTCGGCAAAGTTCACCTCCTTCACGTTCACCTCGTTCATGATGAGGTCTTTTACGGCTTCAATCTGCTCTTTCTGTTCCTCGCTTACGGTAGGTATCATGATGCATTGCAGCGGTTGGCGCACCTTGATGTTTACCTTCTTGCGCAGGGCAAGGGTCATTGAGGTGATGTCTTGCGCCATCTTCATGCGTGCCTCCAAAGCCTCGTTGATGAGTGCCTCATTGCACTCGGGGAACTTGGCAAGGTGGACAGACTCCACGTTGTCGCGTCCGGTGGTGGCAATGAGGTCCATGTAGAGGCGGTCGGCAAAGAACGGGGCGATGGGTGCCATCAGCTTGGCTACGGTCTCCAGACAGGTGTAGAGGTTCTGGTAAGCCTACAGTTTGTCTGTGGTCATGCCTCCACCCCAGAAGCGTTTGCGGCTCAGGCGCACGTGCCAGTTCGAGAGGTTGTCGTTCACAAAGTCCTGTACGAGACGTCCGGCACGGGTCGGCTCATAGTCTGCCAGACAGGCATCCACCTCTTTGATGAGCGAGTTCAGTGCCGACAGAATCCAGCGGTCCAGCTCGGGACGTTCGTTCATGGGCACCTCCTCTTCGCTGTAGGTGAAGCCGTCGATGTTGGCATACATGGCGAAGAATGAGTACGTATTATATAAGGTACCGAAGAACTTGCGGCTCACCTCTGCCACACCGTCTTCGTCGAATTTCTGGTTCTCCCACGGCGATGAGTTGGTTATCATGTACCAGCGCAGGGGGTCAGAGCCATACTTCTCGATGGCACCGAAGGGGTCAACGGCATTGCCCAGTCGCTTCGACATCTTGTTGCCGTTCTTGTCCAGTACGAGGCCGTTGGAGATGACACTCTTGTACGATACGCTGTCAAACACCATGGTGGCGATGGCATGCAGGGTGAAGAACCAGCCACGTGTCTGGTCAACACCTTCGGCAATGAAGTCGGCGGGGTAGTATGAACGGTTGTCCACAATCTCTTTGTTCTCAAACGGGTAGTGGAGCTGTGCGTAAGGCATGGCACCCGAGTCGAACCATACGTCGATGAGGTCCAGCTCGCGCTTCATAGCCTTACCGGTGGGTGAGACCAGGATGATGTCGTCCACATAGGGGCGGTGCAGGTCTATCTTGTCGTAGTTCTCCTGCGTATATACTCCGGGGATGAATCCTGCCTCTTTGTAGGGATTTGCCTCCATCATGCCGGCGACCACGGCTTTCTCCATCTCGTTGTAGAGCTCTTCCACTGAGCCGATGCAGAGTTCTTCGCCCTCTTCGCTACGCCAGATGGGCAGGGGAGTACCCCAATAGCGTGAGCGGCTCAGGTTCCAGTCGTTCAGGTTCTCCAGCCACTTGCCGAAGCGTCCTGTACCCGTTGACTCGGGCTTCCAGTTAATGGTCTTGTTCAGTTCCATCATGCGCTCCTTGGCTGCTGTCGAGCGGATAAACCAGCTGTCGAGCGGATAGTAGAGCACCGGCTTGTCGGTACGCCAGCAGTGCGGATAGTTGTGCACGTGCTTTTCAATCTTGAACACCTTGTTCGTGCCCTTCAGCATCAGGCTGATGTAGATGTCAAGCGACTCGGCACCGGCGGCAGCCTTCTCGTCGTAGCGTCCGTCTACGGTGAATTGTGGGTCATAGGCATTTTTTACCCACCGACCCTCGTATTCTTTGTATGTATCGGTGTCGATACATTGTTTTACAAACTCGCTGTCCAGTTCCTCCATCAGGTAGAACTTACCCGTCAGGTCAACCATCGGACGGGTCTCACCCTTCTGGTTTATCATGAAGAGCGAGGGGATGCCTGCGGCACGTGCCACAAAGGCATCGTCGGCACCGAATGTCGGGGCAATGTGTACGATACCCGTACCATCTTCGGTGGTCACATAGTCACCGGGGATGACGCGGAAAGCCTTGGCGGCAGCTTCCACCCATCTTCCTTCAGCATCCAACTCTACAGGTTTCACCCAGGGGATGAGCTGTTCGTACTCCATTCCCACTAAGTCGGTACCCTTGTATTCGCCCACTACCTTGAAGGGAATGAGCTTGTCGCCCGGCTTGTAACTCTCTAATTCAAGCCCCTCAGCCTTCTGGTTGAAGTGGGTGTAGAGCAGGGCTTTGGCAAGCACTACGGTAATCTTTTCGCCCGTATAGCCATTGTAGCTCTGTACAGCCACGTAGTCAATTTTCGGTCCTACGCAGAGTGCGGTGTTCGAGGGCAGTGTCCACGGAGTGGTAGTCCATGCGATGAAGTAGGGTGTTCCCCATGCCGCCATTTCGGGACGCGGGTTTTTCATCTTGAACTGAGCCACACAGGTGGTGTCTTTTACGTCGCGGTAGCAACCCGGTTGGTTCAGCTCGTGGCTTGAAAGTCCCGTACCGGCAGCCGGTGAATAGGGCTGGATGGTGTATCCTTTGTAAAGCAGGTTTTTGCCATAAAGTTGCTTGAGCAGCCACCAAAGTGTCTCGATGTAGCGGTTGTCGTAAGTGATATAGGGATTTTCCAGATCTACCCAGTAACCCATCTTGTGGGTCAGGTCGGTCCATTCCTTAGTGAACTTCATCACGTCTGTGCGGCAGTGTCTGTTATATTCAGCCACGCTGATGGTCTTGCCGATGTCCTCCTTGGTGATGCCTAACGCCTTCTCCACGCCCAGTTCGACGGGCAGTCCGTGGGTGTCCCATCCGGCTTTGCGCTTCACTTGGAATCCCTTCATGGTCTTGTAGCGGCAGAAGGTATCCTTGATGGTGCGTGCCATCACGTGGTGGATACCCGGCATGCCGTTGGCTGAAGGAGGTCCTTCGTAGAATACAAACGAGGGGCAGCCCTCACGTTCAGTCATACTCTTGTGGAAAACGTCTGCTTCGTCCCACTGCTTCAATACCTCTTTGTTCACCTCCGAGAGGTTCAAGTGGCTATGTTCAGCGAATTTTTTATCCATATGGTTGTAGCTTCTTTATATACATTATTAATTTGAGGCGCAAAAGTAATCTAAATATTTGGAAAAAGGAAAGAATCGAGCTGAAAATTAACAAATTTAGGCACGCTTTGTCCTCCTTTGCATTCTCTTTTTTCTCTTTCTCGTTAAAAAAGGGTAGTAAAAGTTTGGTCAGTTCGGGAATTTAGCGTACTTTTGCAGCCGCAAACAAGGATGGTTCAGTAGCTCAGCTGGATAGAGCAACGCCCTTCTAAGGCGTGGGTCGTGGGTTCGAATCCCGCCTGAATCACCATTTTTTTAGAGTTAGATAGGAGAGAGAAGGGGATGAGTACTGAAAGGTGCGCCTGCTTCTCTTTTTTGTAAGTGGCGAGATATTTAAGTTTATAATAACAATCTTTAAAAACACAAATGTTATGTTGGAGTTTATAATTTGGTTAATTGGTGCGATTCTCACCATTAAGGCAGCTTTGCAGATTTGGAACATGGAAGGTGATACAATGAAGAGACTGGTGTTCATCGTATTGCTGTTGATAACAAGTTGGCTTGGCTTGGTATTATATTACGTTTTCTTGAAAAACAGCATTGCCAAGTGGGTTAAGTAAAACTACGTATAAATGTTGAAAAAAAGAAAGGGAGACCATTAGTGGTGCTCCCTTTTTTATTGTATCAGTTGAGCGGCAAGCGGGACTCGAACCCGTGACCCTCGGCTTGGGAAGCCGATGCTCTACCAACTGAGCTACTGCCGCAAATCGGTTGCAAAAGTACAAACTATTTTGGAATTGGAAAAGAAATGCGGCGGCTTTTTACTTTTTTTTCTTTTATTTTTCATCCGACGGTCGGTGAAGGGAGGGGGGAGTGTGTCACCAACTGTCGTCTGATTTTCCTTCTGCGGGTGAAATGCGAACAAATACCCTGTTTTTTTCTCTGTATTCCAATCCTTCGTTTCACCTGCATTGCTTTGTACGTCAATTTGTTATGGGTGAAAGGAGGTAGTTTCACTCTCCCTTCACCCATGTCACCTCATCGCCTTGTTGTGGCAATGCACGATGAAGTGTGTGAAGGGGTGGTGAAACAACCTCGTTTCACCTGTATCTCATTGTCTGATAGCTTGTTGTGGGTGAAATGAAACTGATGGATGGAGTTTGCCTAAAAAACATGAAGAGGAGGAGGGAAGAGACTATCAATTTTGTCGCAAATGGATATAACAAATGTCTCATTTCACCCGTAAACCACAGAAAAAGAGGCTATTGACGGTGAAGAGCTTTTATACGTATATGCCTCCTTGTTTTTTCTCGAAATCTCCTGGATATATCCTTCCCGGTTGCAGGACTCAGCCGGCCCGGTCCTGCAACCGACGTGGCTGGGTCCTGCAACAAAGCCGAACGGGTCCTGCCACTTTTCCCGAAATCAATACCTTTTTTAACAATTTCTCCGTCACGGCGGATATGTTATCCGCCTCTGTACTCTGTACTCTGTACTCTGTATCCGCCGTAAACGAGTATCAGGGTCTGTGACCCGAAATAATGACAGGGCTTTCAAATCCCTACCTCTACACCCTCGGATAACATAGGTCGGTCTCTTTATTATTCTCCATCCGGCACGCTGAGATCCTTCGACTTCGCTCAGGATGACAGGAGACCGTCAGCAAAACGGAGGTCATGAGTCGTGGAAAAGGCGGCGAACACCTGTTGACGGCATCAGGCATTAATTTCTTTCGTGTTAACATAAATTAGCTTTTCGGGGGGTAAATTTAATCCTTATTAGTATATTTGCCGCGACAATACTGACAAGATAACCTAACTATTAATAAATAAAAGCATTATGAAGACAAACAATTTGATGGAAAGAGAGAACACAATCATGAGTGCCGGCATCTATGAAGCTCCCGCAGTGGAAATCATCGAAGTAATGGTGGAGAAAGGGTATGCACTGTCGGGTGATGAAGAAGAATCGGTCGGCTACAGTTTGGATGGCAGCGCAAACGATTCCAAGGATTCATATTGGGGATTGGGCCGGTAAATATAAAAGAAACTAAAGGCATTAGCTATATGAATATGAAAAAGAACAAAATCATCACCTGCCTGACAGCCGCCACCCTGCTGGTAGCCTGTAGCAGTGGGGAGAATGAACCGATGGTGCCCGATGTGCCCGACACCCCTGTCGGCGAGTACGTAAAAGTCCGCTTTACTACTGCCGATGCCTCCACACGTGCCGTGTGGGCCGACCCTAATGGCAGCGGCAGCCTGTTCTTCAATTGGGAAAAGTATTCAGGGAATGGAGCCGGGCTTGTGGTCGGTCTTGCCACCGGTAGTGAATATCTGAGTGCCTGGCTATCGGAGGCTCCTCCTGAAGATGAGGTGGAGACGTATGGTTCTCTTGTGACCGTCGAACCCGTGGCAGAGGAGGACGGCTATTCAAACCGTGCCAATTTTGAGACGGTGAAGTACTATGTTCCAACAGATGTCGGGCACGCAACCTGTGTGCACGCTGTCACTCCTTTTGACCAGTCAGTCTTCCGTCTGAATGAATTAAATGCCACAGCCGAAATGCCCGATGTCTTTTCTCAGACAGCATCGAAGGATCCCTCTTTCCTGCGTAACTATATGTTTATGTGCGGAGCTGCGGAGATGACGGACGGCTCGGCAAGCATTGCTTTTGAGCACATCCCTGCCACCTTCCGTTTCATCGTCACCAACAAGCGACCTGGCGACGCTACCATCAAGAGTGTGAAGATATCGCGTGATGATGGCGGCAACATGGGCTCTACACAGCTGGCCCTCTCAGCCCGGGCAGCTGACGCAGAGATATCAAAGGCCTATACATCTCCTTGTTCAGCCATTACCACCAGTATTACAGGCGATGGTGCCGCATTGGCCCCCGATGCAACATACATTGCATACGCTATGGCATTACCAATAGGAAATGTTGATACCGGAAAGCTCGACGAAAACGCTTTCAGCGGCAAGCAGATTAAATTTACCATCGAGGCGGGAGACCCAGACA
>JAFUPU010000104.1 GCA_017472635.1 Bacteroidaceae bacterium
AGCGCCTAACAATAAGATATTTGAATTGCGGTAGAGATTCATAAAGAGAGTAGAGAGAAAGACATGTAAGCCATCGCGCATCTGATATATCCAATCAGACTTGCTTATACGGCGTATGGAAATGCCAAACATCCGACAAGCTATATAAGTGCTGACTATGCCTGCAGCCATATATCCCAACGAATTAAACAATATCACATAGACATAATCAGAAGGGGTCTTGACTAACAAGAAGGTCAATCCGGTGAACAACAACTTGGAAACGACATTGACCAATGTGATATAACGCATCTTTTCCATTCCCTGGAATAACCAAACGGGAATAAAGACATCACCCAAGACTATGCCCAAGCCATAAAACAACATTAAGGAGGTTTCGCGTTCGGCAAAAAGAGCCAATGCCAACCATACGAGGAAAGAGGCAAACAGAGCCAACGCCAAACGACATTGCAGAACCGAATTGTATATGCGATTCACCGCCTCGGGGTCGTCGCGATGCCGTGCAATCTGCCGGGTTGCCGAAAAATTGAATCCGTAACTGGAAAAAAGTATCAGATACATGACAATGGCATAGACAAAAGAGTAGGCGCCATACCTATCCACTCCAACAACCCGATAGAGATAAGGAATTGTAATCAAAGGCAATAGCATATTGAGAACATTCAATACAGATAACGAAAGAAAGCTCTCAATTACAGATTTATGCCTTTGCAGATGTTGCTTGATACCTTTTACCATCCCTATAAATCCCCGACTATTTATCAGTGACAGTCTGTTTCTTCTTAGGTTGATACACCATTTGCCATATACTTTTGAGCATATCGCGAGACAACAACCAGGCTATGGTACCGAATATTGCCAAAAATTCAAAACCAACAAGCATCAACAGCTTGCGGGGCGCAGATGCCTTCAACGGTACGGTAGCCGGTTTTATGACCGTATAAGCAGGAGTCTGCTCCAGCACTTTAGCCTTGGCTATCTGTAACTGTTGTGCCAACTGATTATATACATTATAAGCCAACGTCATCTCATTTTCTAACCGGTCTTGCTCTGTACGGAAACGGGCACGAATGATATTCTGGTTATCATCCACAAATCGGGCATATGCATTCTGAGCTTTATAATAGTCAGCCTGGGCACTATTGTAAAGTTCCTCTATCTGCTCATAATCGTTACGTGCTTTTTTAGTACGATAGTCAATGATATAGCGTTGCAAATTGGCAACAATCGTATCGGCTATCTCTGCCGACACCAACGGGTCTTGCGTTGTAACAGACAATGAAACCAATCCGGTTTCATTGTCTATCACGACAGACATCATGTTCTCAATCTTTTCTAAAATTTTCTGCTGATGCTTGCTCAAATGGAAGACATTGATAGTTGCAGACTTGTCATTTCCCTCAGGCTTTGAAAACAACTTGACTATTGCCTTGACAGCTTTTCCCGGAAGCTCAAATATATAACTCCACCATGCCTTTTTCTGATGTTTCTCAAGGTAATCAGCCATAGTTGTGTTCAGTTCTCCATCTACTGTCTGAACCTGAACATTATATAACTCTGCCAAAAAAGGGATTGAAGAAACAATTTCAGGATACAAGTCTGGATAGATTGCATCTTCACCTACAGCACCGCCCAAATTGATTCCTGCCATAGAAGCCAATGCTCCCATTCCACCGGATAACCCACTGGAGGTATTCATCTCTGGTATCAATGACACATCTACTGTATAAGTTTTAGGAATACTGAAAGCTACAATGATTGCTACAAATCCGGTTACGATGCAATTGCGCAACAGCAACTTACGGTGACTTACGATGTTTTTGAGTATGGCAAATATATCTATTTCAAAAACCTTATTTTTTTTATCTTCCATCTTTACGCCTTATTTAATCAAGTTAGCAATGGTGGCAATCATGGTTGCCAATGATGCAGTAGAGGTACCGATACTCATGATTTCGGGCAATGTGAGTCCCTTACGTTCTCCCTTGGCAGGTACAATGATTTCACATCCTGGTTGGATAAGGTCTTTTCCTCCTCCCTTGGCACGGGCAATCGTTCCGTTCATGTACACCACATAGGCTCGGCTCTTTTTCGCTTCTTGACTGTAACCGCCCGCCTGCTCGATATAGTGCTTGATTTTCTTTCCTTCGGTGAATGAAACGGTGTTGGGATACATCACCTCACCATTGATTTTAACGGTATTGATATATTGGGGCACAACTATGCGGTCGCCTTCGGTGAGCACGATGTCTGCTTCTCCACCCGGGTTGGCTATGGCTTTGTCCAACTCAATACCCACACTGTAAGTGGTGCTGAGGTCGAGCTTGTCGACATCGATAGAGTCTGCTCCCACCTTCGACATGCGGAGGGCAGCTTTCATACGCACCTGTTCTTCGGGGGTCATCTGACGCTCCAGACGGGCACCCTTAGGATAAGCTTCGTCAGTCAATCCACCGGCAGCTTTGATGAGTTCGCTCAACCGATAGTTCTTTTTATGCATTACGTAAGTTCCGGCAAACAGCACCTCGCCTTCTATCTTCACATTCTGTTGCTCGTGATAACCGGGACTGCGACGTACATACACTTCGTCAAAGGGTTCCAATACAAAGCCTGCTTCACCATCGACCACAAAACCGTCGCGCAACGAGAAGCTGAAAGTTTGTGCGGTTTCATTTGAACCCATAACGGCATCGGCATCCTTTATACGGCGCGACACATCGACACGCACAGTGGAAGCGGCTTCTTTCAAACCGCCTGCCTGAAGAACCAAATCTTCGAGCGAGGTATTGGCTGCATAGACATAGGTACCCGGGAAAGCGACTTCTCCGTAAATGGTGAGTACGCGGTCTTCCTGTATATCGTGAATGCTGGGAATCATCAGCACATCCTCCTTATGCAGGGGGATATCGGCGGTCACTCCTTCCATAATGCCTTTGACATCGACAGAAATAACCTCCAACGAGAGGTCGGAACGCTTGCGGTGGAGCACGGCACGGTTGACAAAAGCATCGCCCATCAACCCTTCGGCTATCTCTATCAACCCCTTGACGGTGGTTATCCTACCATCCATCTGATACATGCCCGGACGATAGACGGCACCTTTTATCTCTACCATATTGGAGAAACGGGGAATCACCGAATCGACACTCAACGAGTCTCCATCGAGCAGTTGGAAACTGTGGAAATCAAACTCATCGACATTGTAAATCTGGTATTCACGTCCGCTCTTGCGCACCAAACGTACATTCTTGGTATAGGCATCGCCGGTAAATCCGCCGGTATATTGAAGCAGTTTGCCCACACTCTCGTTTTTCTTCATCTCATAAAACATGGGACGCTTGACCTTACCGGTGATGTTGACCAGACAGTCGTAGGTATCAACGACAACCACGTCGCCATCCGCCAAACGGATGTCGCCGGACATCTGCCCGTTCAAGATATAGTCGTAAATGTCGAGTGTGGCTACCAATTGGTTTTCGCGATAGACCTTCACGGCACGGAGTGAACCGATTTCGTTAGTTCCGCCAGCCTGATAGAGTGCATGGAAGACCGACGCGAATGAAGAGAGCGTGTATGTTCCGGGATTTTCCACCTCACCCAGCACATTCACCTGGATGGTGCGAATCTGTCCGACGGTGAGTTTCATCTTGGTCACGGCATCTTTGTCGGCTATGCCCGAATAGATTTTGCTGAGGCTCTCTTGCAGGTATTCGTTAGCCTCTTTTACGGTCATGCCGCTGAGGTAGACGGGTCCTAAAAACTCTATCTGTATGGCACCGTCGGGAGAGATGGTTTCTTGGATGGTATTTTGCGAAGCGCCCCAAATGTCTATGATGACTTCATCGCCGGGTCCGAGGCGATAGTTCTGCGGAGTGGCGATATTCAGGTTCGGTTCGAATGAGAGATTCTTGTTATTGAAGATATTGCGACCGAAAATCTGCTTGCCGGGCTTCTCTTTATAGAGTTCCATGTACATATCCATGGAGTCGGGCATGATGAAATCGAGCCCCTGCAACATCTCCTGCTCGGGAGTGAGCATACCGGGCATTTGAGGCTTGGTGGTGGTGGCTGCCTGCTTGTCCTGATAGGCTTTAATCATGTAATCGCGCTTGAGTTGCTCCTGATTTTTCTGCCCGTTCAAGTATTGGGCCGGATTGGTACGGGTGCGGACCTTCTGGAAAGACTCGGTATTTCCTACCACGCCGGCATCCTGCTTGTTGTACTTCGTCTTCAAGCGGTTCACCTGGTCCATGGTGACACCACGACGCATCAATTCTTTCACAATCTGAGTTTGGGTTTTCCCCTGCTCTTGTGCCTGAAGCACATATTCAATCACTTGCTCGTCAGACATAGTCTGAGCCACAGCTATGCCCGAACAGCCGAATAAAACTAAAAAGGCTATTAATAATTTGCGCATTTCAATTATATATATAACAATCTCTATTATTCTAAACCGGAATTTCCGAGTGAAAGCTGCCCTATCTGCATCAGTTGCCTTGCTATAAAACTTCTTCGCCACGGGCAAACATTCATGTATTCACTAACGGAATAGTGCATATTTTATTGCAAAAGTAATCATTTTATCCCTAACTAACCCATGCAGTGGCAAAAAAAACATGTTTTATATTCCAAAAGTCGTCAGAAATGCCTACTTTTGGCAAGTTTTTCGGGCGAGCGGCTCTGTCCGCGCCCGGCATGTAAACAAAACTACAAAGGACAATAAGAAAAATCATAAACGGGAAACAATATGTCTGAACTTAGATTTAGAGTTGTAGAGACAGCTTTCAGAAAAAAGGCTGTTGAGGTTAATTTACCGGCTGAAAGACCTTCGGAATACTTTGCCAAATATGTGTTTAACCGGGCAAAGATGTTCAAGTATCTTTCCAATTCGGTATACAACAAGCTGATAGATGTGATTGACAACGGTGCCCAACTGGACAGGAGCATTGCCGACGAAGTGGCTGCAGGCATGAAAAAGTGGGCAACCGAACTGGGCGTCACTCACTATACCCACTGGTTCCAACCTTTGACCGAAGGTACTGCCGAGAAGCACGACGCGTTTGTGGAACACGATGGCAAAGGGGGCATGTTGGAAGAGTTTTCAGGCAAACTGTTGGTACAGCAGGAGCCGGATGCGTCTTCATTTCCCAACGGAGGTATACGAAACACTTTCGAGGCACGAGGATATAGCGCATGGGACCCTTCGTCTCCCGTATTCATTGTTGACGACACCCTTTGTATACCCACCGTATTCATTGCCTATACCGGTGAAGCACTCGACTATAAGGCTCCGCTGTTGAAATCGTTGCGGGCTGTCAACGAGGCGGCATTGGAAGTCTGCCACTATTTCATGCCCGAAGTGAAAAAGGTTTTCACCTATCTGGGTTGGGAGCAGGAATACTTCTTGGTTGACGAGGGACTTTATGCTGCCCGCCCCGACCTGTTGTTGACCGGACGTACACTGATGGGACACGAGTCTTCAAAAAACCAACAGTTGGAAGACCACTACTTCGGTGCTATCCCTCCGCGTGTTGCCTCTTTCATGAAGGATCTGGAGGTCAAGTCGCTTGAACTTGGCATCCCTGTGAAGACCCGCCACAACGAGGTTGCCCCCAACCAGTTTGAGTTGGCTCCCATCTATGAAGAGTGTAACCTGGCTGTCGACCACAACATGTTGCTGATGTCGCTGATGCGCAAGGTTGCACGCGAACATGGATTCAGAGTGTTGCTGCACGAGAAGCCCTTCAAAGGAGTCAATGGTAGCGGCAAACATAACAACTGGTCATTGGGAACCGACACCGGCGTGTTATTGCATGCCCCGGGAAAGACTTCCGAAGACAATCTGCGTTTCGTCACCTTTGTCGTAAACACCTTAATGGCTGTATACCGCCACAACGGACTGCTGAAAGCTTCCATTATGAGTGCCACCAATGCACACCGACTGGGAGCGAATGAAGCACCGCCCGCCATCATCTCGTCGTTCTTGGGAAAACAGCTCAATCAGGTGCTCGACCGATTGGAAGAGAGCTGCAACGACGAACTTATAAACTTCGCGGACAAAGCGTGCATGAAGTTAGACATTCCACAGATACCGGAACTGCTGATTGACAATACCGACCGCAACCGCACTTCACCTTTTGCCTTCACTGGAAACAGATTTGAATTCCGTGCTGTCGGAGCCGAAGCCAACTGTGCTTCAGCCATGATAGCACTGAACGCTGCAGTAGCCGAACAGCTGACTGACTTCAAGAAAGAGGTGGATGCACTGATTGAACGGGGAGAACCTCAAGTTAACGCCATCCTCAGTGTCTTGCGCAGACTGATAAAAGCATGCAAGGTCATCCGTTTTGATGGAAACGGGTATTCTGACGAATGGAAAAAAGAGGCTGCCCAAAGAGGGTTAGACTGTGAGACCAGTTGCCCGCTTATCTTCGACAACTACCTGAAACCCGAAAGCATTGCCATGTTCGAGAAGACCGGAGTGATGACTCAAAAGGAGTTGGAGGCACGCAACGAAGTGAAATGGGAAACGTATACGAAGAAAATCCAGATAGAAGCACGGGTTTTGGGCGACTTGGCAATGAACCACATCGTCCCGGTTGCCACCAAATATCAGTATTCGCTGATTGACAATGCTTACAAGATGAAAGAGTTGTTCTGTAACGAGAAGGCAACAAAGCTTTCAGCCAAGAATTTGGAACTGATTGAACAGATTGCCGAACACAACAACTTCATCGAAGAGAATGTGGCACAGATGATTGAAGCAAGGAAGGTTGCAAACCGCATAGAGAACGAACGCGAAAAGGCGATTGCCTATCACGATACCATCGCCCCGATGCTTGAAAGCATACGCCACCACATCGACAAGCTCGAACTGATTATCGACAATCAGATGTGGCCACTTCCTAAATATCGCGAATTGTTATTTATCAGGTAAACGGTCCTTGCATATACAGAGCGATTGTCCGCCTTGCCCCTTTTTGAGTTCCCGCGCAGGATTCTGAACTATCGATGAAGACTACGCTTATAAAAAAACGATGGGAGACAACAGGCGGACTGACAAATACTAAACGACGAGTCACGGAGTGAATCTTGTTGCACAACATACCGGCAACGTTTTTTTCATCCGTAGCTCGTCGTTTTCTTCTTAACTCAATAGATGATGATAATCGAATCTCCCAGACTCTCGTCTCCGTTCATCTCTTTTATCAACTCTTGTCCTTGTCTATCCACCGCCTTCTCTATCTGACGGCTTGAAAAGAACCATACCATTATTGCTGTCATCAATATCAGCATGGCAATAATCCAAATCCGATTACTCATACAGTCTCCGTTTTTTTTAGTTTTAATAAAGAACAGATACTCCTGCCCTTTTGTTCATTGCTGGTCTAAAAAAACACAAAGGAATCAGATGAGGACGTTTCAAGATGCCATCATCTCATTTTCAGGCACGGATAACGCTGACAGATTGGATGTATACGAACAACAGTCACTGGTGCGAAGAGGAAGTGTCGTCAGCCGGGAGCTCTTCTACCACTGTCACCTCCTCTACGTTGCTGTTCTTGCGGCGGAACTTCACTGCACTGACCAATTCAGAGAAGCCATACACCAATCCGCCTATTCCCAACAGGATGAAAGGAAGATTTGCAGACTCAACAGGGTTTACCAATATAAATATGCCCAACAAGATAATCAATACAGGAACCACATAGAAAGCGCCCGGCACACGTGTCCATTGGCGGAATCCGGTAAACGAAATGATTTCGCTAAGTCCGGCATAAACTAAAATGGCTCCCAAAGCATACATCAGCGTTTTTTCAAAAAAGAGGGGGTTGAGCAACAAGCAGCCTCCAAACAATATACTCCCCACATTCACCATCTGTGTCCAACCGAATCGGACCTCTTTCCCCTTTGAACGGGCTATCAGATAAGAGAACAAGGACAACAACGCGGGTATCAAGAACAGACATCCGATTGCCATTACCAAATAGGTAATCGCGCGTTGCGACCAAAAAACCAATATACAACCTATCAACAAGGATGTAATGCCACGAAGTACTGAAGAATTCATACGATATTTAATTTTAAGTTTTACTATCAACCGCACGAGACACACTCACCTAACCCCTCTACTCTATTCCTCTTTCACACTTTCGTGCGTCCGCTGAACTTCGCACAAGAGGGAGTGCATTCTTTGATTTTAATTATCTACAGGACAAGACCATAAGGGAAACAGCTCTACCGTTGACAAACTCTCATCTTCTTCAACCAGCATCCCCATATAAAGCCACCACAAGAGCAGAAACACCAAAACAATCACTCCTAATATGACCCAAAATTTTTTATTCAACATAGTTCCTCCTTTCTTTTGTTTTCCTTATTAAACAAATAAAGGAGTGTTTTTGATTGTCCCTTTGCCTTTCTTCGCTATTTTTAATGCAGATGAAAATGACAACACAGACACGACTAAAGATGCAGAATCATTTTGGGAGACTTTAATCGTCAAACAATCGGAGACGCTTTTCTCTTGCCTCCTCCAAGCTCACTATCTTTGTCGGACTACTCTGCCCATAACGCAATGTTTCATACTCATCTCTCAATCTTTCTACGTAGTCGGCTGCCTGCTTTTTATCGAGCAGACGAGATGCTACCAAAGCATTCTGTGAAGCATCTTTCAACCATACGACCGGTCCACCATAAACAGGAGCAATCTTCAATGCGGTATGCAGCTTGCTGGTTGTTGCACCTCCCACCATAATTGGTATGTTGAGCCCTGCACGCTGCAACTCTACAGCAACATGCACCATCTCGTCAAGCGAAGGAGTTATCAATCCGCTCAACCCTATCAAGTCGACTTGCTCTTCTTTGGCACGCTGCACTATCACCTCAGCCGGAACCATGACACCCAGATCTATTATCTCATAACCGTTACAAGCCATTACCACCGACACTATGTTTTTCCCGATGTCGTGCACATCGCCTTTCACGGTTGCCAACAGCACCTTCCCGACAGATACTGAAGAACCTGTCTGCTTTTCAGTCTCTATCAATGGCTGCAAGATAGCCACAGCCCGCTTCATCGTACGGGCAGTCTTCACCACTTGAGGTAAAAACATCTTGCCTTCCCCAAACAGTTCTCCAACACGATTCATTCCCGCCATTAAAGGACCTTCGATTATATCTACGGCACGTGGATAACTGTCAACAGCCTCAGCCAAGTCTGTTTCGAGAAAGTCCACAATTCCTTTTATCAATGACTGCTGCAATCGTTCTTCAACAGATTTACCTTCTCGCCAGTCAAGGGTTACCTCTTTTTTCGCACCGGATGTACCTGGCAATACGCTGGCAGCCTTCTCTACCAACCTCTCTGCTGCATCGGATCTTCTGTTAAGGATGACATCTTCTATCACTTCAAGCAGTTCTGCGGGAATATCACTGTAGAGTACCGAGGTCGAAGGATTAACAATCGCCATATCCATTCCCGCTTTCATCGCATGATAGAGAAATACAGCATGCATTGCCTCGCGAATATAGTTGTTTCCACGGAACGAGAAGGAGAGATTACTGACTCCACCGCTAACATGCGCTCCAGGCAAGTGTTGGCGAATCCAAGCTGTAGCTTTTATAAAGTCGAGGGCATAAGCATCGTGTTCGGGGATGCCGGTAGCGACCGACAACACATTGGGATCGAATATAATGTCCTGTGGAGGGAAATGCAATCCGTCTACCAACAAATGGTAAGCACGTTCACATACCTCTATTTTGCGTTCATAAGTATCAGCCTGCCCTTTTTCATCGAAAGCCATCACCACTACTGCCGCTCCCAAGCGTCGTATCTCGCGGGCACGTTCAATGAATAGTGCCTCTCCTTCTTTCAGTGAAATGGAATTGACAATGGCTTTTCCTTGGATACACTTCAATCCCGCCTGAATGACATTCCATTTCGAAGAATCGACCATCACCGGTACGCGAGCAATCTCAGGTTCGGAAGCAATAAGATTCAAAAAGGTCTGCATCTCTTGTTGGGTATCCAACAAACCATCGTCCATATTAACATCTATCACCAAAGCACCATCTTCAACCTGCTTACGGGCAATAGAGAGAGCCTCGTCGTATTTTTTTTCATTGATGAGACGGAGGAACTTACGTGAACCAGCCACATTGCACCGTTCACCTACGTTAATGAACTTTACTTCGGAATTTTCTTCAAGCAGTTCCAATCCTGACAAGCGTAATTTGGAGGGAGCTTTTACAGGCTTGTGGGGAATAGCAGTCGGACTTTCTACTAATGCTTGATATTTAGCGATATAAGCATCAGTCGTACCACAACAACCACCAACAATGTTAACAAGCCCCGCCGAGATGTACTCTTCCACCTGACTTGCCATCTCTTCAGGCGTTTGATCATATTCACCAACGCTATTGGGCAATCCTGCATTCGGATATGCCGATATATAATAAGGAGCTCGGGCTGCCAACTCTGTAAGGAATGGTTTCAATTGGCGAGCACCGAAAGAACAATTCAAGCCCACCGAAAAGATAGGTGCGTGCTCTATCGAAGCCAAAAAGGCATCTAACGTTTGTCCGGAAAGAGTACGTCCTGTTACATCTGCAACTGTCACCGAAAGCATCAAAGGAACTTCACGCCCTGTTTCCTTCATAGCTCTGACAGCTGCATAGAGAGCTGCTTTGGCGTTGAGCGTATCAAAGATTGTCTCTATCAGCAAAGCATCTACCCCACCCTCAAGTAAAGCTTTCATCTGCTCAAAGTATGCCACATCCAACTCATCAAAAGTGAGTGCCCGATATGCCGGATTGTTCACATCCGGACTCATAGAACAAGTTTGATTGGTAGGTCCTACCGAACCTGCTACGAAACGTGGTTTCTGTGGATTGCGTGCTGTATATTCATCAGCTAATCTGCGGGCTATGCGAGCAGCTTCAATATTAATTTCGCGACAACAGTGTTCGACGTGATAGTCGCGCATTGAAATACGTTGTGCATTAAACGTGTTGGTTTCGATGATGTCAGCTCCTGCCTCGAGGTAACGACGGTGTATATCAGCAATCACATCCGGTCGGGTCAGACATAACAAGTCATTGTTTCCTTTCAACAATCCGGGCACATCGGCAAACCGTTCGCCTCGAAAGTCAGCTTCATCCAAGTGGTAATGCTGAATCATGGTACCCATGGCACCATCTAATATAAGAATCCGCTCACCCACGAGAGCAGAGAGTGTTGTATCCATTTTTATGTATGTTTATCCTTATTTCACCTGTTGTTACATATAGCATAGGAAATTGCGAATTGGTTTTCTATCGCTCATCAGCCTTGTAATGCAAATTATTAACTTCTCTACCTTTTGAACATTCTATCCATCTCACGGCGGTCATCTTTCTCTTTCAAACTTTCGCGTTTGTCGTATTCCTTCTTACCTTTTGCTAAGGCTATAACCAATTTTGCAAGCCCCTTTTCATTGATAAACAAACGGACTGGGACGATGGTAAATCCCGGTGCCTTGGTTGCCTGCTGCAGTTTTCGTATCTCTTTACGGTCTAACAACAACTTGCGGTCTCGCCGGGCCGAATGATTGTTGTATGAACCATAGAAATAAGGAGCAATATGCATATTCTTCACCCACACTTCGCCCCTATGTATAAAGCAAAATGTATCAACCAAGCTCGCTTTTCCCAAACGAATAGATTTTATCTCAGTACCGGTCAGCACAATACCGGCAGTGTAAGTGTCGATGAACGAGAAATCAAACGTTGCGCGCTTATTCTTAATATTTATATTAGCAGATGTCTTCATCACATTTTTACTAAAAAAGTTTTTTTACCTATTCAATTCAACACCTGACTCAATTTGTCAAACAGGTAACTTATCATAGCCGGAGATACAAGAATAATTGCCGAGCAGACCAACGTATACGAGAGCAACTTCTCCTCTACCACTCCCATCAAAAGTTTGGTTCCTTCCCATACTATATATATGGTATAGAATTGTAGAATCCAACTTAGTATCAAAAAGCTAGGAAACAATCCGTTGAATATCTCCAGAACAAAAACAACAACCATCGAATACCCCACCAACTTTTGGCAACGTCCACGATCGCCCTCTTCTCGTCCCATAAACCTTATCCCAAACTGGTCTATCAGAAATGAAGCAAAGAAAAATCCACCAAACAATGAAATGAAGATACTGCAACACTCGGTCATCACATACTGAAAGTTGAAATCTTCAACCCCGTTGCCAAAAAGCATCCCTATAAATACAGCCAACCCACAGATTGCTATCATCGGGTATACGAATGCTCCCAACAGATAACCATCTTCTTCGCCTACAATCTTTTTCCAAGCTTCGCGTGGCGATGATAGCAGTATCACTATCCTGTTAAACAAATCTTTAAAGTTCACGTTGTTGTTGTTTTAGTCTGATTCAACTCTTTTATTTTTCATTCGCAAGTGCCGCTGATCATTATTTGCTATTCGGCTTAGTTTATTTAGACACAAAAATCACAAATTTAATAGTCTATTATTACCGCAAAACAGATTAAGCAAGAGTGAATGAATTATGAATTGTCAGTAGCTTCCATACTCAGGAGTAGTCAGTCGACCGCGGCTGATATCAAATGTACGCACCAATTCTACAGTGTCTTTTTTTGTTGAATAGTCTTTCCACACTTTACCGGTCATCACGATACACAAGTTGTCTGCTTTCACCTGACCTTGCAGGAAAGACGGAATCTCTGCAGACACTGTAGGAGGGATATCACCGATATTCCAGTTACCCTCTTTCTGAGCATAGTGCAACTGCAGGAACAAGGTATCACCCGATGATCGTTCACGGTCATACGAACAAGTGATGTCACATGCCGAACTGTTTCCGGCTGCTGCCTGAATAGTGATATAACCACGATAGGCGTGGAAGTTGAAGTCAGCCACCACCTCGTTTCCCAACTCGGCAGGCAGTTGTTCCATGCCGGTAACATCTACCAAATCAACTACTTCCAATTTGTGTGCATCGCGAATGATAGTGGTGTATTTACGGGTCTCGTAGACAGTATCAAGCATCGGCAAATCATATTTTAAATAGACACGACGAGCATCTTTCCAATCTTTCACCGCACTTTCTGCTGAAGGAGTCACAACCCCACGTCGTTCATCCATAAACAGTCGCACACCTCCGGCACCATCGTAGGTTACCGTCGCATAAGTAGGCACTGTTACCCGAAAATTACTTTCTGTCTTCTCAAGACACGATACACATATGGTTGCCATCAGGCACATCGCCACTATCCATACACATTTTCTATTCATTATTTGCAATCTTTAATTTTGCTTATACTATTTCATCATACAGTGTGAATAATGAGCCACAGAAGTACATCCATCCTTATCCTCACCATTTAGCGCGGCAAAAATATAAAAAACTATTGTACCACGAGCAGGACCATGCGTTTTTTAGTATGTTTTTAGGATAAATTAATTTATAATTTCATCGCAAAACTCTTCGATGTGCTCGTCTACATACGCAGCCAATGTGGCAGTGATGTGCTCTTCTTCATCGAGAAATATCTCTTCTAAGCGATCAAACTCGGCATATTGTTCATAGGTTGCCATAAACTCTTCGTCACTTCGTTCGCGGGTTAGGTCTTCTTTGTGTTCCATATAAATTTCACGTCCGCGATAAATCAATTTTGAAAAGCGGTGTGCTCCAAATTGGCGCATAGCCTTTGCAAACGGATTTTCGAATATAAACCCACCATAGCCGTTGTATATCAACTGTACAAAACCGCCTTCCATCACCTCGCGACGGAAATAGTAATATGCCAACAACGATAACTGGTGTCCGCTAAGTAACCCCATCGTCTCTGCAGTCAAATCCCCTCCTATCACCTCTTCATAGGCATCAATAAACACCTGCAGGAATTCGTCCATACCTTCTTCTGCACCTCTGCGCAAATCTTCATCTTTGATTCTTACCATGATGTCTGATTTTTGCCGCAAAAGTATGCAAAAAAGAGCGGAAGACAAATATCCTGCATCTTTTTTGCACTGAAATATTAAAAATTATACTAAAAAGTAGGTAAAATTGACTGTTAAAAGAAATAAAACCATTAACTTTGCAGGCATAAAATGTGCGGATGAAAATTGATGATACGCAGATGACACAAATGCGACTGATGACCGCAAAACACATCTATAGAATGGAGGAATAAAAATCGTGTCATCTATGTCTGAAAAACGAACCGCACTGAACAATTACTCATAACTTATAGTTTGTAGTAGACATTCATTCATTAACTCATAATAAATAAAACATTAAGAGATTATGACTTATTCACACGAAGTTGAACACATGTGTGTTGTAAAAAAGGGACCCAACCATGGTCCCGCTCCCATTCCCGAAGAAGGAAAGTGGGTTCAATCAAAAGAGATTAAAGACATCTCAGGTCTTACTCACGGTATTGGTTGGTGTGCTCCCCAGCAGGGTGCCTGCAAGCTGACACTGAACGTGAAGGAAGGTATCATTCAGGAAGCTCTTGTTGAGACTATCGGTTGCTCAGGTATGACTCACTCAGCAGCTATGGCTTCTGAAATCCTCCCCGGCAAGACATTGCTCGAGGCATTGAATACCGACCTCGTTTGCGATGCTATCAACACCGCTATGCGTGAATTGTTCCTGCAGATTGTTTATGGTCGCACTCAGTCAGCCTTCTCAGAAGGTGGTTTGATGATTGGTGCTGGATTGGAAGACCTTGGTAAGGGCCTCCGCAGCCAGGTAGGTACCCTCTATGGTACTTTGGCTAAGGGTCCCCGCTACCTCGAGATGGCAGAAGGCTACATCAGCCGCGTGGCTCTCGACAAGGACGACCAGATTTACGGTTACGAATTTGTTCATCTGGGCAAATTCATGGATGAGATTAAGAAGGGCACCGATGCCAACGAGGCATTGAAGAAGGTAACCGGTA
>JAFUPU010000105.1 GCA_017472635.1 Bacteroidaceae bacterium
AGTATGGAGCACGAGCTGACGGCCTACGGACGCGCCTGCTGGGCGCCCACCATCCGCTACCACGACGGATGGTTCTACATCGGGGTGAACCTGAAGAGCGACCGCTACATCATGTGCAAAAGCCGACGACCGGAGGGACCTTACACCATGTACCCCTTCAAAGATGAGCTGTACGCCCCGGGATTTTTCATCGACGACGACGGGAAGAAGTACGTGACGCACGGCAAGAACGAGATACGCCTGACCCGCCTGAACGACGAGGGAACGGAAATCATGACACCTCGGTGACGGTGACAAAGAGCAGGTTCAACTTGCAGAGCATTACAAAAAGTGTAAATCTTATCCGTTTTATACATTCTTCCCACATCTTTTACACTTCGAAAGTTAGGAAAAGTCAAGAATATCCTCCAACAATCGTTTTTTCATCTGTATCATTTTCCTGACTTTATTGTCGTACTCTTAACATCGTCATCAACAGTCTTTCTGATTCCCAATTGTACTTATTTTCCATTCCATACAAATCCATTGTCAGATTATCGTCACTAAGGATTGCCCGCGTCAGGCAAGGTTCGTAATCATAATCATCATATAATAGGCCTGAGCGAAAAGTGAAAGTTATCGTATTGCCACTTCTGCTGTATCCGTACGGATTTATCCAATAAAAAGAGGCACTGTTAGAATCGAACCGGAAATCACACCATTTTGAGTTAGAATCTTCAGGAGAAAAATTATACATTTTATAAGTTCCACTAGCATCAACATATTCCCATACTGATTCATACATAGGTTTAGTCATCGGAGGGTCAGGCTGTGCCATCTTTTCAACACCATTATCTTCACATGAAATGAACATTCCTCCAATAGTCAAGAAAATGAATATTATCGAATGCTGCCATAGCTTGTTTGTTTTCATTGTAATTCCTTTTTATTATTATCAATATTTTATTTGAATCTCATGCTTCTCCAAGAGTTCTCTATCGTTACAGAATTGATTGTACTGGGAACTTGTTTCTTTTGAATAGATCGACCTACCGACTTTTGGTACACTTCTTTCTCCAGATAAGAACTCAGTTCTCCGTAAGTGACATTTCCTTGGGTCTCTTTCAGTTTCTTCAGCAGATAATAGGTAAAGAGACCATGCCCCATTTCGTGGTAGGGATTGGCAGTTTGTTCTCCTTGCGCTGCAGCAAACACCACCATTTTTCCCTTTGGCACTCCCGGACGGGCTTTGATGACTACGCCACGTGCATTAGAAAGCATACCTTCGCCACGCACAGAACCGCTGAAGCAAGCATCCAAGAATACGGTGATATCCCTTGTTGGTAATTCGCCCAACGTAGCATAAAGAGTGTTAAGAGCATACCCCGTATTGATATTGTTACCCGTACCATCCACGGGAAGCAAATAAGAGTTACCTTCACTGGTTTCGTCAGGTATACCGTGACCGGCATAATAGAGAATGATGCGTGCCTCACCTTCATAGGCATGAGCTACATCCTTTATCCAACTAACCCCTTCTTGCATATGATTGAAAGTGGCATTTTCCTTGTAATAGATGTTATCCTCAGGAATACAAAGCACATTACGGCAATACTCCTTGAACTTACGTCCGTCGTTCAAGGCATAGCTTACAGGTGCCACCTTCTGATAGTGTTCATTAGCTATTACGATGGCAAATGTGCGTTCGTTGTTGCCTTGTACCATCGGGATGTCTATATCCACATCCGAAGGACCAACAGGTCCTTTGGGCTTTTCAGGTTCTTCAAGAATGGTCATTTGTGAACTTTCGGCATCCTGTCCTGCAATTAGGATTTCCTTATAAACTCTTTGGCATTTTTTGCTTTCAGCATAGATGCTTTCATCTATCGTCAAATCGTGGTTAGGCAGAACGAATTCCTTCAATTTGGGACACAGTCCGAACACCCGTTTGCCAAGCATCGTGACACTTTCGGGAATCTCAATACGTTTGATGGAGGTACAGAAGAAAGCATAATCGCTGATACTCTTCACACTTGCGGGAATTATCACTTGGTCGATATTTTGGAATCCGGCAAATGCCGCACGACCAATGGAAGTGATGGTGTATCGGTATCCGTCAATAACTACCGTTTCAGGAATCTTCAACACTTTCGCTTTTCCTTTCAATAGAGGGAATTTCCTTCGCTTGTTCCAATGGTTCGTCCGCTTGTCCTCGTCATAAATTTTATACTCATGGTCACGCAATTCAGCTGTACCCGTCATGCGGTTGTAGCTGATATCGATTTCAGCCCCAGCAATGCGGACTGTTTCTTGTGCATAGCCGCAGATAGTCCAAACGGCTAGTAATGAAAACAATACTGTCTTTTTCATTTGTAGGTTATATTAAAAGTTATAAGAAGCTCCGATAGCTATTTGGATGTAAGTGAAGGGCCTTATTGAATTTTCCCTATATATTATTAAATCATCGTAGACCGTTCTATGGTTGCCTATTTCCACTCTTCTTATGGCTTCAAATTGTAATGAAATGGTAGGAGCAACCTCCCAATTCAAACCTATTCCATAGTTCAGTGCAAATTTTGATTTCCATGAAGTTGCATATTCGTCCTCTGAGGTTACATAATCGAAATATTTCTCAGAGTAACCCCAATAATAATAATCTTCAGTCGCTTCTACCTCCAAAAGACCACCATAGGAAATACCCGTTATCAAGTATGAGCGCAATCTATTAGGGGGAATAAAAAACCAATGAAAATCAACAGACATATCTAAGCCTGTGGTCTTAGCATCAGTTTTAGTACTACGGTAATAGGGCATACCTATCTCTTCGTCCATACCTTTATATGCATCTCTTTCACAATTCATTTCCTTCATCAATATCCATCTGATAGTAGGAGATACACGGATGTAATTCGAAAGGTAATAGTGATATTTCACTCCTATACCAAATCCTTTGTTGCGACTGAAGTCATCATTGTAACTCACATTCATACCCACTGACTGTAACCCCCTCTGCGCATATCCGTATGTGCAAAGGAAAAACAAGCATAATAGGGTCGCTAAAAATCTTCTCGTCATTTGTTCCTTTGTTTTTATTGGTTATTACATTCTTCTTTTCATAGACAGGTGAAGAAACAAAATAGTGAAACTGTATCCTAATCCCTCGAACATAAAAAAAAGCGCAAGCACATCTTTTATGTCCTTCACTTCTGAGGTCTTAGGATACCCGTATGTATAAAGAAACAAGATGAACCTGCGCTATACGCAGGCATCTGCCATCTTATTCTTATCATACATACTTGAAAGGTCCTAAGTTTCAGAAGTGATATAGAATAATAGCAAACGCTATGATTTTCCCACAATGTCAGTTGTCGCTGCATGACACCACATGCATTGACGGGACAAAGGTACGATTTAATTGTGAATTTTAAATATGAATAATAAAAAAAAATACAGAATAGCACTGAAAAGTATAAAATCGAATTGTTTTTTTCTATATCATCCTTTTTACCTGCTAATCGCCAACTTATTCCTCTTAAATGAAGAATGCTAAGTTATATTAAATAAACAACAGCAACCGCACAGGCGACGAATACCGCAACAACGAGTATGAATTCACGCAAGGAAATCCTGACCTGAAGGATTATATGAACTACATGACGAAACAGAAGTGACAAACGTGAACCAAACTACCATTTCCCGACGAGAGCTTGAACGAGAAAACAGGAAAACGCACCTTTTTAGCGTGATTTTTTATAGGAAAACACACCTTTTAAGAGGAATATACTATTTTTGCGCCCAAAAACAAAACAATATCAGACATGAAAAGATTTATCCTCTGCGCCATGCTGACGGCAACCTTGTCGGGACAGGCGCAACCAAACGGCACCGACCTGCTGTCGTCGGACAATGGCGACGGCACATTCACCAACCCCATCATCCGAGGCGACTATCCCGACACGGACATCATCCGCGTGGGTGAGGACTTCTACATGATCAGCTCCTCCTTTGCCTGTATGCCGGGCATCCCCATCTGCCATTCATCACCTTCACCACCCGCGGGAGCACCGAAGGGATGAAGCTGAGGTACTTCCTGTTTGAGTAAGGTCCAATTAATTAGTTACAAATAAAGAAACACTCTTCTCCTTAATATCTTTCACCTTTCCTTTTGAACCTTCACCTTTGCTCCTCTTATTTCCGAAAGTTTTACATCTTAGAAAAACTAAAAATTAACCCTCCAGGTTTATTCAAAAAACGCTGGACAGTTAGTGAAAAAAGTATCCAGTGTTTTTCGATTTACACTGGACACTTTTTTCAGTTCCCCTTGATACTTTTTTCAGTAAGTGTCCAGAGTTTTTGGAACGTAATGGAAAGGGAGGAGAATGCCTTCAAGAACCCTTCTTGAAAAATCTCACCAAAGGCGGTTTTGGGCTGGTAGCGCTTCGCACGATTTAGGGGTTGAAAGGTTGAGGAGTTTGAAAAAATATAATCCGCGTTCATCCGCTGAATCCGCGTGCCATTAAAGTAAGTCCTCGATATTTTCAAAAATCTCCAGGACATAGCTTCACAGGTTGCAGGACTCAGCCTCGTGAGTCCTGCAACTGGCGAGACTGGGTCCTGCAACAGAACGCTCCAAGTCCTGCCACTTTTTTCTTGCCGTATACACTTCTTAACAATTAGGCGTTTTGCGTGGGAAAACCTATAAAGCTGTGAACGCATACACACCAATATTGCAACGGATACAGGGTGGTGAAGAGGTAAAAACATGTTCTACAGCAGGTCTCTTGTTTTTCTCCCAAAAACAGTTGGAGGAATGGAGGTTTATGGATGATATTCAACTTATCAAGAGAAAAAGAAAAAACAAACATTGATTAACGGAGGTTTTTAAAGGAGAGAAATAGGCATTAAGAAATACGCGCTGCAAGTTGGGTATCGCCATACCACTTGCAGCGCGCTCTCACTTTATTGTATAGTAGATTTCAGTTTATCCGCAGCGTGAGGTTCCACAGTTTTTGCAAATGAGGCAACCTTCTTGATAGACGAGGGTCTCACCACAGTTGGGACAGATTTGCCCCTTTGCCTCAGTGCCATCCTGCACATACTTCTTCAAGGCACGCTCTACACCATTCTTCCAGGTGTTGATGCTCTCACTATCCAACTGGAGTGAGCCTACCAACTTGATAACCTGCTCGATAGGCATACGGTAACGCAATACGCCCGAGATGAGTTTGGCATAGTTCCAATACTCTTTGTTGAACTTCTCAGAGAGTCCTTCCACCGTAGTCTTGTAACCACGCTTGTTCTCAAACTGGAAGTCGTAACGCTTCACGCCATTCTCGTCGGCAGTCTTGATGATACGGCCTCGGGTAACTGATTTGGGCAGTGATATACCCTCTTCGTCATCCTGCAGACCGGTAAAGATTTCGTAGGGGTATCCGTCCAACAGTCCGACAAATGCCACCCACTTCTCTTTGTTGTTTTGGAAACGTACCACATCGCACTCCAATACAGCGGGACGAACCTCTGTCACTGTAGGCGGCTTGCAAGGCAATGGTGCATCTTTCTTTTCGGGTTTCAAAGAGACCAGCACTCCTGCACGCGAGCCATCGCGATAGACTGTACATCCCTTGCAACCACTACGCCATGCTTCGACATAGAGGCGGTTTACCAACTCCTCATCCACATCGTTAGGCAAGTTGATGGTCACGCTGATAGAGTGGTCTACCCACTTTTGGATTGCTCCCTGCATGCGCACCTTCATCAGCCAATCCACATCGTTGGAGGTTGCTTTATAATAGGGTGACTTGGCAACCAGCTCGTCAATCTCTTCTTGGGTGTAGCGCTTGGTGGTATCATAGTTATTAATGCGCATCCATTCGAGGAACTTGTGGTGGTATACGATGTACTCTTCAAAGGCATCGCCCGTCTCATCATAGAGGTCAACATGCACCTCCGGGTCGTTGGGGTTAACCTTACGACGGCGCTTGTATACGGGCATGAACACGGGTTCGATACCGGAGGTTGTCTGAGTCATCAGGCTGGTGGTACCGGTCGGAGCAATGGTAAGACAGGCTATGTTCCGACGACCATACTTCTTCATCTCTTCATAGAGAGCCGGTTCTACCTCCCGGATGCGGTTTACGAACGGGTTGTTCTTCTCGCGTTCAGTATCATAGATAGCGAAAGCTCCACGCTCTTTAGCCATATTTACCGATGAGCGGTATGCTTCGACAGCAATGGTCTGATGCACCTTTACGGAGAAGTCGGTAGCCTCTTGCGTACCATAGCGCAATCCCATAGCTGCAATCATATCTCCCTCGGCAGTGATGCCCACACCGGTACGGCGACCTTGTCCGCTCTTCTCATATATCTTTTGCCACAAATGGAACTCTGAACCCTTCACTTCGTTGCTTTCAGGGTCAGACTTGATTTTATCCATGATACGCTCAATCTTCTCAAGCTCAAGGTCGATGATGTCGTCCATGATGCGTTGTGCCAGTCCCACATGCTTTTTGAACAGGTCAAAATCGAAATAAGCATCCTTGGTGAAAGGGTTGACCACATAAGAGTAGAGGTTGATAGCCAACAGACGACAAGAGTCATAAGGACAAAGTGGAATTTCACCACACGGGTTGGTGCTGACAGTGCGATAGCCCAAGTCGGCATAGCAGTCGGGTACAGACTCGCGGATGATGGTATCCCAGAAGAGCACACCGGGTTCAGCCGATTTCCAGGCATTGTGTACAATCTTACGCCACAGTTTGGAAGCATCTACCTCTTTCTGCACCAACGGATTTGCCGAATAGACGGGATATTGCTGCATATAGGGCACACCATCAACAGCGGCTTGCATAAACTCGTCATCCAGCTTGACTGATACATTGGCGCCGGTAACTTTCCCCTCGGTCATCTTGGCATCGATAAAGGCTTCTGAGTCGGGATGCTTGATTGACACACTGAGCATCAAAGCACCACGTCTGCCATCTTGTGCCACCTCGCGGGTTGAATTGGAGTAACGCTCCATGAAAGGAACCAGTCCGGTTGAGGTCAATGCCGAATTCTTCACTGGTGAACCTTTCGGACGAATGTGTGAGAGGTCGTGTCCTACTCCACCCCGTCGTTTCATCAGCTGTACCTGCTCTTCATCCATGCGGATGATGGCTCCATAAGAGTCTGCACTGCCATCCATACCGATTACAAAGCAGTTTGAAAGCGATGCTATCTGAAAATCATTGCCGATACCGGTCATAGGACTGCCTTGAGGAACAATGTATTTGAAATGATCCATCAAATCAAAAAGTTCCTGGGGAGTCAGAGGATTTGCGTATTTCGATTCAATACGCGCCACTTCATTAGCTATACGCCAATGCATGTCTTCCGGTGATTTCTCATAGATGTTACCGAAAGAATCTTTCACCGCATACTTGTTCACCCAAACACGGGCTGCCAGTTCGTCACCATTGAAATAGTTCAAAGAGGCTTCGAATGCTTCATCGTAGGTAAATGTTTTCTTTTCCACGTTGTGTGTTCTTTATTCAGTATTATACTTGTTGCAATTCAATTATCACAGTTGTTTTGTAGAAGTCCACTGTCTGATTGAACCGATAAAGTTAATTACGGCTGCAAAGCTACACATGTTTTTCGAGTCTACCAAATTTTCAAGCAAGAAGTTTTCAACAACCCATAAAGTTTTCCATTTTAAAACAAACATACCCTGTATATCAGTTAGTTGCAAAATAAAGCAAACACAATTGTTTTCCAAAAAGAAAACCAACCACTAAAAATCACAAAACAAAAAGAAGAAAAACAGAAATTTTTGCATTCAAAACTACCACAGTTGAAATCTTTATTGTATTTTTGCAGAAAAAGAACGGACCATCGTTTGTGAACAATTGTTTTATACCTATTTAATATATTATATATAGCTTATATATGGAGACAATCAAAAACCGGCGGAGCATCCGCAAATATACCCGGCAAGAAATTGCACCCGAACTGCTGAATGAGTTGTTAGAGACAGCTGCACGCGCCTCAACGATGGGCAACCTGCAACTCTACAGTGTAGTAATCACACGCGACCCCGGTATGAAAGAGAAGCTGGCACCTGCCCACTTCAACCAACCCATGGTGAAGGGTGCCCCTGTAGTGCTTACGTTCTGTGCCGATTTTAATCGTACAACCCGTTGGTGTGAATGCAGGAAGGCAAAACCTGGCTACAACAACTTCCTCTCATTCATGAATGCAGCCAGCGACGTATTGCTGCTTACCCAGAATTTCTGCAACTTGGCAGAAGAGAAGGGATTGGGCATATGTTACTTGGGTACAACCATCTACAATGCCGGAGAAATCATCGAAACATTAAACCTGCCACAGCTGGTTGTGCCTATAGCCACAATCACCGTAGGATACCCCGACGAATCTCCTGCCCAGACCGACCGTCTTCCCTTGGAGGCTTTCATACATACCGAAACTTATCACGACTACATCCCTGAGGATATAGACCGCCACTATTGCCCTAAAGAGGCATTACCCGAAAACAAACATTTTGTAGAAATCAACCAAAAAGAGACGCTGGCGCAAATCTTCACCGACATCCGTTATACGAAAGAGGCTAACGAAGCCATGTCTTCGGCATTACTACAAGTGTTGAAGAGACAGGGATTCATGTAAGAAAAATACAGCTGTTCCTAAAACGACCAACGGGCTATGGGTTTGAATCAACACCCCATAGCCCGTTGGTCGTTCTATATCCTTTATAAGGTCACTCCCACCAAAGCAAATCGCCCTCCGGCATATGACTGCTGCGTATGCGCCACTCTTGCGGATAAAGGTTGTTTGCCCGATTGCCTATGTTCTTCGCAAAACCGATAGGCAGTCGGCGATAAGTCAGCATGACAATCCCTTTAGGAAGCGTGGCAGGAAGCACCACCGCTTCGCGGCGAAGATAGGCAAGTGCATCTGCCAACGAGAGTTCTGCCACTGCAAACGCCTCTTTATTAACGCAAGTACTCATTGCCAACGCATGATGAGGTATCCAGTCACGTCCTTTCTGCTCTGCCAACAGAATGCCGGCATGCAAAACCCTCAACCGTTCACGCAGCCCCTCATACAATGCATTGCTACGCTTCGGGAAAGCCACCAAGTGCTCACCATGCACCTCCAATTGCACCTCCTCAGGACGACAGAGCCACCGCTCCACTCCTTGAGGGACGGGAGATATCTTTCCACCTTTTGTCTGCTTCTGCTTTTTGCGATCCTTAGACGAGACTGACGCTATCACACTTTCCTCCTCAAAAGCCACAGGTCCTTTGCCTGCTGCCGGTTTACGCAAGAGTGCCAAGAAGAAACCCTCTCCCTTGGTGTGAGACGGAATGAAATGACAGACCGGCAGAGAGGAAGTGCTTTGGGTCAAGTCGGTTTGCACTCCCCACCCATCCTGCACAGGAACGGGCAAGACCTCGGCTCCGAAATGCTGTTGTATCCAACGCACATTCTCTTCGTTCTCATAGGCATTATAGGTACAGGTACTGTATACGAACAACCCACCGGGCTTCAGGCTTCTCCATATATCCTCCACAATGCGACGCTGACGTTGCCAACAAACCTCCACATTGGCTGCACTCCACTCACCGACAGCCTCTTCATCCTTACGAAACATGCCCTCACCCGAACAGGGGACATCGGCAAGCACCAAGTCAAACAGATGGGGCAACGCACCAAAGTCTGATGGATCATTGTTGGTGACAACCACCTCCGGATGCCCCCACTTAATCATATTCTCAGCCAACACTTGTGCCCGTGTACGAATGACCTCATTAGAGACCAACAGACTGCCTTCAGGCAACAGAGTACGCATCAACGTAGACTTACCCCCCGGAGCCGCACACAAATCCAAGGCAACGCAAGGCTGCTTCACATAGGCACGAATAACCTGTTCGACAAACATGGAAGAGGCTTCTTGAACATAGTAAGCCCCGGCATGAAACAGCGGATCAAAGGTGAACGAAGGACGACACGGCAAATAGACTCCCCATGCAGACCAGGGTACAGCCTCAAAAGCATGAGACTCCGGCAACCGCCACTTGGCTGGGTTGACACGCACACTGACTGGAGGCTCTCCGGCAAGTGCCTCAACCAAGCGTTCATACTCCTCATTGCCCAACAAGGCAGCTGTATATTCGGCAAATGCTGCCGGCAATTCTACTCCCATAGACCAAAAGTTTTCACTTGTTTCTTAATTTACCTGCAAAGATACGCAGAATCATCCGAAAAAAGTGTACCTTTGCGGAAACAAATCAACCATAATAAGAATATATACAATGAAACAATACCTCGACTTGCTTAATCGTATCCTCACAGAGGGCACAAAGAAAGAAGATCGCACCGGCACCGGCACCATCAGCGTATTCGGTCATCAGATGCGATTCAACCTGGAAGAAGGATTCCCACTGCTTACAACAAAGAAGCTGCACCTGAAATCCATCATCCACGAACTGTTATGGTTTTTGCAAGGCGACACCAACGTAAAATACCTGCAAGAGAACGGAGTGCGTATCTGGAACGAATGGGCTGACGAGAATGGAGACCTGGGACATATTTATGGATACCAGTGGAGATCTTGGCCTGACTACAAAGGCGGACATATAGACCAAATCAAAGAAGCAGTAGAGACCATCAAAAACAATCCGGATTCGCGACGCATCATTGTCAACGCTTGGAACGTAGCAGATTTGGACAACATGAACCTGCCGCCCTGCCATATGTTTTTCCAATTTTATGTCGCCAACGGCAGACTGAGCCTGCAAATGTACCAACGGAGCGCTGACTCATTTTTGGGAGTCCCCTTTAACATCGCCTCTTATGCTTTGTTGCTGATGATGATGGCACAGGTTACCGGACTGAAAGCGGGTGATTTCATACATACGTTGGGAGATGCACATATCTATTCAAACCACATCGACCAAGTGAAACTGCAATTGACACGCGAACCACGTCACCTGCCAACCATGCGCATCAACCCCGACGTAAAGGATATATTCGATTTCAAATTCGACGATTTCCAACTGGAAGATTACGACCCGCATCCACACATCAAAGGTGTCGTTGCAGTATAACCACCCTAAAAAGTAAGAGAGCAAATGATAGCAATCATCGTGAATATAGCACAGAATGGTGCCATTGGATATCAAAACAAGTTGCTGTATTGGCTGCCCAACGACATGAAACGGTTCAGGGAGTTGACAACAGGCAATACCATCATTATGGGCAGAAAGACTTTCGAATCGCTTCCCAAGGGAGCACTGCCCAACCGACGGAATATTGTACTTTCACGCCAACAGGATGCGAACTTCCCCGGAGCCGAATGTTACCAATCGCTAAACGAGGCACTGCAACAGTGCCGCCCCGACGAGGAGGTATACATCATTGGAGGAGCCACTGTATACGAACAGGCATTCCCCCTTGCCGACCGCTTGCTCATCACCTTAACAGAGGATACACCTGCACAAGCAGACACATTCTTCCCGAACATCGACCCACAAAGTTGGAAAGAAGAAAAGAGAGAAACGCACCCTGCAGACGAGAAGCACCGCTACCCTTACACTTTCATCGATTACATACGCCGTTAACCGAACAAATTCCTTGGATTTTTAACTTATCAGTTTCCAGGGCAATTCTACCTGTCAAGCAATCCTTGGATAGGCAGTTGGCGTTTGATTGCCTCACGAAACGAAATAATGGTTTCAGAACGCGCCAAGCCTAATGGCTGCAACCTGTCGTGAATGATTGTCAACAGGTGATGATTGTTACGAGCATAGATCTTGATGAACATATCAAATGCTCCGGTCGTATAGTGGCACTCCACTACTTCAGGTATCTGACGCAACGCCTCAGTCACTTCATCAAATTGAGAAGGGTCTTTCAAATAAAGACCTACATAAGCACACGTCTCATATCCTACCGACTCGGGGTCAATCACATACTCCGACCCCTTGAGTATTCCCAAGTTTGTCAGTTTCTGAATCCGTTGATGGATAGCAGCACCCGAAACATTGCAGGCACGCGCCACTTCCAAAAAAGGGATACGCGCATTATCTGCCACCAAGCGTAATATCTGTTCGTCTAACTCGTCTAATTGATGATGTCCCATAACTTCTTTCTGATTTTAGCGCAAAGGTAAATAAAAACCGGCAATTAGGCAAACAAGCAATCAAACCGTTTAAATAAAGGCAAAAAAATAGAGGGACATGCTCCAAACACACCCCTCTATTCGCTATAAGGTTATTCACTTAACTTAATCGCGAGAATTTGCCGAATAGTTAATATTCAAAGCCCAACTCTTACGAAGTTCTTGCTTGATATCGGTTACAATACCCATCTGCGTATTTTCATCTACCTTAAGAGAAACTTTCATGAAAGGCTTATCAGACTCTTTCATAGCTTCACGCTCTTGGTATACGTAATCCTGCACCTCAGCAAGCGAAGCGAATTTATCATTCAACTGGATTTGAGTACCAGAACCCATCTTACCTCTCAACTCCTTGGTAGGTTTACCTACATAGATGTATGAGATCAAAGACTTCTTGGTCATCTTCTCCAACTCAGTACCGCGAGGTACTGTAAATTCAACCATCAAAGTAACTTCACGCATAGTCGTAACAATCATGAAGAAGAACAGGATGGTGAAAATCAAGTCAGGCAATGATGACGTATTCAACGCCGGCATTTCCTTTTTATCTCCTTTTCCGAATTTACTCATAACTATTATCTATTTGCGTAGTTTTTAGGTTCTGCCTCTGAAATCTTCATCGGATAGTACGTACGAATAGCCAAGTTCTCTTCTTCGCTGCAATCCAAGAAAGACTTTCCGAACTTTCTCTTAGCCAACTCGTCTCTCAACTCATTGTATGCAGCCACCAATTCGTTTTGTACTTCGAAATACTTCTTGTAACTTGTGCCGCGGTCACTCTGAAGAGAAATCACATGCTTGTCTGTAATGTATACTGTACCAAACAAATCAATCTCTTTAGCTACCTTATCGGGCAAAGTTGCCAAGTTATTCGGATTATCGATGAACTCTTTCGCTCTCTCACGAATCTCGCTTACTTCAGCATAGTCACCACCAATCATCAATTCATCCATGGCGTTGATACGAACCTGAAGTACGTTGCGTTGCTTCACCTTAGTTTCATCCATCTCTTGGTGTTCTTCGGGTGGAGGCGGCAAACGACGTGCCAAACCCTTATCAGTGTCCATAGAGGTGGTGGTAAGGAAGAAGATCAGCAAGATAAACGAGATATCAGCAGTAGAACTTGAGTTCAGTTCCGGAACTGATCTTTTTTTCTTTCCCATATTAGTTTATACTAATTAAATTGGTTCTTGAATTATTTCTTGAACACACCTGACAAGTTCACAATCAAACCTACTGTAGCAATTGCCAACAGAGCATAGATTGCATAGATAAACATATCAGTAATCTTCAACAAAGTAGCATCTGCAAACTCGTTACCATTAGGCAAAGTCAAAACAGCATCAGAAGCCATTGCCCATGAAACAATCATAGTAACAACCAAGATTGAAACAGAAACAATTGAAATAGCCTTATCAGGTACACCAGTCGTACTTACACCCTTCGGACCTCCGAAAGAAGATACTACATTCATAATAGCTCCGATTACAGCAACCAAAATACAAACTGCTGTCATAAAATACATAAACAGGAGCAAAGTCTCTGTATGTTCAGGAGCCACGTATTTACCCTCCACATTATCATATCCTACTCCGAAGAAAAGTCCAAAGACCACCAAAGTAGCAATAATCAGAGTGAGAAATACGTAAAATGATATTTTATGTGCTTTTACCATTTTATACTAAATTAATCGGGTTCTTATTTTTTCAGGTTGTACTTCATAATGAGGTCGAGCAATGTGATAGAAGAATCTTCCATATCACTTGTCAAAGCCTCAATCTTAGAAAGAATATAGTTATAGAATACTTGGAGAACCAAAGCAACTACGATACCGAAGATGGTAGTAATCAAAGCCACCTTCATACCTGCAGCAACTACGGTCGGAGAGATATCACCTGCAGCCTCGATAGCGTCAAATGCCTGCACCATACCGATTACAGTACCCAAGAATCCGAGTGAAGGAGCCATGGCGATTAACAGGGTAATCCAAGAGCAGCCCTTTTCAAGGTAACCAGCTTGAACACCACCATAAGATACAACAGAGCGCTCAACAACGTCAAGACCTTCATCAATACGCATCAAACCTTGATAGCAAATTGAAGCAACAGGACCACGAGTATTGCGACATACAGTCTTAGCACCCTCTACATCACCTTTAGCCAAAGCCTCTTCAACCTTAGCCATCAATTTCTTTGTATTAACTTCTGCCAAGCTCAAATAAATGATACGCTCGATACAGAATGCCAAACCAATAACCAAAGCGATTGCTACCAAAGACATGAATCCAGCATCACCCTCGATAAACTTTGTCTTCAACTCCTTATGGAGACTAGTTTGTTCTTCTTCAACTACAGCAGGTTCTTCTGCTACAGCAACTTCTTCTACAGCAGCAGAATCAACTGCGGCTGAATCTACAACTTCAGTAGAAGCGGCAGCTTCTTCCTGAGCCATTACTGACTGGGTAAGACCAAAGGTCAACATTCCCATCACTGCAAAAAATGCAACTAACTTTTTCATTGTGCGTCTAATTTTTTAAGATTAAATTAATTATTATTATTGTTTATTTCTCTCTATTTTCTTTGTTTATCGTTGTTTCACTTTACATCTTCGCGTTCATCTCCCATGCGGAGAGAGGGGGATTCGAACCCCCGATACGCTTTTGACGTATACACGCTTTCCAGGCGTGCCTCTTCAACCACTCGAGCATCTCTCCTCATGTCCAAAACAGCCCAAAAATTGAACAATTTTCACACTGCGGACGATGGCAAGCCACGTTTTCAGCTACAAATGTATTCTTTTTATTCGTCTTACCCACCATTTCTGCCAATTAAATTTTCAGAAAAGCCCAAAATTAATATATTTTAAATCATTCAACCACTTTTTCCCTCAAATTAAACACTTCAATTGCATTTTTTGAGGTTATTAATGCCACTTCATCTTCATTGGCATGATAAACTTCTGCCAAACGCGACAACGTATACCTTATGTAAGAAGTCTCATTCCGTTTACCTCTATTAGGAACAGGTGCAAGGTAGGGAGAATCGGTCTCCAACACCACCCGTTCTAAGGGGACAGAAAGCAACGACTGGGGGAGGGGTGACTTCTTAAATGTAAGCACTCCATTGACCCCTAACATAAAGCCATCGAATGTAAGAAGTTTTCTCGCCTCCTCTTCATTCCCCGTAAAACTATGAAACACGCCACGCAAAGAGGAGTTACGATAATCTGACAATACGGAATAAAGCAGTTCAAAAGCATCGCGACTATGTATGACCAGCGGCAACTTGTAGGTTATTGCCCATTCAATCTGTTGTCTGAATGCTTCAACCTGCTCTTTCTGATAGGTTCTATCCCAATAAAGGTCCAGCCCAACCTCTCCTATCGCAATAAAAGGATGATTCGGTTCACTGAGCCAGCGATGTATCTCTTCCAGTTCCTGCCGACAGTCCTCTTTCACAGAGGTTGGATGGAGTCCTATCATCGGATAGCAAAGCGTCGGATAGTCGGCACACACTTGCAGCATAGCTTCTATCGAAGAGGCATCAATATTCGGCAAGCAGATATGAGAAACCCCGGCATCAACCGCCCTTGCAATCACCTCCGGAAGGTCGTCGGCGAACTCAGGTTCAAACAGATGGGAATGGGTATCGATAATCTTTTCCACAAAATCAGACTTTTCGTTCAACAAGCGAAGAGACGAACTCTCTCAGGACAGCCTTGCGTGCTTCCGGAACATTGACTTGTGCCAAACATTCATCAGCCGATTTGAAATAGCTCTCTATCTTTTGATGACAAAGTTCCTTTATCCCTATCTGGTCATAAAGTCGGGTAACAGCTGCAACCTTCTCTTCCGGCTTATACTCGACAGCTTCTATCCAGCGTACCAATTCGGTATGTTGAGCCTCATCGGCACGTTGCAATGCATTGATCAGCATATAAGTTTTCTTATTGCAAAGGATATCTCCTCCTACCTTTTTGCCAAAGAGAGCCGGATCTCCATAGACATCCAAATAATCGTCTTGTAATTGGAATGCCAATCCTATGCGGATACCATAGTCATACAACCGTGCTGCATCTTCATCCGGAGCACCTGCCAACAAAGCCCCAATCTTTAACGAAGCCGCCAACAGCACCGATGTCTTCAGCCGTATCATTTCGATATACTCTTCCTCCGACACATCCATCCGGGTCTCAAACTCCATATCGAATTGTTGTCCCTCACCAATCTCAAGTGCCGTCTCACTGAAAAGATTCATCACGGTTGCCAAGCATGAACTTTCACATTGTCCCATCAGTTTATAAGCCAACACCAACATGGTATCGCCCGACAAGATTGCCGTATTGTCATCCCACTTGATATGCACTGTCGGCTTTCCACGACGCATAGCCGCCTTATCCATCAAGTCGTCATGCAAAAGCGTATAATTGTGATAGGTTTCAATGGCAACAGCCGAAGAGAGTGCCTTATCTATACTATCCTTATATATATTATATGCCATCAGCAGCAACATAGGACGGATACGTTTTCCACCTAAAGAGAGTACGTACTCAATAGGTGCATAAAGTCCAACCGGTGGACGCATATAATCCATACGGGCTATATAGTCATTGACCTTTTCCAACAATTGGGATGAAATATACATATCATTCATTTCAAAGAGGTTTTAATTAAAAAAAGAGACTGCCTGAATCAAGCAGTCTCTCCTTACATTATTTATATTCTTATAAAAAAGTCATTAGGTCTGTTTATTACTGCAAGCGGAACATAACAGGCAGCGTATACTTTACACGTACCGGTTTTCCACGTTGTTCACCCGGAGACCATTTAGGCATCGCCTTTACCACACGAAGGGCTTCTTTGTCCAAATAGGGGTCAACACTCTTGATTACTTGAGGATCTACGATAGAACCGTCTTTGTTAACCACAAACTGAACAACCACACGTCCTTGTACTCCGTTTTCCTGGGCAATTGCAGGATATTTGATATTTTTGCTCAACCACTTCATCAATTCACCCATACCACCAGGGAATTCAGGCATCTTTTCTACTACCATGAACACCTCTTCTTCTTTCGGCTCTTCTACAACAACGTTATCAATATCCTTGATTTCAATCTGAGGACCGGTATCATCAGTAGAAGCAATGATTGTTTCTTCGATTTGAGCGTCATCCTCTACAATTTCGATAACTTCTGCAATAGGCTTTGCCTCTACAGGAGCCGGAGCAACAGGTTTCTCCTGCAGCGTAATAGGAATGATTTCCTCTTCGAATGTCACCATGGGAGCTTCAATAATCTCTCCAGTCTCTTCTTTCTCGACCTTTGTCCACTCAAAAGCGATGAACATTACGGCCAATACCAACACATAACCAACGAGTAGTCCCGTGGTTTTTTTGCCTTCAAGATCGGCGGTAGGCGATTTCTTAATTTCCATACGTTTAATCTATTATTTTTGTTTTTCTTTTCGTCTAAAACGGGTGTAGTTTTTCTACGTCAGGGCAAATGTAGCACATATTTTTCATTTACGTTCACATCTTTCCATCTTTTTTTTCAGAAAGGGCATTTTTTTTATTTTTTTAATCCTTTGTGCACCCTAAAAAGGGGAAAAAGACGTTCTTTTCAATAAAAAATGAGCAATTAGAGAGAGTTTAATGAATCAAAGCTTACCAGTTATTTTAAATTTAATTATCTTTGGCAAGAATTTAAGAAATCAATGAAAAAATACTGCACTATATTTGTTTTGCTGTTATGTTGTCAGATTGGATTCGGACAAGACGGCACCACGGTTTTTAACTTTCTAAAGCTTCCCTATTCTGCACGTGCGACAGCGTTGGGAGGCGACCATATCACCTCTATAGAAGACGACCTTACATTAGCTTTCCACAATCCGGCATTGCTTGCCAATGTTTCAGACAAGACCCTCAGTCTGAGTTATACCTCGTATATAGAGGGGAGTAAAGTGGGAAGCGCCGGTTTTTCGCGCATGTTTGGAGAGCGGTCGGCTTGGGCTGTCGGAGTACAATATATGGATTATGGCGACATGATAGAAACCGACGCAAGCAACAACGAATTGGGCGAGATATCAGCCAACGATTTGGCTTTGATGGGAGTATATAACTACTGCCTGAGCGACCGTTGGAGCGGAGGAGTGACAGCCAAGTTGATTCATGGAAACTATGCCACATACAGTTCGTGGGCAATCGGGGTGGACTTGGGTGTCAACTATTTCCATGAAGAGTCAGACTTCTCGGCATCTTTGACGCTGATGAATTTGGGAGGACAAATAAAGACATTCAATGACCGCCACGAAAAATTGCCAGCCAACATGCAACTCGGATTCACCAAACGATTGGCACATGCCCCTATCCGACTGACGGTAACATTGAACGACCTGATTCACTGGGAGTCATCTTATTTCAATCCCGAAGGAAAAGAACTCAATTTTGGAGACTTATTGCTTAACCACCTGGTTTTCGGTGTAGAGGTTGTACCAAGCAACACTTTCTATCTGGCTGCCGGTTACAACTGCAAACGCGCTACAGAACTTAAGGTGGACGGTGGAAGCAAATGGACCGGTTTCTCATTAGGTGGAGGGCTCAACCTGAAACGCATCAAGTTAGGAGTTGCTTATGCCAACTACCATACAGCCGCCTCTTCGCTGGTCTTCAATTTTGGAATCAGGCTGTAACCATCCCGATGTTATCACACACTGACAACTCAGCAGAACTATACCTTATTTATATATATAACTCAGCATTATGAAAAAGATTACGATAGCCATCGATGGGTTTGCCTCATGCGGCAAAAGTACTATGGCAAAAGATTTGGCACGTGAGATTGGATATATCTACATAGACAGTGGAGCCATGTACCGCGCTGTAACATTGTATTGCATCGAAAACGGACTGTTCAACGGTAAGGAGGTAAACACCGCACAGTTGAGAGAGGAGATTAAAAACATCCAAATCACTTTTACGCTTGACCCCGAGACCCGACGTCCGCGCACTCAGTTGAACGGGAAAGACGTAGAAGAGCGAATTCGCACAATGGAAGTATCATCACGCGTAAGCATCATTGCCGCTATTGACTTCGTAAGAGCTGCTTTAGTCGAGCAACAACAAGCAATGGGTGCCGACAAGGGCATAGTGATGGATGGACGAGACATTGGAACAACGGTATTTCCGAATGCAGAGCTGAAGATATTCGTCACTGCTTCGCCTGAAGTGCGTGCCGAACGCCGGTACAAAGAGTTACAAGAGAAAGGAGAAACTGCCGACTACGAAGAGATTCTTGCCAATGTGAAAGAGCGGGACCATATAGACCAGACCCGTGAGGTAAGCCCTTTACGTCGGGCTGATGATGCTTTATTGTTAGACAACAGCCACCTCACCATCGACGAGCAGAAACAATGGCTCGCCGAACAATACCGCAAAGCGATACAAGCATGATAAAGATAGAGATTGACGACACGTCGGGTTTCTGTTTTGGAGTAACCACTGCCATAAGGAAAGCTGAAGAGGAACTCAAGAAAGGTACTCCGCTCTATTGTTTGGGCGACATCGTACACAATGGAAAAGAGTGTGAACGCTTGAAAGCGTTGGGGCTGATTACAATCAACCACGAAGAGTTCAAGCAACTGCATGACGTAAAAGTTTTACTCCGGGCACATGGCGAACCTCCTGCCACTTATGAAACGGCACGACGCAACAACATCGAAATCATAGACGCAACCTGCCCCGTAGTACTGCAACTGCAGAAACGCATCAAACAAGAGTATGCACAAACGGAGAAGAAGGACAAACAGATTGTAATCTATGGCAAAAACGGACATGCTGAAGTGTTGGGATTGGTAGGACAGACCAATGGAGAAGCCATCGTAATAGAAAACTTACAAGAGGCTGCCAGGCTCGACTTCAGTCAAGATATCCGCCTCTATTCGCAAACAACCAAATCGTTGGACGAATTTTGGCAGATAGTGGAATACATCCGCACCCATCTCTCCCTGGATGCCACATTTGAATATTACGACACTATCTGCCGACAAGTAGCGAACCGCATGCCCAACATACGAAAGTTTGCCACCTCACATGACCTTATCTTTTTCGTCAGTGGCAAAAAGAGTTCTAATGGCAAAATACTTTTCAACGAATGTTGCAAGGTCAACCCCAACTCCCATCTGATAGATGCAGCCAGCGAAATAGACTTCAACCTGCTCAAAGGTGTTGAAACCATTGGCATCTGTGGAGCGACCTCTACACCCAAATGGCTGATGGAAGACTGCAAGCAAGCCATCACAGACTATCAAAATCGTTCCAAAAGTAGCAAAGATTGCCCAATTGACGAGAGTTAAACATCTTTTCTGAATTGTTTAACAGAAAAAAAACAATAAAATTTATAATTTTGCAGACCGCTTTACAGCGCAAACTTTTAAGGTAAGAAGATTATGGCAACCATAAAATGTATAGGAATCCTCACCTCAGGAGGAGATGCCCCGGGCATGAACGCAGCGATTCGAGCAGTCACCCGTTCAGCCATCTACAACGGACTACGCGTCAAGGGCATTTACCGGGGATATAAAGGGTTAGTCACCGGTGAGATTATTGAGTTCAAGACCCAACATGTCAGCAACATCATCCATCAAGGAGGAACCATCCTAAAGACAGCCCGTTGCAAAGAGTTCACAACTCCGGAGGGACGTGCTTTAGCCTACGAAAACATGAAGAAAGAGGAGATTGACGCCCTCATCATCATCGGTGGCGACGGTTCGCTGACCGGTGCCCGCATCTTTGCACAAGAATATGATATTCCCTGCATCGGACTTCCCGGCACCATCGACAATGACCTTTATGGAACAGACACCACCATCGGATATGATACAGCCCTAAACACCATTTTGGATGCAGTCGACAAGATCCGCGACACAGCCACCTCGCACGAACGCCTCTTTTTTGTAGAGGTGATGGGACGTGATGCCGGTTTTCTGGCACTGAATGGAGCCATCGCAGCCGGAGCCGAGGCTGCCATCATCCCTGAGTTCAGTACCGAGGTTGACCAACTTGCCGAATTCATCAAAAATGGCTTCAGAAAATCAAAAAGCAGCAGCATCGTATTGGTTGCAGAGAGCGACATCACCGGTGGCGCCATGGCGCTTGCCGAACGTGTCAAGAATGAATATCCACAATACGATGTACGCGTATCCATCTTAGGACACCTTCAGCGGGGAGGACGCCCAACAGCTCACGACCGTATTATAGCCAGCCGCATGGGGGCTGCAAGCATTGATGCATTGCTTGAAGGACAACGCAACGTCATGATTGGTATCGAACACGACGAGATTGTCTATGTACCTTTCACCAAAGCTATTAAAAACGACAAACCCATCAAACGGGAACTGGTGAATGTATTGAACGAGTTGAGCATTTAACAACAAGTATACACTGTTTTCATTTTTTTATTTTTTCGGTCTGTGGGACGTGTTCCTGCAGACCGTTTTTTCGTTAAGTCACAATCGTCAAAACAGGCACAACAAAGATTAAATTCCTACCATAATTGTTAATAATAGTCAACTTCGCTAACTCTTCATCTCTTTCTTTTGGACGAAATGGTTTTTATCTATAGTTTTGTTTCATTAAACCAACAAAATCAATAGTTTATGCAACACGTTCCTACATTCCGCACCGTGTTTTTCTTCTTTCTCTTTGCCCTCGTATCCCCTATTGTTGCTCAAAAAGAATACAAAGCACTGTGGGATAAAGCCTACAATGAATGGCAAAAGCAAGATCTGCCCCAATCTGCCATACAGACGGCACAAGAGATATTCCGGATGGCTGAAAGCAGGCAAGATACCGTACAGATGTTGCGCGCCTCACTCTTCTGCATGTACCATCGCAACCAACTGTCGCCCGACAGTTTCTTTGTAGATTTGCCCAAACTGGAGGCGTGGGCTTCCCAACCCAACCTGTCACCTGCCGATGCCGCAGTGGTCCACTCTGTGTTAGGCGGTATCTACCACCGTGCAGCCCAACGGGGGTATATGCAACAGGCAGCAGAACCTATCCGACCCGAGGTGGTGAATGAATGGGGAAATGGCATGTATTATGAACGTGCATTCGAGCACTACCTGACCTCCACCCAACACTTGGAAACGTTGCAAGACTATGACTTAGAGAAAACCTGCGACATAGCCTACAATGGATGGTGGAGCAAATTGTTCTTTAAGAACAGCCTGATGCACCTCATCGGGCGAAGGGCGATTTTCGGAATAAAAGAGTTGTCCCCCCTGCTACTATCTTTTCACAAACAATCAACATGGGACTATCCGCTTGACTATGAAACGTTCATGAATGAGACACCGGACACCTTGTCCGCATTTGATGCTCCCCCACATACGATGGAGATATTCCGACGCATGCTGAAGGTCCTCGACAAACCGGCACACCGGGATGCCTGGTTGCTGACCGAAATCAACCGGCTGGCTATCATTACTAAAGATGCAGAGAAAAATGCCGAATACCTGCAGATACTGAACAAATACAAACAGACCTACGCACAAAGCGATGTCGTATACACCATCTACCATGAAATAGCCAAGCTTCTAAATCAAGAAAGACGCTATGCCGAACAGCTGAAAGTGGTAGAAGAGGCACTTGCCCTGCAAAAGGAAGCTACCATCGAACGAAAGAAAAAGGGGCAACGACGCCCCATCACCGGAGATATCTTTTTATTAAAGAACATGAAACAGAAGCTGCTGAATCCCGAGCTGGACATCTCCTGCACAGAACGTCTCTGCTATCCGGAAGATACGGTAGCAATCACCGTCACCCACAAGAATCTCAACCAATTCACCATAAAAATGTTCCGCATAGAGGCTCCCCTCGACTCTATCAGCAAATACAAGAACAACTCCGAGTGGCTGAGAGCGCATAGCAAACCGGCTATGAAACAGCTATTCAGGCTCCAACCCGACCCGAGTCTGCAACTTCGTGACACCACCTTGTATCTCCGCCTGCCTGCCATCGGACACTACCTGATTGAAGCCAGAAGCGGAAAAGCGGTTTCAAAACGCACTCCCTTTTTCACCCTATCTACCCTACGCCTTGAATGCAAGCCACTCAACCACGACGAGTGGGAATACATCGTCATGGACAATCAAAGCGGATTGCCGGTAGAAGGCGCTTTCATCCAATTTGCCAATCAGGAGTACGGCAATGGCCACTCCAACCCAAAGGCAATCTTCAAGACCGACCGGCAAGGACGCGTTGTAGTAAAAAACAACCAACGAAAGGAATACTTGCGTGCCTTTACCAACAAAGAGGACATCATGCTCTACAAGAAGACACCTCTCCCAATATCCCTACACAACATAAAGGGACACTTAGAAAACGAGGTCGAACTGCTCCTAATGGGCGACCGACACCTCTATCGGCCCGGTCAAACGCTCTGGCTTAAAGTCATTACTTTTAAAGAGGGCGAAAACTATTCTACCGAGGTAAGAAGAGATAAAAACATCCGGTTGAAATTGTACGATGCACACGGGAAGAGCATAAGTGAACAGCAGCTCACCACCAACCAATTCGGTTCGCTCTCCACCAGTTTTCAGCTACCCAAAACGCTGAATGGGTACTGTCACATTGTTGCACACGACCTGGAGAGCGGGAAGAACCAATTCCTCTATTTTCAGGTTGAAGAGTATAAAATACCCACCTTTCAAGCACTATTCCATAACATAGAGACAGCCTACAAAGCAGGTGACACACTCCGCCTGACCGGCGAAGCCAAAACATTTACAGCCGTGTCCGTCGCCCATGCCACCGTGAAGTATTATATAAACAGGTGGCACCAAGGTTACTTCAAATATCCGGGAGACTATCCCGGACACGGAAGACATCACACCATCACCGGTGAGACCACAACCGACGAAAACGGGAACTTCACCCTCGAAATTCCTTTAGCAGCCACCCATACAGACAAAAAGTTGGGATACTGGCGGAATGACTACAACATACAAGCTACCATCACCTCGTCAGCCGGTGAGACTCACGAGGCACACACCTCGTTCACGCTCAGCAGCACTCCCCTACAGATTCGGGCAGACATGCCACACTATTGGGAGAAGGGGGCTGACAACCAGTCGTTGAAATTCAATGTCACCAACCTGTCAAACCAACCTTATGCTGCAACGGTCTTTTATCAGATAGAAAGAGAAGGTGTCATCGTTGCAAGCGGGAATGCTCCCTCAAACCAAGCGGTTACCTTGAAGGTACTTGAGGAGCTACCCAATGCCCAATACAAGTTAAGATATGCAGTGGCTGAAGAACATTCCACCGACTCCATCAAAGACGATTTCACCTTTACCCTCTATGCACGAGAGATGACAAAGATACCTGCAGGTGAAGAAAACTGGTTCAAACTACTCGACCCTACCTTTGAAGCAGACAAACGCCCCGCCCTCTTGCAGATAGGCACCAACCACAAAGAGTTGCATGTGAGAATGGAGGTCTATACCGAAGAGAAGGCCATTGAGAACCGGGCATTCACCTTGTCAGACACCCTACAGACCTTCGCTTTCGACTATAAGCCCGAATATCAAAAAGGATTATGGATAAGGATACGCTATGTCAAAGAGGGTATTGCCTATGAAGAGAACTGCTCCATTACCCTGCCCAAACCCGATAAAAAGCTGAAGCTGAAATGGAAGACATTCCGCGACAAGCTGACTCCCGGTGCAAAAGAAGAGTGGACCCTGCATGTACAACACCCCGACAGTACTGCTGCTGATGCAGAATTGCTGGCATGTATGTATGATGCTGCCTTGAACACCCTCACCCCTCACCGTCGTGGATGGGAGAGTTGGAACTACACTTTCAGGACATTCATTCCGGCAGCCTGGGTATGGAATAACATCTACACAAACCGCTCGTTCTATTATCTTTCAGTCCCTTTCGACTATCAGAAGGAAAAAGTCCCCCCCCTTTGGAGGTATGCCAACTTTGCTTCCATCTTCACCGACTTCAGAGCACCACGGACTTGGGTTGCCGGAACAAGGATGAACAACACCATGCTGATGAAAAGTGCAGCCACCGAAAGCAGGGCTGACGCTGCCACCGAAGTTGTTTTTGAAGAGGAGATAACCGATGCGGCAACCTATGCAGAGGAGAGAGACAGAGGCGACGTAACCCCATCAGCCCCAACCGACAAAAGCAACACATCCCAACTTGCCCTGCGTAAGAACCTGACCGAGACAGCATTCTTCTATCCACACCTGCAGACTGACAAGCGAGGCGAAGTGAAGATAGCATTCACCCTGCCTGAGAACTTGACAACCTGGCAGTTCAGAGCCTTTGCACACTCCAAGCAAATGGACTACAACAGCCTTACGCAAAACATCGTTGCACAAAAGGAGTTTATGCTTACCCCCAACCTGCCGCGCTTTGTCCGCATGGGAGACAAAACGGTCATCAGTGCAACCCTTACCAATCTCACCGATGAAATCATCAAGGGGAAAGCCCGTATAGAGCTGTTGCATCCGACAACCGAAGAGCTATTGGCACACGACGAAACAGACTTCCAGGCTGCGGCTGATGCAACGTCGACCCTCTCTTTCCAACTCACCCTTTCCGATGCAGACGTGTCAGTTGCCATCTGCCGCATCGTTGCAGAAGGGGGTGATTACAGCGACGGAGAGCAACACTACCTGCCACTACTCGGAGCCGGATCGTGGATAACCGAAAGCATCCCTATCACGCTGACCCAAAAGGGGAAAAGCGAACATGCGCTCAACCACCTGTTCAACAACCATAGCCGGACAGCATCGGAGCAGATACTGACCATCGAGTTTACCACCAATCCGGCATGGATTGCCGTACAGGCCATACCGACCCTTGCTGACAATATCCAAGAGACCGCCTACAACCAAGCCGCTGCCTGGTATGCCCTCTCACTGGCAGAACACCTCTTGCAATCGCAACCACGCATACAGACGGTGTTTGAGAGTTGGAAGGCAAACGGGCTGCAACCCCAAACCCTGTGGAGCGAACTGCAGAAAGACGAGGAGCTAAAAACCCTCTTGCTGGAAGAGACACCCTGGATAGCCGAAGCGGAAAACGAAGCAGAGAGGAGGCAACGGATTGCCCTGCTCTTCAACCTGAACAACCTGACCGCCAAGAAGGAAGAATACATGGAAAAGTTACTCAAGCTACAGACCCCTCAAGGAGGTTGGAGCTGGTGTCAAGGCATGAACGAAAACCGGTTCATCACCACCCAAATAGCCGAGATGATGGCACGCATCGCCCATTTGACCCCCAACGGACTTTCAGCCAGAGACCAACAGACCTTGAAGAAGGCATACCGATACTTGGAGAAAGAGTGCCTCAACGAGTACCAACGGCGGGAAAAGGGTGAAAAGGAAAAGGGTGATAGCCTGCTGCAACCCTCAAACCTCCTGCTGCAATACCTCTACATCGGGGCGATACACCCGACAATCGGGCATCCCGACACGCTGCTACAGACCATCGTCCACCAACTACCGGCATTAATCGGCAAGCTGGACATCTATGGCAAAGCACGGGCAGCCATCATCCTCAACAAGCAAGGAAGAAAAGAGGAAGCCGAAGCCATGCTACGCTCTGTCATGGAATATACCGTCTGTCAAGCAGCACTCGGACGCTATTTCGACACACCCAAAGCGACTGTTGGCTGGAGAAACAAGCAACTAACAAACCAAGTGGCGGTCATCGAGGCACTGTCGACCATACGTCCATACGACCCGCTACCTGCTGAAGAGATGAAACAATGGTTGCTGATGCAGAAGCAGGTGCAAGACTGGGGTACCTCAATGAACACGGCAGATGCCATCTATGCACTGCTTATCCAAAACCCGGACCTGATGAAAGAGAAAGAACTCGTCTCTTTGAAACTTGACAAGCGCAAAGTCAGCCCCGCTTCGCCTCAAGATGTCACCCAAGGTCTCGGTTACTTCAAACGCACCTATACAAAAGCCGAACTGAAGAGGTTGCCACGCAAACTCATCATCGACAAGCCCGAAGAGGGCATCTCATGGGGAGCCGTCTACGCACAATACCTCGAAAAGACAGCGCATGTCAACAACTCCACCCGACTATCCACGTCACCCGAAACGTTCTATCAGCGTCCTCTCTCCATCGAACGGCAATGGTTGGTCGAAGTAAGAGCAGGAGAACTCATCACATGGAAACCTGTCACTGCCGACACGCCCCTGAAGCGTGGAGACAAAGTGACCTCTCGCCTTATCATCCGGGCTGACCGGGATATGGACTTCATACAGATAAAAGAGGAACGGGCTGCTTGCACCGAACCGACAAACACGCTGTCAGCCTACCACTACAATGGCATCGGATATTACCAAGTGACAAAAGATGCTGCCACCCACTACTATATAGACCACCTGCCAAAAGGCACTTTCACCCTCGAGTCGACTTACTACATCGACCGACCGGGTACTTACCAGACAGGCATAGCCACCATACAGTGTGCCTATGCACCCGAATACAATGCCAACAGTGCCGGTTCTACCCTTGAGGTACAACCATAATCTAACCCCGCAAGTTTTCTCCCCGTCCGCTCTGCCTCTGTAATCATCTACAAAACAATGTATTACAGAGGCAGCAGCATATAATCTGCGCGCCATTTGTTAACGAATGTTGCATCCCTCAATTTTATCCCAGGACTCACGACAAAATCTCCAGGACTTATCGCGCCCGGTCCTAGGACTCACAGCACCTGAGTCCTGGAGATTTTTAGAAATAGGTAGGATAAAAAAGAATCTATAGCAGAATTAAATGATAAACATAGACTTTTAACCGGACAAATATTTTGCGAAGAGTCAGATTTTGAGTAACTTTGCAATTGGAAATCCCTAAAGGGAAAATACAAATCAGCGGATTTGCTACATACGAGTTAAATAAAAAGAGGAAACGTTGTGTTGTCTTTTGAATGAAAACCTAGGAAACTTTCATGAAATTCTGCCGTCCGCTTCCACTATCAGACACCACAAGAGATTGTAGTTTTCTGTGCTAATCAAGACCCTATAGCCAATGGTGGAAGAATGTTCACGTACAATGGAAATTCTGATGGAAGCGCCAAATTAGGAATCCTTTATGTCCGTCCTGAAAGCGTCGAAGCCTACAAGGCTGACACCACTTGGACAAACGCATTCGAACAGATTTTGCCTTATGAAGGATTCGGTCCGTCTGCAATAGAAGAGACGTTGGTTGGAAAAGCCATCGCCCCGCAACTGACCAACGATGGCATAAGCGGATTGACAGCCGGTGAGACTGTGACCGTATTCAACCTTACCGGTATGCAACTATGCCGCCAGACTGTTCCCGCCAATGGTTGCATAGCATTCGACAATCAGGCAGGCAATATCTATATCGTACATTGCGGTAATCAGGTATATAAGATAATCAGATAAGCCTGAGATTATATTATTTAATAGAAAAAGAATCGAGTAGGAAGAAAATGAAGCGTCATTCTTCCTACTCGATTTATTTTGTACCTTTCAATCATTCACACCCTTCATTGAGGAACTCTTCGATAGCCGTATATCCATTTCCATCAGAATCGGAAGATGAGTCAGAGGCATCTTGGGGATTGAGTCCACGAAGTGTTTCCCATGAGTCGGGCATTCCATCGGAATCACTGTCTTGATAAGGAGTTCCTACGTATAGAGGAAGGCCGCCAACCTGACGGGGGTCGGTGATGATGCCTTGCTTGTAAGAGTCGGCAGGCAGACGGCGGGTAATGTAAGGTGACTTCTCGCTATAGCGGGAGGCATCGGGCGACCAACAGACCTCACCGGTACGGACACTCTTGACAATACGGACATCGACGGCATCGCGCTTGGGCAAAGTAGCCCCCACATGGTCAAGCACGTATTGGTAAGCTTCAGGTGCCGACATCAGGGTTGCAGCCGGCATAGGCATCGGTGCGTCTACACGGACGAGAGCCGCATCCACCTCTGAAGGCAGCTGTACACCTCCAGCCCAGTTATCAGCTGTAACCTTGGGATATCCCTCAGTGACATTACCTGCTGCATATACTTTCCCATATAAATGGCGCGAAGCCTCATCACGCCCTGACTCAGGCTTGATGATTCGATAAGCGATAGGTTTGTCCTTGGGAGTAACCGGACCCGGCTTGTAATAGTTGGCAATGATGTTGTAACGGCTGCGGTGGTCTCCGCCATCGATGGTCCGATTCCACCAGTTGAAGATGACATTGTTGACAAAGTTAAAGTCGCCATCCATCCCCACCGAGCAGTTACGCGAGATATTGCAGGCAAAAAGATTGCGTGCAAAGAGTGTATTATGACCACCGATAGTAGAACCAAAGGCATGATTGTAGGTATCCAGCGCCTCAGATGAGATGGAGTTTTGTATTGTCACATTGACTGAAGGCAGTTTCATGCCCCCCCACCCCGGCTTGCGGTCATAGATATGGCGATAGAGAGAGAGGTTTTCATCCAAGCCCCACGAGCAGGAGCAATGGTCTATAATGATGTTGCCGACAGCATTGCCTCCCAACGCATCGTCGCGCCATGCAACATCTGTTGCTCCACGACGGAAACGCATATAACGGATGATGACATCGTGGGTGTCGATGTGTACCGAAGCCCCGGTGATACAGACTCCGTCCCCGGGTGCCGTCTGTCCGGCAATGGTCACATAAGGAGCCCGTATAGTCACAGGACGTGTCAGGTGAATGACACCCGCCACATTGAAAACAATGATGCGGGCACCTCCTGCTTCGCAAGCTTCACGAAAAGTTCCCGGACCCTCATCGGCTAATGAAGTGACCACATAGACACGCCCTCCACGTCCACCGGGGGTATAAGCCCCTCCCCCTTCTGCTCCGGGAAAAGCGGGAATGGAAGCTTGTTGCAACTCTTCGGGTACAGAAGCCCACGGACAGTAGGGGCGTCCTTGACGATGCTGCTCTGCCACAACAGGGAATGCACGCTTCCACGCTTGCTCATCCAATTTATCCCATACAGCCTCTTCACGGGCTGCCCGCTCTTTTACTGAATCGGGGATGGTAGGATACTGTGCTGAGAGAGAGAGAGTCATGCACAGCATCCCGACAAGAAAGGAACTTCTCATAACGCTTTACTATTTAAAGACCTGCGGGTCAATCTTCATGTATTTGACACGTTCGCGACGCCAAGTATAGATGGCATGAATCATCCCATCGCTGCTTTGTATAATAGAAGGATAAGAGTACTGACCGATGGGGGCGTCCTCAATACAAAGGATATGTTGCCAGTTCTGTCCATCGGGAGACTGGGCTATATCCAACGGAGTACGCCACCCCTTCTCTGTACTGGGGATAGTAAAGAAGTTGTTATATATCAACCAATGACGTCCGTCAGCCAAGGTAACGGCATCGACTCCCGAATTATTCTGGGGCAAGTTTTTCATCAAAGTGACCTGACTCCAAGTTTCCCCATTGTCTTCACTGTACGTCGTTGCCATGAATCCATTGCGTGTACGTGCCAATGCCTGCAATCTGCCATCTGCCAGTTTCAAGATAGCCGGTTGGATAGTCACCAAAGGTTCCAACTTGGTTGAATCACCGGATAATCCATCCGGACGGATGTATTGCGAGCGCAATGCCATGTCTGCAGGAATAGGACCAACCATGCGCCAAGTCTTTCCGCCATCATCAGAGAGTTCAAAATGCAGTTTCCAACCTCCGACCTCGGTACTTGACGGTGAGATTATCCGTCCACCTTCTACCATGACAGGCTTATTTTTGATAGGTCCTAAGAATCCTTCGGGCAATGCTTCAGGTTTGCTCCAGGTACGTCCTCCATTCTTCGAACGGATAACCCATCCTGTCCAGTCAGCTACAGACGAACCTATCTTATAGAACAGCAGCAACTCGCCTCCCGGCACTTGATAAAGCACCGGGTTCCAACAAGCCTTACGTTCGAGTCCGTCTGCTATATCTTGTTGACTGAACGCTTTCCGGTTTACTTCATTAAAGACTCCGTCCGCCACCAGTTGGGGTGCGCTCCAACTGGTCTCTCCCTTTTTCTTGTAGCAAACATAGATACACACATCCGGATGACGCTCTTTAGTTCCGCCGAAGAAGGCTGCAACCAAATCTCCCTTGGAGTTTTCTTCTATTGTAGCACTGTGGCATTGAGGGAATGAGGCGTATTCATAAAGATAAGACTCTTCCACCACTCCTGGCAACTTGTTTTTCAAAGGTACAGAGAATTGGTATTTACCTGAACCCAATTCCTTCACGGTTCCATCGGGGAAATGAACCTCAGCACGAGTATTACACGGAATCTCTACTTCCCAATCGAGTTTCATGAGAGTTTTTTTCCAACGACTGCCGACTTTTCCATAAGGGGTTTCGTAAGAACAATCTACATGGTCGAGATCAGGCACTGAGAAGTCCGGACGTAAAACAATACGTTTATATCCGGTTTCACCCGGTTTGTCACTGCTACTGATACCCCCGGCATGGGCATAGCACCATGTTATCAAATCACCCAACAACATTACATGGTTACCACTGTTCATTGCAGGATCTGCTTTGTCTCCGTTCCACAATTCCCAAATGGTTGTGGCGCCCTGGCTCACCATATATCCCCATGAAGGATATTCATCTTGCGTAGCTAACGAATATGCCACATCACCTCTTCCACGGCGGGTCAGTTCAGTCATCAACCAACTGATTCCGATCACTCCACTTTTGATGAAAGCTTTACGAGGCATGGTAAATCCTTTCTCGGGCAATGTCATACGAGCTACCATATTGCGGGTAACATCCATCTGATATTCTTCGGGTACAATGTCAAAAGCCAAAGGCAACAGATTGGCTGTAGCGGTATTGTTATCATAGAAGATACTATCGGGATAAAGATAATGCTCAGGACGTGGGGAAGTTCCTTTCTTCACCTTCAAGAAACGTTTGTTGAAAGCCTCTTTCATATCAGTTTCCCATGCTTTCCACTGTTTGCAATCAGCATCATACCCCAACAAGCCGGCAAAACGCTGCATCATTTGCAACATCTTTATATAATAGGCAGAAGATATCAACGCCCCGCTCGTCTTACGCGCAGGGTCCTGACTATGAATCATGTGCAATTTCTCGGGAGGAAGACACCAATCGGCATATTTGTCTTTTGTCACCAGACCATCCCGGTCGGTATAGGTATCTTTCATGTGTAGCATCCAACGTTTCATCGCCGGATAGTTTACTTCAATAGGACGCATATTTCCATATTGTGTGTAGAGCATGTCACTGATGAGGACAAACGCTGCAGGCCATGTCATATCATCGGTATAATAATACCAAAATGCAGGAGCTACATCAGGTATACAACCATCTTCACGTTGTGCCTCGCGAATATCATCCATCCATTTGGAATAGAGCCGCTCATTACCAAAGATATAGCTTTCGCCCAATGCCCCTCGGGTACGATCGCCCAACCAAGGCATACGTTCATTACGCTGAGGACAATCGACTGGCATACCCTTATAATTGCCTCTTATTCCCCAATAAGCTGCCTTATAGACCCCGTTCAACACATCGCTGCTACAAGTAAAAGCTCCATTTGTCGGCATATCGTCGCAAACGAACTCGCCCACAAAATCTGCAAGCGAAGCATTATCGAGTCCTTCCACCTCGACATAACGGAATCCATGTGTAACAAAACAAGGTGCCCATGTACGTCCTTCCGATTCTTCTTTTCCGTTGCAGATATACACATCTGTCTGACGGGCATCACGCAAATTGGCGGTATACAATGTGCCATCATCATTCAACCTCTCAGCAAAACGCAAGCGAATGGTATCTCCACTATTTCCACGTACTTTCATGCGCACCCAACCGGTCATGTTCAATCCCATATCCAACACATATTTTTCACCCAACGGCTTTAAAGATATGGGGGTGATTATATCCATCACACGCATCGGAGGAGTCATCATTGCCCGCGGAGTACCAGTCGGTATTCCTACACGCTGTACCTTGTTCCATGCCGAATCATCATACCCGGGCTTCGTCCAATCTCCTAATTCTTTCCGTGCGTCATACTCTTCACCATCATATTCATTATTTGAACGGATAGGTCCGTCTCCTGTCAGTTTCCATGTCTCATCACTGACAATCACATCCTTGCCGCCTCCTTCATATTCAACAATCAGGTTCATTCGCAATTTGGGATATCCAAAATTGGCAATTTTATAGGTCTTATAGTTTTGACACATGGTATAGAAACGACCATTCCCCAACACTACTCCTACAGCATTCGCATCTTGCTGTAACTCAGCTGTCACATCATAAGTATTATAGAGTACAGTGCGCCTATAATCTGTAGGAGCCGGTACCAGGACTTGGTCTCCGCCTATTTTTTGTCCATTGATGTAAGCTTCGTATAGTCCCAATCCGATAATATGCAATGTAGCTCTCTTCACCGGTCTCTCTACATTGAACTCTTTTCGTAGATAACGGGCACTCAATCGACTGGACATTGTTTCTACATCCCCTTCCATCGGGGCATCCCAACCAATCCAACGTCCACGCCAGGCCGTTTCTCCCAACAATCCCATTGTCCACGTTGCCGTTTCACTCCAAGCAGATTTGCCCACTGTAGTTTCAACACGTACCTTCCAATAGCAACGGTCATTGCTCTTCAGCGCCTTACCCGCATATGCTATCCACATTGAAGCTTCGCCACTCACGACTCCTGAATCCCACAAATCGCCCTTATCTTCAGCCAACTTATCGGGTGACGATGCTACCAAAATGTGATAAGAAGTCTGCATTACATCCTGCTTGTCTGATGTTATTTTCCAACTCAAGCGCGGTATCTTTACATCAATGCCCATAGGATTGGACAACTGTTCAATCCGCAAGTCTGATACAGACACCACGGGTCTTGTTTTCTTGGTTTTTGCTACTAAAATACCTGGTAAAAATAGGATAAATAGGAATATACCCAATACACTAAACAGATTTTTTCTCATAATCGACTCTATATTTAATGCACAAAAATACAAAAAAAATCAAATAGAGGAGAGAAAAGTATGAAACATACACTGTTTTTCACCCAACTTACATACTTCTTACCTAAAAACAAGTGCGGATTTCACATACAATCAGTCTTGTCAACCAATTGTTTGTAAAATCCGCACCTATTTAAAACGTTGTCTATCTTAATGTCTCAAGGATGCCTCCAACTCTTCAACTTCACCCTTGAACTTTTTATCCACATCTAATTGTGAAGCAACAACCGTACAAGCATGAAGAACTGTTGCATGGTCACGCTTACCTATCAATTTCCCAATTTTGGAAGAAGATGCTTCCGTATACTTCTTTGCCAAATACATGGCCACTTGTCGCACCTGTACCACTTCACGTTTACGAGTTTTGCTGGCTATCGCAGCCGAGTCAACACCATAATGAGTGCACACTTTCTCCAAGATATCTTCAACTGAAAGGGGCTTATTCTCTACAATGCGTGCTGCTTGACGCACTACAAGCTGAGCCAAATCCATATCCACATCTCTGTTAAAGACAACCGAACGTGCCATTAAAGAATTTACCACTCCCTCCAAATCACGCACACTCTCATCCACATTCTCTGCTATATAATCTATCACCCTATCGGGGAAAGACAAGCCATCGTGATAAACCTTCTTGCGAAGAATACTCTTACGAAGATCCACATTCGGTTTCTCCATTTCAGCTACCAACCCCCATTTGAAACGGGTAAGCATTCGGTCTTCCATTCCTTGCAACATCATAGGAGAGCGATCGGACGTCATAATCAATTGTTTTCCCAACTGATGAAGATGATTGAAGATATGGAAGAATGTATTCTGAGTTTTTGTCAAGGTCGCAAACTCTTGAATATCATCAATAATCAACACATCTATGGTTTGATAGAAATGGATAAAATCATTCACCTTATTTTCGCGCACAGCATTAGTATATTGCACTTGAAAGAGATGAGCTGACACGTAAAGCACACGCTTATTGGGATAGAGTTCTTTGACACGGGCACCTATGGCATTTGCCAAATGCGTTTTACCCACTCCTGACGGACCATATATAAAGAATGGATTAAACGCCTCTTGACCGGGGTTCTGTGCAACAGCCTCACCAGCCGAACGAGTCAGTTTATTACTAACACCTTCAATAAAGTTGTCGAAACGATAACGGGGAATCAAACGTGAATCCAACTCCTCCATTTTAGGAGTCTTATTTCCATCTTTTATATTTTTTCCCTTTTCCTCTTCTTTACCGACACTCCCCTCATCATTGGTAATCTTGTTTTCTTTATCTACGAGAATGCGATATACGAGTTTTGTCCCTTCGCCATACTCACGATAAATCACCTTACTGAGCAGGTCGATATAATGTTCCTCTAAGATTTCATAGATAAAGCGACTGGGCACCCCCAATGTCAAGGTTGCCCCATCGAACCCTACAGGCACGATGGATTTAAAGATGGTGTTATAAGTAGCCTCTGCGATATTGTCCTTTATAATAAGGAGACAATTTTCCCAAAGTTCTACGTGGTTATTGTCCGTCATAATTTAACTTTAAACTCGTTTTTCAATAAAACATGTGGTACTTCTACGGGTGCAAAGTTGCGAATGTTTTTTCATATAAACAAATCGTTTTTTTCTTGCATATTTAAAATAAACAATAAGTATTTTAGGTTCAAGCAGTTAGCGACCATCTATTTTTTACTCTTTATTTAGAACCATAGCACAAAAACAATCCACTGATTCTCAAGCACATTTAAAACAAAAAAGTTTTTTTGCTAAAAATATTAGCCTATCTTTTCTTTTTCTTTTTCCCTCATTAAAAGAAGAGTTTGGATGCATTCTCACCTCTTTTTTTTCGAATTTTGTTATTTAGACAAATTCTATAGAATCATTTTGCACTTCATAAAAAAAAGGATGAAAAGCTCTTTGATATATCAATATAGGCTTTCATCCTTATCTCTTAGAAACTTACCGTTTCTTATGCTTGCAACTAAGTCTATTCTAACCTCTGTAGCTTCTCACCACGCTCTTATTTACCAAATAGAGAAATGAACATATCGTTTAGGGTTTTCCTTCAAATCGCGCAGCAATTCTGCAGCATTGGCTGCTGTAGAGTCCAAATGATTATACATAGATGGGTCATTTAACAACAATCCCAAAGAGTTATCCTTCCGGTTCAATTTATCAGTAAAGGACTTCACATTGTCTAAAGTCACATTTACCCGTTCTACCGTTGCTTGATAATCAATCCCTTTCAGATTCTCACTGATGACGGCAAAATTAGCAGAAAGCGTATTCAGATTTCCTGTAATAGAAGGCAAATCATTCTTCAACAATCCATTCAGTTGGGTGGTGGTCACTTGCAGATTTGCGGTAATTTGTTCGGCATTACGGATCGTTCCGCTCAAAGCAGGATCGGCAAGTAGCGAATTCAACGAACTTAATATAGAATCTAATTTCGGTAACATAGCCTCCACTTTAGGAACCAATCCTGCAGCTGTCCCCATAATACCGGCATTTACTTTTCCTTTCAATGTATCTCCTGGCTGACAATATGCCTGCACAATACGTGGTAGTAGCAGATTCATCTTTACTGTCCCCAACATCTCGCTTTCCAGTTCAGCTGTTGTTCCTTCAGGAAGTTGCATATTACGGTCCAATTCCACTTCAACCACAATATGCCCTGGGTTTTCATAGTCATAAACGATATTACGTACAATACCGATACCAAATCCGTCAGCATATACAGGACTTGAATTTACCAGCCCCCCGATATTTTCAAATTCAAAATAATAACTTGTATTGGACTTGAACATATTAATGCCTTTCAAGAAATTTATTCCATAAACCAATACAGCAATTGCAACAATACCCGTCAAACCAATCTTAACTTCTCGCGTAAGAAATTTCATTTTCCTTATTCTTTATTATTACGTTTTCTATTTATTCTTTTTAAAGAGAGTGATAGCTTCTTGCACATTCATTTTCTGCCCATTGCAAAAAGCCACAATGAAAGCATCCTTAAATTTAGCGCCAATCTCCTTCCTTGTTTTTACAATCTTATTATAATCGGTAGTCTCCCCATAAGTGTATTTATAGAGTCCGCCTTCTTGATAACAGTCTGCTTCTACCCCTTTCAATTTAGGACTTTTGACTGCCAATTTTTTGTCAGACGTCAGTATCTGTACTTTAAATACAGGCACTTGTACAGCCTCTTTGCGCACCACATTCTTTTTTGCAGATGCCTGCTTCGGTCGGTCTTCTCTGACTACAGGTTGCGATGCATCTTTTACATCGGTCTGCCTCTCTTTATATGCCTCAAAAGCATTATAGAGACTTTTACTCAAAGCAGCAACCCCGGCTTTACTATTCAGGTATTTCTCCTCATCAGGAGTTGAAATATACCCCAATTCTACCAACACACTAGGCATAGAGGTGGCACGCAATACTAGAAAGCCTGCTTGATGTACCCCTTTGTCAAGCCGTTTGGCTGTTGTTTTGAATTCTCCTTGTATCATCTTTGCAAACGACACACTCTGTTCCATGTATTTATCCTGCATCAGTTCAAAGATTATATAACTCTCTGCCGAGTTGGGATTGAACCCGGCATAGCGTTCTTCGTAATTCTCTTCTACAAGGATTACCGAGTTTTCACGTTTTGCCACTTCCAAGTTATCATCGGCACGCGCCATACCCAAGGTATACGTTTCTGCTCCACGGGCAATCTTACCTTTAGGCAGTGCATTGGTATGTATGGATATAAACAAATCAGCGTTTGCATTGTTGGCTATCCGGGCACGACGTTCCAATGACACAAAGACATCGCTCTTACGTGTATACAATACTTTCACATCCGGACAATTGGCAGAAATCAAATTTCCTAAGGCCAATGCGACATTCAAATTTATGTTTTTTTCTTGCGCAACACGTCCTACAGCACCGGGGTCACGCCCTCCATGTCCTGCATCAATCACAACAACAAACTCTTTGCCTTTAGCCATAGAGGTCATCCCCCCCACCAACCAAAAAGCAACAAAGACACTTAGTATGACTATTGTTCTCAGACGCATATTTACCCAAATAGGCTACAAAATTACTGATTTTTAAATAAAACTAAAAGAAAAACGCAAGTTTTCAGCCTTATCGAGCCGAATATCCGATGTTTTGGACAATCTTTCAAGCAACAATCTCTCAAAATACAGGCAAAACTTTATCCATATTCAATCTTGAACAAAAGAATATTTCACTAATAAGATTGGAATAATTTTGTGCATACCTCAATTTTAGCTACCTTTGTACAATGTTTTAAAGCTACTCCATTATGCTAAAGTTTCTGAAGGATTGGACGCTTCCTTTTGCCATGTTGATGGGTACGTTCATCTACCTGCTTTTTGCTAAAGTCTCCCTATTGTCCCCACTCAAACCTTGGGTTGAAACAACAGTGTCTTATCTTATGCCAACCCTGATTTTTGTCATGTTGTTCCTCACCTTCTGCAAGGTTCCATTACGCCAGCTCCTCCCTTGCCGTTGGCATCTATGGCTCATCCTTATCCAAACCGGCTGTTGTCTTGCATTGGCAGCCCTGCTATATTTCATACCTACAATGCCATTCACATTACGTATCTCTTTAGAAGCCGGCATGGCATGCATCATATGTCCCACCGCCACGGCTGCAGCTGTCATAACAGCCAAATTAGGAGGCAATGCTTCATCACTCACCACCTATACCATATTGTCCAATCTCACTGCTGCCATCATCGTCCCACTTGTGTTCCCCTTGGTCGAACCCCATACCGGCATCACTTTCTGGTCTGCCTTCTTTGTCATTCTCCGACGGGTATTCCCTCTGCTTATCTGCCCTTTCTTGGCTGCCCTTCTCGTCAGAGCCTTATGCCCCCGCCTACTGCAATTCATCTGCTCCATGCGTAATGCGGCATTCTATCTATGGTCGGTAGCATTGGCTATTGTAGTTGCCCAGACCATCCGCTCTATAGTGCATAGTTCAGCCGACAGCTATACCTTATTATATATAGGTATAGCCGGGCTCATCACTTGTGCTACCCAATTCGCCATCGGGAAAAACATCGGTGGGCACTATAACGACCGCATCAGTGCCGGACAGGCATTGGGACAAAAGAATACCATCTTTGCCATTTGGCTTTCTTACACTTATCTCAATCCACTCTCGTCACTCGGTCCGGGTTCTTATGTACTTTGGCAAAATTTGGTCAACAGTTGGCAACTGTGGAAAAAGAGAAAAAAAGAAGAGCATGGTCTCTCATAACCTACATCACTCCTGCTCTTGAGTAAATACGCTCTCTTTCAAATCCAGTCCTGTAGGACTTTGGAATACACGTAACTTAAACCGGGGTATTACAGCCAACACATAGTCAAAGACATCTGCTTGCAATGTTTCATATTCGGTCCACACCTTGCTGCGCGAAAAGAAATAAAGTTCCATAGGAATACCTTGTGCCGTGGGTTGCAACTGTCTTACCATCAAGGTCAACTCAGTGTTCACCCGCGGTTCATTCCGCAAATAACGCATCAGATACCTACGAAACACCGTAAGATTGGTGATCTCTTCCGTGTTGTCATCCGGAGCGACAAGTCCCTCCTCTATATAACCAGCCAACTCCTCTTCTGTACAAAACCGCACGCTCGTCATATCCATACTTACCGACCGCTTGACACGTCGTCCTCCACTCTCCTGCATACCTCTCCAATTCTGAAACGAGTCACTCACCAAGGTATAGGGCGGAACTGTTACAATCGTGTTATCCCAGTTACGCACCTTCACAGTTGTCAGTGTCACATCCAACACCACACCGTCAGCCCCATACTTCGTCATGGTTATCCAATCACCGGGACGTACCATATCATTAGCTGAAAGTTGTACACCTGAAACCAACCCCACAATAGTATCCTTAAAAACCAACATCAACACCGTGGCAGCAGCACCCAATCCAACAAACAGTTCCCACAACGATTTCTCCAACAAGATTGCAAATATCCAGATGACACCCATGCAAATAGTCACTACCTTCGCCATCTCGAAAATCCCCTTTAACGGACGGTTTTTCAACGTTTCATGCTTACTATTCATCAGATAGACAGAGTCAATAAAACTACAAACCAGACGCAATGATACGGCTATAATATAGACCTCACTGATTTTAACAAGCAAATCCATCCACAATGGTTTGTCATAAAGTGCAAAAGGCAGTAACACATACACCACCAACGATGGCACTACATGGCAAATGTTATTCAACACCTTGTCATTCAACAACTGGTCGTCCCAAGTCACATGAGTCTTCTTGACCACAGCCTTGACTGCCGGCTGCACGATATGTCTACACACAAAGTCAGCCCCCCAGGCGATCAATGCAATCAACAAGAATGTGATGACACGCTGTACGACACCCACATTCACATAGTCAATCCCCCACTCAGCCAAAAGCTCTATCAACTCATTTGTTACTATTTCCATCTTACTCTCTTCCGTTAAATTCATGCAAAAGTAGAAAAGAAACAGCACATTTCCATTCTTTTCACACTAAAAATAGTGAAAATCATATACTTTCTACTATAGAAATGCGTACATTTGCACATTCTAACCTCCCAAGAACAGTATGTCTGAAAAAAGATTATCCATAAACCAATGGGCTGAAGAAGACCGCCCACGCGAAAAAATGACAAGATGGGGTGCCGAAGCACTCTCTGATGCCGAATTACTTGCCATACTCATCGGTTCAGGAAACACAGATGAAAGTGCCGTAGCTCTTATGCGGCGTATTTTGGCTGATTGCAACAACAACCTGAACGAGTTGGGAAAACGTTCCATAGAAGAGTTATGCCGTTTCAAAGGGATTGGTGCCGCCAAAGCCATAACTTTACAAGCTGCATGCGAACTGGGGAAAAGACGTGCGTTACAACAACCCGAAGAACGAAAGCGTATCTGTTCTTCACGTGACATCTACGCATTGATGCACCCACGCATGTGCGACCTTCCCGTTGAAGAGAGTTGGATTTTATTGCTCAACCAAGCCAACAGGGTGATTGACAGCCAACGGTTGAGCACCGGAGGCATCACCGACACCTCCGTAGATATACGCCTGATTTTGCGCGAAGCCATACTCAAGCGTGCCACAGCCATCGTTTTATGTCACAACCACCCTTCCGGCAATATCCGTCCCAGCCGTTTCGATGACAACCTGACCGACCGGTTGGCACAATCATGCCAAATCATGAACATAAAACTAATTGACCACGTTATTATCACCGATGGAGAATATTACAGTTATTCCGATGAAGGAAAGATATAAAATTCAATGAAGTCCCCACCGAAAAAAGAGGTTTTTCCTTTGTTCTTCGCTCAGCTTACACTATCTTTGCACACTGAAAAAGCATAAACAACTATGAACGATATAAAATTCCAGACGGAAGAGCGCATCATTGAGATGCTGAAAACTGTATACGACCCAGAGATACCTGTCAACATCTACGATTTGGGGCTCATCTACAAAATAGACGTAGAGGAGGATGGAAAAGTCATCATCGACATGACATTGACTGCCCCCAACTGCCCGGCTGCCGACTTTATCATGGAGGATGTAAGACAAAAGGTCGAATCGATAGACATTGTCTCCAGCGCCACCATCAACCTGGTGTTCGAGCCCGAGTGGGACAAAGACATGATGAGTGAAGAAGCCAAACTCGAATTGGGATTCCTATAAACGACTTTCAAAAACCCCGACATACACTCCTATCTACATTTTATGAACAAGAACATCTATTTCATCTCTGATGCACATTTAGGTTCGAGAGCCATCCCTCACCGCCGCACCCACGAACGCCGGTTAGTCAATTTTCTTGAGAACATAAAGGATAAAGCGGATGCTGTCTATCTGTTAGGAGACATGTTTGACTTCTGGTACGAGTTCAAGACCGTTGTCCCCCGCGGATATACCCGCTTTTTGGGGAAATTGTCGGAACTGACAGACAGAGGAGTGGAAGTCCATTTCTTTGTCGGCAACCACGACCAATGGTGTACCGACTATCTTGAGGATGAATGTGGTGTCATCATACACCGCACTCCCGAAACCATCGAGATTGGAGAGAAGATATTCTACCTTGCCCATGGCGATGGCCTCGACTATGCCGACCGTAAATGGACTGTCAGACTCTTGCAGCAACTATTCCACAGCAACATACTTCGCAAGATGTTCTCTTGCCTGCATCCGCGCTGGAGTGTCGACTTCGGACTTGAATGGGCAAAGCATAGCCGCATGAAACGCATAGATGGCAAAGAGCCTCCTTATCAGGGTGAAGACAGAGAAGGACTCGTCCTGTATGCCAAAGATTACTTGAAAGACCATCCCGAGATAAACTATTTCATCTTCGGACACCGCCACATCGAACTTGACCTGATGCTCGGAAGGCAAACCCGCATACTTATTTTGGGAGAATGGATCAGTTGTTTCTCTTATGCCGTCTACGATGGCGAAAACATCTTCCTCGAACAGTTCATCGAAGGGGTCAGCAAACCATAGCTACCACCCTTCACAACTCACCACCATCTTTTCACACACACTATTGTTGTAAAACGTCACAGTAGCTTCCCCCTTTTCATCCAGACGAAGGTCTGGATTCCAATATAGGGTACGACGGTAATCCACCTCACCTGGCATCATCTCACGATTGTATCGGGGATGATAGCAATCTGCAACGTATGAATAACCATCGATATACGTACGGCGATGACCAGGCACATTTATTGCACGGTCATAGGCAAATACACTTACCAAAGTCTTTCTCTTTTTCGACTTTTCCATCTGCTTCACCGTCTTTTCGTCAAACCAATCGTAATACCGATAGGCTAATGGGTCATCGTATACCAATATATAATCTACATCTCCGATTGGCAATGACTGTACCGCTATCTTAGCAGCTGTCTTTGAAGCATCCTATTTCAACTATAAAATATGGTTTATTCCATAGAGAGATAAGCTATATTTTATACATTCTCCCTCTATTTTTAACTTGAAAAGAGGCACGTGCCGGCAACCGTGATTTCACAAAGGAATGGTTGCTGATGACTGATAAACAGCATAATATTGAAAGAGATAGAGAGAGAAATGTGAAAAAGTGTATATAAAGTCGGAAAAGTGGCAGGACTTGGACCGTTCTGTTGCAGGACTCATGCGGCTGAGTCCTGCAACAGACGAAGATATGTCCAGGAGATTTTTGAAAATATCAAGGATATAGCCGAGCATGTCAAGCAACCAATTAATTTCGAAAGCAGTGACGGAGACAGAAAAGTCGTAAAAGCGCTTTCCTTTCACACATAGAATCGTGAAGTACAACCATATAGATGCAAATCGGAAGAGATTCAAAAGAATACAAAGTTCATTCCTTATAACATTTTCTCTATTACAGATTTGGGTACACAAAGAATTTTGCTTACTTTTGCAGAAATATTCAATTGACTAATTCAAATGGAAATGAAAGATAAAAAATGCCGTATAGCTGTTTTGGCCTCGGGTGAAGGGAGCAATGCCGAAGCTCTTGTACACTATTTCGCGACACATCAAGACATAGAAGTGACACTGATGGTATCTAATAAAGAACACGCAGGCGTGCACGCACGCATGAAGAGACTGGGAATTCCTTGTCATACCATTGGGAAACAAGAGTGGCAACCCGGCTCTGCAGGTAATCAGATAAGAACTTTGATGGAGAACGAAGGCATTGACCTGATTGTATTGGCAGGCTTTTTGGGTTATATTCCCGAAACGATAGTGAAAGCGTATGAAGGACGCATTGTAAACATTCACCCTTCGCTATTACCCAAATATGGCGGGAAAGGCATGTGGGGGCATCATGTACACGAAGCTGTAATAGCTGCAAACGAGACCGTTAGCGGAATCACCATACACCATGTATCTGAAAAATTAGACGAGGGAACTATCATCTTCCAAGCACAATGCGAAGTGTTACCCAATGACACACCCGACTCATTGGCTGCCCGCATACACAAACTTGAGCATGAACACTATCCACATGTTGTAGAAGAATTGGCAACGAGACTATAACATAAAAAAAGAGGAACTCCACACGAAGTTCCTCTTTTTATTGAGTGCGCCTAATAGGACTCGAACCTACACGCCGCGAAGCACCAGATCCTAAGTCTGGCGTGTCTACCAATTTCACCACAGGCGCATGACTCTTGGACGATTCGGGTGCAAAGATAACGAACTTTCTGAGAATAACCAAATTTTCAAGAGAGGAAAACTCACTAATGCCACGTTTCGTCACACAAACAGTTATTAATTAGTGGTTATTCAACCACAAACGTGCCTCTTCGATAATCGTATCAAGTCCACGTGCCATATCATCAGTTTTCATGTCTACCCGAACATCCGGGTCAATGCCAAACTCCAACTGTTCCATATCGGGACCATACGTAGGGCAGGCAGAGAAACGTACACTCCAGCCACAAGGCAGTTCAGAAGAATAAGGCATACCCGAACCACCTCCTGTCCGGTCACCCATCACCGTAACAAGGGGAAACTGGCGCATGGTGTTGACAAAATCGTTAGTGGCACTATAAGAGCGACGATTGGTGAGCAAAACTACCGGTTTTTGCCAACGGATGGAGTTGGAAGGTTCTATATAGAGAGGTTCGGGAGAGGCAAAATCGTCATGTGCAGTGCCCCGCTTATGGGTTATATAACCGGTGCACATCCGCTCGTTGGTAAAACGCGATGCCAACTTTGAAGCATTGGTAAGCAACCCTCCCCCATTGCTGCGCACATCCAGAATCATGCCATTACACAATGCCAACTCGCGAAGCATATCACTTAAGTTTCCTTCGCTAATACCCGATGAGAAATCACCATAATAGACATAAGCCAAGTTATCATCGAGTATCGTATACTTCAATCCGCCTGCTATCTTATAATCTGTACCCAAATAGTTACGCTGAATGCTATCACTGAAATTGGCGGGATAGTCTTCAAACCATTTCCAATAACGTGCAACATCGTAATTAGCATAGAGATTGACATGCCCGTCACGCAACTCGGCAAGCATATTCCCCAACACCTCAAACAGTCCTTTGACAGGCATATCGGGAGTTATATATCTTTCGTAGCGTGTATAGACTTCGTCCCAATCAAGCCCATACTCTGCGTGCTTATAATCAAAGAAACAATATTGCCGATCAATGATATGCCACAATGCCTCAAAATTGCCTTGCGGAGTATTGTCATACGTCTCTTCTTCAATACATGAGTTCAAAAGGAAGAATAAGACCGCTAACCAACCGACGGTACAAGCTTGCATTGAATGTTTCATAAGCTTACTTTTTTCAGATTCACAAACGATAGAGTCTTTTCACAACTCCTATCATAAAAGAGTGGGTATAAGCGTGATACTTGATATCGTTCACTTCAGATTGCTGCATATCAGCCATATATCCAAGACGCAGCGTAAATGGACGGAACTCCATATCGACAGTAAACCAGTGCCGCAACACCGGACGATTGTGTATAGAGGTCAGGACAATCGTACCATCATAGTGTCCCAAAGAAAAAATTTCATAATATGATTGTTGATACTGAGGGGAAAACATCACCCCCAACAAAGGAACATCCAACTGATATCGCATTGTGAAGGGCAGTCTTTTCAGTTTGTCTCTGTAGACAGCCATGCCCGATGCCGCCAAATCGACTCCAAGTTTTGCTTGTGCCGGATTGTTGGAATTGCGTGTATTGTAGATGAATCCGCCATGTAACTGTAACATGGGACCAAGCAACAACCTAAGTTTCCCATCGGCTAACGAGAAATTATAATGCCAAGCGTAGTTCCAATCCAACATGCCAGCAAGTTCACTTGCCGTGCCTGCTCCGTTTTCAGCACCGGCTACATAAGCATGAAACAGCGTCTGACGAGAAATGCGTCCTTCTCCTTTACGCAACATCCGAGTACTTTCGCGCACCATGTGCAATTGACTCCCGGCATACCCCATAGGAGAAAGATACGTATCGAGTAAACGAATGCTACCTATACCATAGGAGGTCGAACGGACAATGTACTGATGCCGTTGCAGGCTGTCTACGCAGATTCCTTGTGACCTGGCAAACAACCCAACCAACCACATACAGACAAAGAAGACAATTCTGCTTTTCATCTTAGAAAAGTTTCATCTGCCCTGTAATTTCGTCTATGATATCACTCTCAGACTTTCCAGCATCGGGGTCTTCATTTACCGGCTCTTCAACGGGTGCCGGCTGTGGAGCCAACTCTTCTTCAGTCGGGAAACGAAGCGGTTCCAATTCTATGATTTCATCGACTTCAAAAGTAGTCAACCGTTTACCTTTTGCTTTTGTACTCTTGACACCGACAAATTCACTGCAATCGACAACCAAAGGCTCACGGAAAGCATCATTGCCACCAAAATTGACCTGAACACGAGGATAATATTCAGCAGAAAGCAAAACAAGACGGTTGCCGGGATTCTCACCCAAGAAATTTTGCCGTTTGGCAGTAGCATCCAACACAAATCGCTTAAGATAGGCATACCCGTTGTTATCTGCATCATAGAGTACAGCCGTCCATACTTTATTAGAATTGTACTTCTCTATCAGTTTTATATTAGTCTCGTAGTGATTATTGACATCAAAACTGCTCAGATAGAAGTTGCAGTCATCCAACATTACCAGAATAAAATCGTCACTATGGAACTCGCCCAAGTATTGACCACGCCCATCATAGTTGAGCCGTTGGACATCCCAGTCAAACCAGACTTGGCGTCCACCCAAGGTTGAACCTCCCCGCTGCTTCAATCCTATTTTATGTACTTCAAACTTAGTAAGAATGTTACCCATCGACTGTCGTCCCTTGACTGCCAAGTCACTAAAGTCTTTCTCAAAAATAATCTTCTTTATCCGCGGATTAGGTTTGAGTGTCACCTTTATAATCTCTGCCTCACCATTTGGATTGGCACTGAAATAAGCAATGCGCGAGCCCGGAGTGCCTTGTGTAAGGTCATATTCCTTATCGCGTGTCATTCCGGTTGCAGCAAAACGTTTGATAAAATGGAAACCATCTTTTCCATCGCGGTACACGACATTATAGATGGTGCGTTTATCGTTTTTCTTAAATACCCCCACATAAATGATATTCTTCCCGACAAACATCTTTTCACTGACACGTACAATCTTGTACTTTCCATCGCGATAGAAAAGGATGATATCGTCAATATCTGAACAGTTGGCTACAAACTCATCTTTTTTCAACGAAGTACCTATAAATCCCTCATCGCGATTGATGTACAACTTCTCGTTGGCCTCAACCACTTTAGCGGCAACAATTGTATCGAAGTTACGCAATTCTGTACGACGAGGATACTCCTTGCCATATTTTTCCAACAACATACGATACCATTCAGCTGTTACCTCTACCAGATTTGCCAAGTCTTCGTTGATACGTGCGACTTCTTCGTTCATCCGCTTGATGGCCTCTTCTGACTTATCCTTATTGAACTTCAAAATACGCGCCATTTTTATCTCCATCAGACGCAATATGTCATCTTTAGTCACCTCGCGTATCAGTTTGGGATAGTAAGGTGTCAACCGCATATCAATATGTTGGCAAGCTGCATCCATATCGGGTGCCTGCTCAAACTGACGGTCTTTATAAATGCGTTCCTCAATGAAGATTTGTTCAAGCGATGCAAAATGGAGTTGTTCTAATAATTCCCCCTTACGGATTTCCAGTTCTTGCCGTATCAGTTCTTTTGTGCCATCTACTGATTTTTTCAGTACATCGCTGACTGTAAGGAAATAGGGCTTGTGATTGTCTATAACACAACAATTGGGAGAGATGCTGACCTCACAATCAGTAAAGGCATAGAGTGCATCCAAGGTTTTGTCAGAAGAAACACCGGGTGCCAAGTGGACCAATATCTCTACTTGCGCTGAAGTATTGTCATCAACCTTACGAATCTTTATTTTCCCCTTCTCTGCAGCCTTCAAGATGGACTCAATCAGGCTGGAAGTGGTTTTTCCATATGGTATTTCAGATATCACCAGTGTCTTATTATCGAGTTTTGTGATTTTTGCACGTACTTTAACAACACCTCCCCTTTCACCATCGTTGTACTTTGACACATCGATAGAGCCTCCTGTTTGAAAATCAGGACATAACAAAAAATCCTCGCCATGCAGATAAGAGACAGCAGCTTCACACAACTCACAGAAATTGTGCGGCAATATTTTAGAAGACAATCCTACAGCAATACCTTCTACCCCTTGCGCTAACAACAGAGGAAACTTGACCGGCAACGTTATCGGTTCTTTATTACGTCCGTCATATGAGAGTTTCCATTCCGTAGTCTTGGGATTGAACACAACGTCAAGAGCAAACTTAGAAAGTCGTGCTTCGATGTAACGAGGGGCAGCCGCACTGTCTCCCGTAAGGATATTACCCCAGTTTCCTTGACAATCGACAAGGAGGTCTTTCTGTCCTAACTGCACCAATGCATCACCAATAGAAGCATCACCATGAGGATGGAATTGCATGGTATGTCCCACGATGTTTGCCACCTTATTGTATCTGCCGTCATCCAGCCGTTTCATGGAATGAAGGATACGACGCTGCACAGGTTTAAGACCGTCATTGATATGTGGCACTGCACGTTCCAATATTACGTATGAAGCATAATCAAGAAACCAATTCTGATACATGCCACTCAACTGGTATTTTACATCTGCGTCTTCTTTTGCATTGACAGGCTTATAGTCGGAATGCTCTTGAGGAGCACTCTCATTCACCATATCACCATTCATCTCTTCTATTTCGTCACTCATACTTGGAAAAGGTTAATGTCATTTGTTTTTTTAGAAGTCTAACTTCTTTCGGACGATAGTTTTACTGTTTTTTGACCTCAAAATAGTTAAACTGTATTAGTATGCTTGCAAAAATACGAATTTATTGCAAAAAAATCGCTTACTTTGCAGCAAAATTGGTAGAACTTTACCAAAATAATGCTTTTTGAAACATAAAAATCATATCAATAATGGCACAAGAAGATGTATTTAAGAAAATCGTATCTCATTGCAAAGAGTACGGTTTTGTATTTCCGTCAAGCGACATCTATGACGGATTGGGCGCCGTATACGATTACGGCCAGATGGGTGTAGAGTTAAAAAACAACATCAAACAATATTGGTGGCAAAGTATGGTATTGCTCCACGAGAATATTGTAGGTATCGATTCTGCGATATTCATGCACCCGACAATATGGAAAGCCTCAGGACACGTGGATGCATTCAACGACCCTTTGATTGACAACCGTGACTCAAAGAAACGCTATAGAGCAGATGTTTTGATTGAAGACCAATTGGCAAAATATGACGAAAAGATAAACAAAGAGGTTGCTAAAGCAGCCAAACGTTTTGGTGAAGCTTTTGACGAAGCCCAATTCCGTTCAACTAATGCCCGTGTATTGGAATATCAAGCAAAACGAGATGCTCTTCACGAACGTTTTGCAAAAGCATTGAATGACGGCAACCTGGAAGAACTCCGCCAAATCATTCTCGACGAAGAAATTGTATGCCCTATCAGTGGAACAAAAAACTGGACTGGGGTACGCCAATTCAACCTTATGTTATCTACAGAGATGGGTTCTACTGCTGATGGAGCGATGAAAGTGTATTTGCGCCCCGAGACAGCACAAGGAATCTTTGTAAATTACATGAACGTACAGAAATCCGGTCGTATGAAGGTTCAATTCGGTATCGCACAAATCGGAAAAGCCTTCCGCAATGAGATTGTTGCCCGTCAATTCATTTTCCGCATGCGCGAATTTGAACAGATGGAGATGCAATTCTTCGTACGTCCAGGTTCAGAACTGGAATGGTTCAAACAATGGAAAGAGACTCGTTTGAAATGGCATAAAGCGCTTGGATTCGGTGATGACCACTACCGTTATCACGACCACGACAAACTTGCCCACTATGCTAACGCAGCTACCGACATCGAATTCCTGATGCCTTTCGGATTTAAAGAAGTAGAAGGTATACACAGCCGTACAAACTTCGACCTCAGCCAACATGAGAAATATTCAGGAAAGAGCATTAAATATTTCGACCCTGAATTAAATGAAAGTTACGTACCATATGTTATTGAAACATCTATCGGTGTAGATCGTATGTTCCTTAGCGTAATGTGCGCTTCATATCAAGAAGAGAAACTCGAAAACGGAGAAAGCCGTGTTGTATTAAAGTTACCAGCAGCCTTGGCACCAGTCAAATTAGCTGTATTGCCTTTGGTAAAAAAGGACGGTCTTCCAGAAAAAGCACGTGAAATCATCAACAATCTGAAGTTCCACTTCAATTGCCAATACGATGAAAAAGATTCTATTGGAAAACGCTACCGTCGCCAAGATGCCATCGGAACCCCCTATTGCATCACTGTAGACCATCAGACTCTTCAAGACAATTGTGTGACCTTGCGTAACCGCGACACGATGGAACAGGAGCGTGTAGCTATCGACCAACTTACTAACATTATTGCAGACAAAGTAAGCATCACTTCACTCTTGAAGACATTGATCTAAAAAACGACCAATTATGACACACAAGAGAATTCGGATATGGCTGACATTGTTTTGTTCTGTAGTTTTTTTCACAGCTTGTGAAGAGACAACCGAAGTCGGTGAATTTGATAACTGGCGAACACGCAACAACGAGTACATCGACTCCATAGCCTCAGTCGCAGAAAAAAATGCAGACGGGAATTGGCTGATACTGAAATCATACCTATTACCAGCTGACGACGAGAGCGATCTTACAGTCCAAAAGGATGTAAACAACTATGTTTATTGTCACATAGAAGAACGAGGGAATGGCACTATTTCTCCTATCTATACAGATTCAACCCGTACAAATTATCGGGTATGGTATATGAATGGAACATTGTTGGACCAATCTTTCAAAGGGAATTTCAATCCTGACAGGGCGGTTCCCTTCAAATCCTCCGTTTCCGGCATGATCGTAGGATGGACCACAGCCTTGCAACACATGCATGTTGGCGACATTTGGACCGTCTATATTCCTTATACATTGGGATATGGAAAAACAACAAGCAATGGTGTACCTGGATATTCAGCCCTTAAATATTGGATTAATTTGGTTGGGGTATATCCTACAGGCACAGCCGTACCCGAATGGCAATAGACTGACCAACGATTAAAAAGCCAAAAGCACCTGATGTGATTTTTTAAAGAATCGGCATCAGGTGCTTTTATGTTATCGGATGTATACCTACCCTACTATATTTATATACTACCGGATTTCCTCAAAGTCCACATATTCGCCTTCATCATCTCCTATTACTTTTTTCTTTGAGCTTGAAGAATTCTCATCCATCCGATCAGCATGTCGGTGAGTTGAGGTTTGCTGTTCTGACTGAGAACGTTCACGAGAAGAATGGGTAAAACCACCAAATGTCTGTCCGTTGCTAAAGCCAAAAAGCCGAAGAACCCCACGCACCACAGTGACGATTACCCCTATAATGATGATAAAAAGAATGATTAGTGGTATCAAAAACAATCCAAATATACTCATAGTCAAAATGCTCTTTTTAGGTTTGTTACATTATTGCTTCCTTCTTTATAGCAACAATTGTGCCAAAACAAAGGTTTATTTTCCACGAATGGCAAGTAATGACAAAAAGGCATACCAAATAATGATTGCCGCCAAGCTACCAAGACCTAAAACAAGAATCAGTGGAAGACAACCTAACAGAAATAAAAAGCGGATTTTATTGTCTGACCATGAAAGGTTTTTGAATTTCAACGAAAACATCGGTATCTCTGCAACCAACAACCAGGAGGTCAATGCCACCAACCCTAACAAATATAGAGCATTGAAATCTTCTGATACCAAGAAATCATATCCTCCGACCACCAATGAGCCCCAAAACAGAGCATTGGCAGGTGTAGGCAAGCCAATAAATGAAGTAGTTTGCCGAGGGTCGATATTAAACTTTGCCAAACGAAGTGCAGAGAATACTGCGATTAAAAAGGCTGTATAGGGTATAATATCAGCTATTCCACTCATAAATTCCGGCACTCTTACCTCTTTAAACAAAGAAAAGACAATAGCCGCTGGTGCAAATCCAAAACTCACATCATCAGCCAAAGAATCAAGGTCTTTACCTATTGGAGAACGTGCATCCAATAGCCTTGCCAACATTCCATCAAAAAAGTCAAAGACTGCACCCAATATAATGAATAATATTGCAGTCTGATAGTCTCCTTGGAGAGCATAGACAGAAGCGATGCAACCAGCAAACAGATTGCAGCAAGTCACTGCGTTAGGAATGTGGCGGGTAATGCAGTTTGCCATAATCAATTTAAAAAATGGTTATTTAAGTTTTGCTATAACAGTCTCATTTCCTACGGTTTTATCTCCTAAGTCAACTAAGACTTCCGCACCTATAGGCAAATAGACATCCACACGTGACCCAAATTTTATGAAGCCCATATGTTCATCAATATAACAGTCTTCACCTGTTTCAGCATAAGTAACAATACGACGCGCCATTGCACCTGCAATTTGTCTTGCCATTACTTCTATGCCATCCGGTGTCTCTATCACCACCATTGAACGTTCGTTTTCTGTACTGGCCTTAGGAAGCCATGCCTTTTGAAAACGTCCTTTCTGATGCCCAACCTTTTTGATTCGTCCTTCCACGGGATACCGGTTGGCGTGCACATTAAGAGGACTCATAAAAATGCTAACCATCAAACGTCGGTCATGGAAATATTCATATTCATCAACCTCTTCCACCACCACAACCGTGCCATCAGCCGGGGCTACAACAGTTTTAAAAGTTTCTCCCTGGAAACGGCGAATCGGACAACGGAAAAAGTTTATCATCAACAAATAGCAGACGACACTCACACCTGCTATTACATAGGATAAGACATTGTGCCCTATATAATAAAAGACAGCAGCATTAACAGCCAACAACAGAATAAAACTGATAATTAAAGTATCGGTTCCTTCCCTATGTATACGTATTTCTCTTATCTTTTTTAATCGGCTCATCGTTTTATGTAGTAGATTTATCGTGCAAAGATAAACCTTTGTTGGGGAACTTGCAAATAAAACCTATGGAAAGTTTTAAAAAAAGATAAAATCCGCACCTGTTGATAACTTTTTGCCCTTTAGCGTGCTTGTTCGCAAAAAGATACGTACCTTTGCCTGCAAAACAATTAAATAGGGAGTTTATCACATGCAAGATTTCGTTCACTTACACGTTCATACTCAATACTCTATCCTCGACGGACAAGCCAGCATCCCCCGCCTGGTAGATAAAGCTATGGCCAACGGAATGCGCGGTATGGCAGTCACTGACCATGGAAACATGTTTGGAATCAAAGAGTTTTTCAACTATGTAACCAAAAAGAATGGTGGAACCAACAGTGAAATCAAAAGCACCAAGAAAAGAATAAAGGAACTGGAAAATGGGAAAGAAGCCGGTGAAGGATGGGATAGTAGCGAAGCCGAACTGAATTCATGCCATCAACGACTGACAGAATTGCAGCGTAAATTGTTCAAGCCCATTATTGGCTGTGAAATGTATGTAGCCCGCAGACGATTGCAGAACAAGGATGGAAAAGAGGATCAAGGCGGTTTCCATCTTGTAGTGTTGGCTAAGAACGAAAAAGGATACCACAACCTCATCAAGTTAGTTTCGAAAGCATGGACTGCCGGTTTCTACAACCGCCCCCGTACCGACAGAGTTGAATTGGAGAAATATCACGAAGGCTTGATTGTATGTAGTGCCTGCATCGGAGGTGAAGTTCCCAGAAAGATCTTGGCCGGACGCATCAATGAAGCAGAAGAAGCAATCCAATGGTACAAAAGAGTATTTGGAAATGACTATTACTTAGAACTTCAGTTACACAAAGCCACCGTAGCACGTGCCAACCACGAGACCTATACTCTGCAACTACAAGCTAACGAGAAGATAATAGAATTAAGCAAAAAATACGATGTAAAACTTGTATGTACAAACGATGTACATTTCGTCGAAGAAGAAAATGCAGAAGCACACGACCGCCTCATCTGCTTAAGTACAGGCAAAGAATTGAATGACCCTACCCGCATGCTCTATAGCAAGCAAGAGTGGTTCAAAACCAAAGAAGAGATGAACGAATTGTTTGCTGACGTCCCCGAAGCGTTAGCAAACACTTGTGACATTTGCGACCAAGTGGAATTCTACAGCATCGACCATGCGCCCATCATGCCTAACTTCAACATCCCCGAAGAGTTTGGGACTGAAGAAGGATATAGGCAATCCCTAACCGAAGAAGACCTTTTCAACGAATTTACACGAGATGAAAACGGAAATGTGGTATTGAGCGAAGAAGCGGCAAAAGACAAAATAAAGAAGTTAGGAGGATATGAAAAACTCTACCGCATCAAACTAGAAGCCGATTATTTGCGCGAACTTACCATGATAGGAGCCAAACGACTTTACGGCGACCCGCTGAGCGAAGAAGTAATGGAACGTCTGAAATTTGAATTGCACATAATGAAGACTATGGGTTTCCCTGGCTACTTCCTTATTGTTCAAGACTTCATCGGTGCAGCCAGACGCGAGTTAGGAGTTTCGGTTGGTCCCGGGCGTGGTTCTGCTGCAGGTTCTGCTGTAGCCTACTGTTTAGGAATCACAAAAATAGACCCTATCAAATACGACCTGCTGTTTGAACGTTTTTTGAACCCTGACCGTATTTCATTACCCGATATTGATGTCGATTTTGACGATGACGGACGAGGAGAAGTATTACGTTGGGTAACAGAAAAATATGGAGCCGATAAAGTAGCCCATATCATTACATATGGTACTATGGCAACCAAATTGGCTATCAAGGATGTGGCACGTGTCCAAAAGTTACCACTCGAAGAGTCAAACCGATTGTGTAAACTAATCCCTGACAAGATTCCCGACAAGAAACTCAACCTACCCAATGCCATTGCCTATGTACCAGAGCTACAAGAAGCAGAAGCATCGCCCGACCCCATACTCCGCGACACGCTGAAATATGCTAAGATGTTGGAAGGGAACGTACGCAACACAGGAGTACACGCTTGTGGCACCATCATCTGTCGTGACCCGATTACCGATTGGGTACCCGTAAGTACTGCCGAGGACAAAGAGACCAAAGAGAAAATGCTGGTAACCCAATATGAAGGAAGTGTCATAGAAGATACCGGTCTCATTAAGATGGACTTTTTAGGACTGAAAACACTCTCCATCATCAAAGAAGCAGTAGAAAACATACGGCTCAGCCTTGGACAGGAGATTGACATTGACTCCATTGATATCAACGACCCTGCCACTTACAAACTATACAGTGAAGGACGTACCGTTGGTACATTCCAATTTGAATCTGCCGGCATGCAGAAATATTTGAGAGAGCTGCAACCAAGCACATTTGAGGACTTGATTGCCATGAATGCACTCTACCGACCAGGTCCGATGGACTACATCCCTGATTTCATTGACCGCAAACATGGTCGTAAGCCCATTGAATACGATATACCCATCATGGAGAAGTATCTCAGAGACACCTACGGAATCACGGTATATCAGGAACAGGTGATGCTTCTATCACGCCTTTTAGCAGACTTTACCCGAGGCGAGAGCGATGCCCTTCGTAAGGCTATGGGTAAGAAGTTGCGTGACAAGCTTGACCAAATGAAACCTAAGTTCATCTCCGGTGGAGAGAAAAACGGACATAACCCCAAAGTATTGGAGAAAATTTGGGGAGACTGGGAAAAATTTGCCTCATATGCGTTCAACAAGAGTCATGCCACCTGCTACTCATGGGTTGCCTATCAGACGGCATACCTAAAAGCTAACTTCCCATCGCAATATATGGCTGCCACTATGAGCCGCAACATCAGCAACATCACCGAAATCACCAAACTGATGGACGAATGCAAGTCTATGGGCATACAGACGTTAGGTCCCGATGTAAACGAGAGTTTATTAAAATTCTCTGTTAATGCCCAAGGTGACATCCGCTTCGGAATGGGGGCCATCAAGGGAGTAGGTGAGAATGCCGTATTGGCAATCATTGAAGAACGAAAGAAGAATGGTCCTTTCAAAAACATATTTGACTTTGTACAACGTGTCAATCTGGCAGCCTGCAATCGCAAAAACATAGAGAATCTGGTACTTGCCGGTGCTTTCGATTGTTTCAAGGAGATGACACGCGAGCAATACATGACTGAGATAAACGCAAAGGGAGACAATTTCTGCGACACATTAGTCCGCTATGGCAACCGTTACCAAAGTGACCAGACCCAAGCTGCCAATTCGTTGTTTGGAGCCATGGAAGCCATAGAAATAGCCACTCCCGAGATTCCTTATGCCGAACCATGGAGTGACCTACACCGCCTCAACCTCGAACGGGAACTGGTAGGAATCTACCTTTCGGCACATCCATTAGACAGCTATGCCGTAATCCTCACCCACATCTGCACCACCCACTCTACTGAACTCACCGACCTTAGTCTATTGGCAGAACAAGAGATCACGATAGGAGGCATTGTCGTAGACTTGCGACAGGGGAACTCAAAAAGCGGTGCACCATACGGAATAGCCAAACTTGAAGATTACCAAGGCACCTATGAAATCCCACTGTTTGGAGAAGATTGGATAAAATGGGGCAACTATATGCGCACCGGTTGCTCGCTCTTCATTCATGCCAAGGTGCAAGGGAGGAAATGGAAGCCTGACGTAATGGAGTTGAAAATAAACAAGATAGACCTGCTATCCGACGTTAAAGACCAACTCATCGGAAGCATCTCCATACATATGACTCTGCAAACATTGAACGAAAAACTGATTGGCGAACTCTCGACACAACTAAGAAAAAAGAAGGGGAATGCAATCGTAAAATTCAAGATACGAGACAACGAAGATGGTTCTGTTACCGAAATGGTATCAAAAGACCTGAAGATAGAGGTACACAAAGAGCTTATCGAGTACCTGAATGCACGCCCTGAAATAGAGTTTGAAGTAAATTGATGCAAGAATTCATGCCAACCATGCCAAGTTCTTGAATTATTTCGTATCTTTGCACGCATCAATCCTTTTTCTAAGGGATTATTCCAAGAATAAACATTTGATATATAACTAACAATTAAGATTATGGCTTTACAAATAACCGACAGTAATTTTGAAGAGTTGCTCGCACAGGGCAAACCCATTGTATTGGACTTTTGGGCGACTTGGTGTGGTCCGTGTAAGAGAATCGCTCCCGATATTGAAGCTTTGGCAGAGGAATATGACGGACAAGTCATCATAGGGAAATGCGACATCGAAGAGAATGATGATTTGGTCAACCGTTTCAGCATCCGCAATGTACCCACCGTGCTGTTCATCAAAGGTGGTGAAGTTGTTGACAAACAAGTTGGAGCTGCTCCCAAAGCAACATTTGCTGATAAAATCAAAGCTATGCTTTAAATAAAAAAAAATCATTAACATTAAACTCATGTTACCTATGAACACAGAAGACGATCTCTTTTTGGAAGAGGCATTGGACGATGAAAGAACCATTGCATTCATCAAAAACTACCTGCCACAGGAATTGAAAGGACGTTTTTCAGACGAAGAATTGTATTATTTCCTCGACTTGATTGTTGAGTACTACGAGACAAGCGGTTGTCTGGACGTAGAACCGGACGAAGAGGGATACATCAACATCGACCAAGACGCTATTGTTGACTACCTGCTCACTCAATCACAAAAAGACAAGATGGGCGAATACACAGCCGAAGAAATCATGTTTGTCGTACAAGGTGAAATGGAATACGGAAACAGTGTGATGGGCGAAGTTGATGATGAATAAGCCTTCTCCCTACAGCTCCAATAGAAAAAAGTAGTGAGAAATATGCATTTAGGCGCGGAATGTGCGGATTAAATCCGTCCATTCCGCGCCTAAGTTCTAAGTGCCAAGTACGATGAACCAAAATGTACGCTCTTTGTCGCTCACATTTATATCCTTAAGTCTGTTACTGACAGACCGCAGCCAACTGATCATCAAGGAAGAGGAACCAACATTGCATCTGCAAGAGCCTCCATAGCCGGAAGGTCTGTCTGTTTCATTCGCGAACGGATAGTGACGACAGGGTGCACAATCTCTATATCTTTCATCTGCTCAAACATCGAAATCATCACCTTAGCGGCACAGGGTGCCCACGAACCGTTTTCGATGATTCCTACACAACGTTTCTGGTAAGCCTTGAGTTTCAGATGATGCAAAAAGTCATGCATCGGAGGGAACACATCGGAATCATATGATGCAGCCGCCACAATCAGTCGTTCCATACGGAATGCATTTTCAACAGCTTCAGCCATATCATCGCGACTCAAGTCAGCAACCAGGACTTTCGGCACTCCTTTTTCAAGAAGCATTGCTGCCATTTTTTCAGCCACTCGTGCCGTACCGCCATGGATGGAAGCATAGGCAATAAAAATCCCCTCAGTCTCAACCTCATACTTGCTCCATGTATCATACAAACCTATGTAATGACTCAGGTTGTCACGCAACACCGGTCCGTGCAACGGACAAATACAGTCGACATCCAGTGCAGCCACCTTCTTTAACAGAGCCTGCACCTGTAATCCATATTTGCCACAAATGTTGAAGTAATACCTTCTGGCCTCACAAGCCCAATCCTCGTCATACGAAAGTGCCCCAAATTTGCCGAATCCATCGGCTGAGAACAGCACTTTGTCTACCGAATCATAAGTGACCATCACTTCGGGCCAATGCACCATAGGAGCCATGAAAAACCGGAGGACATGTTCGCCCAATTCTAACGCATCTCCTTCTTTTACCGAGAGAGTGCGTCCCTCAAAATCTATATCTTCGAAAAAGTTGGGAAGCATCCGGATGGCACGTTCCGATGCCACAATCTTCAGTTCCGGATATTTCTGAATCACCGTTGCAATGCAACCGGCATGATCCGGTTCCATGTGCTGTACCACCAAATAATCAGGCTTCCTGCCGGCTAAAGCTGTAGTGAGATTTTCCCACCACTCTCCTCCTTTGCGCTGGTCCACCGTATCCATAATGGCAACCTTCTCATCTAAAATCAAATATGAATTATAAGAGATGCCCTTAGGCACCGCATACTGACTCTCAAAGAGGTCAAGCTCTACATCATCTACACCGATGTATCTGATTTTTTCTGTTACACTGAATATCATAATCGCATCTTTCATTAAAAAAACGCCTGCAAATTTCATGTTTTTCATTCATATATACAAAAGTATTCAGATTAATTAAGACTCTATTTAAATAATTAAGTCACCCGCGTACCTCTCCAAGACTGCGAACAGGAGAAAAAAAACAAAAATCAGAAAAAGAAAACATCCCCTTCTCTTTCTGTGCTGTAACAAGCAACACTCCGGATAGTGTACCCACCTCCTACACATTGCGAAACGAAGTCCTGGACATGCAAAAAAATCTCCAGGACAAAACCGGCTGGGTCCTGCAACTCAGCCGGTTTTGTCCTAGGACCGGGAGCATCAAGTCCTGGGACTTTCTGACAGACAAAAACAATTGTTAACAATATGAGGGCAAAAGCATCCCACACTTACTTTTTGACCATAAACAGAGATTCTTGGATGGGTGCATTGGTCTGATGCGATGCCAACGTATAGAGGGATGTTTTTCCCCCGAACTCGTCCATCTGCATCTGTTGCAACAACCCGTCACTCTTTCTATACTCGAGCACGATGCGGCTATAGCCACGCGGCTGTTTCTTGCGTGCCGAAAGGATTACCACATAATTGCCTCCTTTCTCATCGACCTCAATGTCGGCACCGTTGGTAGCGGCCACCTCGGCAACATTACCCATCATACAGGCAAGCAGGGTGCTGCTGAGACTACGCATACGAGCATTTTTAGCGGTATTGAAACGACGGTCGCGCTTTCCCCGCTTCATATAAAAGAGGTCTCCGTTGATGACCAGCAAGTCAGACTCGGGTTGGGTATAATGCATCGCCATCCGATCGGGACGTTGGAAATAGAGAGTACCCGAGAGTTGCTCTTTCTTGCCTGTACCGGCAGCCACATCTTCCTGCGTAAATTGGCATTGGAAACTTGTATAAGCTGCATTCATCTTTTCAATCTCTGCTGTGCGGACATCGTGTTGTGCATATAAGAGCGTAACCGCCAACAGAAGTATGGTTGATAAAAATGTCTTTTTCATCTTTTGAACAATTTAATAGTTGATAACCTTAAAAGGTGGACTGGCACGTGGTAACTTTAGCTATACAGTCCGCCATTAATGGAGATACACTCACCGGTGATATATCCCGCCTCGGGTGAAGCCAAGAATCCGACTAAGGCCGCCACCTCTTCGGCTTCGCCAAAGCGTCCGACAGGAATCGTCTTCTTCAATTCTGCCTCATCCAGTCCCTCAACCATCTCGGTCTTTACAAAACCGGGTGCCACGGCATTTACGGTAACTCCCTTCCGACCAATCTCTTGTGCCAACGCTTTGGTTGCAGCTATCAATCCACCTTTTGAGGCAGAGTAGTTGGCTTGCCCGGGAAGCCCCTTCAACCCCGATAGGGATGCCATGTTGATGATTCGACCATACTTCTTGCGCAACATCTTCTGCAACAAGGGGCGAGTGACATTGTAGAAACCATTCAGACTTATGCCCAACACCTTATACCAATCTTCCGGTTCCATCCATATCATCAGATTGTCTTTACGGATGCCGGCATTGTTGACAATAACTTCGATATACTCGTTGGGATGAGCCGCCTGCCATCCCTCCAATGCTTGGGTAGTTGCCTCCACGTCGCTTACATCAAACTTCAAGAGTTCGCCTGTCGAACCAGCCTCGGCAATCAAAGCAAGTGTTTTCAAAGCCTCTTCCTCGTTTGACACATAGTTTACAACCACCGAATAGCCCATCTGAGCCAGTTTTACAGAGACAGCACGACCAATGCCGCGACTTCCCCCTGTGACTAATGCGTATTTTGACATTTTTCTTCTATAAATATATTAATGTTTCGCTTGTATTTCACTAATCTATCGGATTGGTACCTTCTCTGCCGGCTTTAAAGAACTCCTTCACGAGCGTCTCCATTCCCACCAGTTCTGCAAGAGTGAATATCGAGGTCATCGACACTCCCAAGATGCCATGCAAGTTCAGGTTCTGTCCGGTCAGCAACAGGTTGGGAATGGGGGTACGCGGTGTAAGCACCGTCCCCATCGGATTGTTATAATCCTTGCGGATGCCATAAGCTGACCCTTCTGCCATCAATGTATAATGTTTGTAAGACAAGGGAGTGCTGGTATAAATATGGTCAACGGCATCGCGGATACCCGGTATTTGAGATTCGACTAACCGCAGACACTCTTCAGCCCGCCGGTTCTTGAATTCCACGTAATCTTCTCCACGTTTTCCCATCGGTTTGTCAGCCCAAGATTGAACATCGATCCAACGCATGGGAGTAAGCATATCAATACCTGTAGCATACTGCTCGCCAGGCTGTGGACAGGCATAATGCACCAATACGCTCTGCACTTGCCCGGTATCGACCCGCCACAGGTCGGCATCCGAGCGATGTACATGCAAATTCCAGTTGAGATAAGGGATTTTATCGGGTTTCAAACGTATGTTGGCAGTGAAAAGGCCGAAGGTATTAGGCAACGATTGGATGCGTTTCCGATAGATACGACGAAGGCATTGGCTATCAGGAATCAATGCCAACGTTGAAGCCGGATGGGCACTGGAGATAACCCAGTCAACCGGCAACCTCTCTTCACCATTCACCTCTACCCACTTGATTCGCTCATCTTCTTCAAACATCCGCGTCACTGTCGCCCCTGTGCGTACTACTCCTCCCATAGCACGAATGCCACTGACCAAACGTTCAGCAATCTGCGAACCGCCCCCCTGCAGGCGCCATGCACTTTGGATATAAGAATTGTTGATTTGGGCAAAACTATAAAGCGGCAGGGTATCGGCATTCAGTTCCATTTTCAAAGAGGTGCCCGACAAGACTTTACGTAAAAGCGGGTCGCCAATGGTTTCATTCAAAAACTCATAAGCCGAACGGGCAAAAAGCGAAGTGGTATAAAAGTCTGTAGCCTCGCGCGGAAGGAAACTATCGAGCATGTGAACTCCCACCTGCTTGAGAAAAGCGGCATAGCGCTGCAAATTTTCACGTTCGTGGGGAAACTCTTTGGCAAGTGTGTCAACAAAACGGTCGTGACCAGTGGCAAAAGCAAATCTCCTGTCCCCTATCACCACTTCGTCAAAACATGCTTCGTCAAGCTGCCTCCACGGAAGGTCCAACAATCCGAAGTAACGGAAGAAATCATGCAATGACTCTCCTTCACGCAATCCTCCCACATAGTGAAATCCTGTATCAAAAATGGCATTCCCCCTACGGAATGTACGCAAACATCCACCCGGATGAGAATCATGTTCAAGGATGGCAACGTCAAATCCCTTTTTAGCCAAGACGAATCCGCACTCCAGTCCTCCCAGCCCGCTTCCTATTATTACTACTCTGTTTTTTCTATCCATTCCTCTTCTTTCTTTTATCCACAAGGTAAAACAAGAAAGGTTGCAGTGTATAAGTAATCAACACTGTCGACCCCATCCCGATAAGTGTACTCACACCGATGGAATGAATAGCCGGATGGACAGCAAAAAGCAAAGAAGCTACTACTACAACCAATACAAAAGCAGAGAAGAAGATAGCCGTTTTATGATAAGTCAGCAACTGACTGTCGGCACGATAACGTCCGGCAAGCAATCCATCCATCACAAAGATGCTATAATCAACCCCTATACCAAAGATGAAAGATGATATCACAATATTTATCAGATTGAACTGCAACCCGAAAATCCCCATAATGCCCTGTACCACATACCAGCTGAGGAACATCGGCATAAACGCCAACAAAGATATCCACAGATTGCGGAATGAAACCAAAAGCACGACAAAAACAAACACAGATGAAATAAAAAGTACGATATTAAAATCTTTATTTATCAAACGCACCATATCATCCGTATAATAAAATGGATCAATCACTATCGTATGAGGAAGAGCCACTATAGCATCACTGACCAAACGTTTTTCTTCGTCAGGCATCAACACAGAAGTAAAGACTAAGTACTTCCCATCGTTTTCTTCCACAAAATTTGAAATCAAACATTCGGGCAATACTTGAGCTTCATAAAGTGATTCGGCATTATACTCAGCCTCAAGCATCAAATAAAAAGGTTCAAACAATGCCGGATCCAACTCATACTCAGCCGCACTCTTCTCCAGTTTCTCACGAACATCCTCAATACGTTCGGGAGTCCAATAGGCTTCCCAGGCTTCTATACGCTTGTTTTGCTCCTCTTCAGGCACCAATAAAGAAGAAGCGACTTTTGAATAGTTACTGATTTTCCCCTGACGATACAACGAGTCACACACTGCCAACAGAGCTTTATTGTAGGCTAAAGCCTGGTCTAAATCATCAGCTACCGCAGCATAATACATCGAAGAAAGTCCACCATTATTTTTTTCTGCATAAAGTTGGGTAGAACGGAGCACGTCAGGCTCTGTATATCCGATATTCTTCAAATCACTATCAAACGTCACCCAACGAGAGGTGAAGAAACTGACAACACAAACGACCACAATGAAAGCAAGCAGCCAACGTTTGCGATGTAAAGGATAGGAATTGATTTTATCTAAATAAGCAAAAGCCTGCTCTGACCTTCTGTTTTTCTTTTCATTAAAAAAATGAGGAAGGAATATCAAACAAAAAAGAGTTGTTCCAACCAATGCAAATGAAGCAAATATCCCAAAATCTTTCAGTAAGTCACTTTGGGTGAAAAGCAATCCTACAAAAGCTCCAATAGTCGTAATGCATCCCAAACAAACCGGAGTAGATTGCTCACGTAAAACCCGCACAGGGTCTGTTACATATTTATAATGTGTCAACACGTGAAGACAATAACTCAATGCCACCCCTAACACTATGGCACCGATTCCCATTGCCAACAAAGACATGCTTCCCTTAATCCAATATACCATTGCCAAAGCAAAGATTGTACCATATACAACCGGAAGCAATAACATAAAAAGAGACCGCAAACTCTTATAGCATACCCCTATCACAATACAGATTATCAGCAACGAGCCGCCCACCGTCAACGCCAAATCCTGCTTTATCTGACGAGAATTGAAAACACTCTGCACAGGTGCTCCATGAAAAAGCACCTCCACCTCGGGATGGGATTGAGCAAATGCTTCAATATGCCCCTCCAACAGTTCAATCAGATAAGTTCCTGTTTTTGAATCAAAAGCCTTAAAAGCCGGAGACAAAAAAGCAAGCGCTACGGTAGTGTCAGGAGTAAAAAAGTGACGCTCGACTACACGAAAGCCACCTGTTCCACCGGCTAAAGCTTTACCTTCAGGAAGCATAGCCATGCGTAATCCCAATGGGTCCTGTCCCACCAAGGTTGCACGATCTCCAGTCTCGTCCTCAAACAAGAGTTCACGATTACGAGCCATTTGACTATTCACGGCTTCAGCAGTCAGACAAGAATCAAAAGACGGATATAACTTACTATCAATGAAAGAAGGAACATGCATCAATAGATAATCAAGTCCAGTCACTATGATGTCGTCATCAATTTGATAAAGGACATCTTCTATATACCTAGTTGCAGTATCAGCTTCAAGCAATGTTTCTACAAAGCTATCTGCTATAGTAGTCTTCTCTTCGGGTTCGAGTCCTCCATCATCATTAAAGATGAATTGCAAGAAAATCTTATCCTTAACCTTCAAATTACCAAAAGCCAGACCACTCTCCGACGCATTTTCCGACGCAGGCAATAGTTTCGAAATATCCTCTTCAAATTGTACTTTTAACCCTGCCAACAGAAAACACGCACTGCTCACCACAAATATTGCATACATCAATCGGCGACGCTTTGCCAAAAAACGATATATTGGTATAAAAATCCGTTCCATTACTCTTACTTATTCTTTTCTATCCGTTTCCGAATAAACAAACTCGGCTTTCATATCTATGTAAGTTTGCTCATCCATACCTAATACAGCATACACTTTCACTCCAGATTCCGATTGTTCTTGCAATTCTATCTCAAGTTCAACTTTTGCATGCGTCACCGGATTCATTAGTTCTAACAATCGGCACTTACTCATACCTGCAAGCAATAAAGGGGTACCGACCACTTGCTCTACACACTCTTTTATCATTTGTATATTACAAACCCCTGGTGAGACCGGTTCACCTGGAAAATGTCCGTCATAGACTTTACACAAAGGATTCAAGGAAATTGAGAAAAGCGTATTATTTTCTCTTTTCTCCATCTTTTCTATTCTATAATAGTCAGGAATCAACATATTTTTATATTTCTAATTTCATTTATCACAAACATCAAGTCATCCGACAACAGATAACTTTAAACCTATCCAACTTTCATCCGTTCCCATATCCAACGGGGTATAAGCCTCCACAGTATTACCAACATACGATAGCGCCAATCAATTACCACTATACGCTGTTTTCTCTTTATAGCATCTATAATCTTCCCAGCTACAAAACGAGCATCCATCAGCAAAGGATAATCACGTCCTTTCAACAAGTCAGTGGCAACAAATCCAGGACGTATATCCGTAAAGTTAATATCCAATCCCTGTCGATATGCCAACTGCGCCATTGCTTCAATATAGTTCTGTTGAAAACGTTTTGATGCCGAATAAGCTGGTGCCACACCTATCCCTTTGGTTCCAGCCACCGAAGTAATAGCTGCTATCTGTCCGGCTTTGCCATGTGTCTTGAAATAATTAAATGCAGCCCCTATCATACGAGTAAACCCGACTCCGTTCGTCATCATGGTATCCACTTCAATGCTTTCATTTAACTCCGGATTTTGAAAACCTATGCCTGCACTCAACAGAAAAAGATCCATTCCGCCCAACCGTTCAATCAATCGGTTCATTTGTTCTGGGGCTTTTGGCAAAGTAACATCCATTACCTCTATTTCAACCTGACCTTCAAACTGATGTTGCAACTTGAGTAAAGCAACAGAACGTCTACCTGTAGCCCCTATTTTCCAACCCTCTTGCAATAGTTGAATAGCTATTTCCAAACCAATACCCGAAGTCGCCCCTATGATTATTGCTTTTTTCCTGTTCATATCAAGTTATAAACTATGAGCCCAAAAGTCTTATTCCCGCTTCACTGATTGCTATCAAACGTCTTTTATACAAATCGCCAACAGCCTTTTTGAATGTCTTTTTACTCACACCAAACATGTCATATATAGCTTCGGCAGGACTCTTATCATGCAACGCAACATATCCACCTTCTTCTTTCAGACGTTCCAATAATACTTCTGCGAAATCAACGACCCGGGTATATCCTATCTTTTGCAAAGACAAATCTATTTTACCATCATCGCGCACTTGCTTTACATAGGCAAGCATTCGCTGTCCAGTACATAACGGAACATATACTTCATCACCATAAATCAAACCACTATATGCATTATCCACAATTACTTTATATCCTAATTCTGTACTAGTCCACACCAATACATCCACTTCTTCTCCTGTCTTGTAAGGCGGAATATTTTTCTTCAAGAATCGTTCTATTTTGGCAGATGCAACAATTCTATAACTTTCTGCATCCACATAGACATGCACTAAATAATATCTACCTTGTTGCATACGCTGTTTTTGTTCCCTAAAAGGCACAAACAAATCTTTCATTAATCCCCAGTCAAGAAAGGCGCCATACTCATTCACCCAATTTACCTTTAACCAGGCATATCCACCAACTTCTACCAAGGGAGACAATGTAGTTGCGACTAAACGTTCTTCCGAATCCAAATAAATAAAGACATTTAGGATTTCGCCCACTTTACTATCTGATGGCACATAACGAGATGGCAAAAGGATTTCACCATCTTCATCACCATCTAAATATACACCAAAATCAACCTCTTTTACAATGGTCAGTTGGTTATATTTTCCCAATTTCACATGACTCATACATCTCTCATTTTATCAAAAAAGGTGCATTGAGAATTCAACACACCCCTTCTATTTTGTGGACCTGGAGGGAATCGAACCCTCGTCCAAACGAGGAAACCATACGCTTTCTACATGCTTATCTTCGCCTTCATTTTCGTGCCCAAGCAAGACCGAAGCCACCCACTTGAACCTTAGCCTCTCAAATTTCATGCAAACCACGAGACAAGCCTTGCACTATTTCCGATTTTGCTGCACCACTTAATCAAATAGCTTCGGAACAACCGCTTTTGAGTGATGTCTCGTTCTCTCACCTAGTGAAAGAATAAAGGTAATCTACTATACTTCGATTACGCAGCGAGAGCGTAGTTATTTTCGCCAGATAATTCTTTGATAACTGGGATTATAGTGCCAATCACCCACGCACTGCATGCTTACGTACCATTTCTGCCCGCTGTCAAATCCAGTCAAGCCCATACTAACGTGTTGCAAAGATAGCTGATTTCGTCAATAATACATACGCCACCATCAAATAATTAACGCAGATTAACTTGTGAAAGACCAATTTCTGCATTTTCACAATATTAATCTGCGTTTTCGTTAATTATCCCTATCCACTATTTCGCATAACTCACTGCACGAGTTTCACGTATTACAGTTATCTTTACTTGTCCAGGATAAGTCATTTCATCTTGAATTTTCTTTGCGATTTCGGCACTTAAACGTTCTGTCTGTTTGTCATCAATTTTATCAGCTCCTACAATAACACGCAATTCACGTCCTGCTTGAATTGCATATGTTTTCGTCACTCCCGGATAACTCATTGCCAATTGCTCCAAATCATTCAAACGCTTAATATAAGCTTCTACGATCTCACGACGAGCACCTGGACGAGCACCACTAATTGCATCACAGACTTGCACAATAGGCGCCAAAAGACTTGTCATCTCCATCTCATCATGATGCGCTCCTATCGCATTACAAATATCTGCCTTTTCTTTAAATCTCTCAGCGAGTTTAGCCCCATAAAGTGCGTGTGGCAATTCTGGTTCTTCATCTGGAACTTTGCCAATATCATGCAATAGTCCTGCTCGTTTCGCTTTTTTAGGATTCAATCCAAGTTCACTAGCCATTACAGCACAAAGATTTGCTGTTTCACGTGCATGTTGAAGCAGATTTTGCCCATACGAAGAACGATATTTCATTTTACCTATAATACGAATCAACTCTGGATGTAAGCCATGAATACCTAAATCAATAGTTGTACGTTTACCCGTTTCTATAACCTCTTCTTCAACCTGTTTTTTTACTTTCGCCACCACCTCTTCTATACGAGCTGGGTGAATACGTCCATCTGCAACTAATTGATGAAGTGCCAAACGAGCAATTTCACGACGAACTGGGTCAAAAGCCGAAAGAACAATTGCTTCTGGAGTATCATCTACAACGATTTCCACCCCTGTTGCAGCTTCTAAAGCACGAATATTACGTCCTTCGCGCCCAATTATACGACCTTTCACCTCATCTGATTCAATATGAAAAACTGTAACGGAATTCTCAATAGCAGTTTCTGTTGCAACTCGCTGAATACTCTGAATCACAATTCGCTTTGCCTCCTTGTTGGCTGTAAACTTTGCTTCATCCATTATTTCATTAATGTATGAAGCTGCTTGCGTTTTTGCTTCTTCTTTCAAAGACTCTATCAATCGAACTTTTGCCTCTTCAACAGTCAATCCACTGATAGCCTCTAATTTTTCACGTTCTTTAGATTGCAAATCTTCAAGCTCTTCTTGTTTTTTGTCTACCAACGCTAATTGAGTCTCCAAGTTCTCTTTTACAGCATCAACTTCTGCCTTTTTACGTTGCAATTCATCATTTTTTTGATTCAAGCTATTTTCCTTTTGCTTAAGTCTATGCTCTGTTTGTTGGATTTTTTGATTACGGATAGCCACTTCCCTTTCCAATTCAGCCTTCTTATTCAAGAATTTTTCTTTTACCTCCAGCAATTTATTCTTTTTAATTGCTTCACCATCAGCTTCTGCTTTATCCAATATACTTCTGCATCTCTTTTTTAAAGCTGTTTTATGCAAAGTATATCCTACAACAAAGCCACAAGCCACACATAGAATCGCGATTATCACTGTCATTGTCGTCATACTATTACTTTTTAATTAATATATAAAAAAAACGCACCACCTCGTTCTAAGGATTTTTCCTTGTTTGCGAAATAGTGCGAAAATTATTCACGATGTCTAACCTCATCAGTTTTCACCCAAGAAGTCTTCTATTGTACGGGTCAATTCCTCGATTTTATCCCTATAAGGTTTCGTATCATTCTTTTTTTCTAGTCGAACTGCTTTCAACGACATATGGAATGCAATCATTGTCAGATACTTTTCCTTATCCAAATTCGGGAACCGATCTCTATACTGATTCAAATTATCCTCAATACGTTTGGCTGCTTCTCTATAGAAAACTTCCTCGTCCCTTCGGACATTTTTCATCGGATAATATTCATTTTCTATCCGAATACGTATTGTCATCAAGTCATTATCATCGTTCATGCCATCGCTCTATCTTATTCCAAATTTAGCTATTCAACAAAGCAAGGCACTTATCAATTTCACGCACCAGCTTTGACAATCGTTGTTTTGTATCATCCACATCTTCATTTCTGATACTGATTATCCTCGCATGCTTCAAATCGGCATATTTTCCCATCAATGCAGCATAGTCATCTTGAAGAGTCTTCATTTTTATCAGCAAAGACTCTTTTTCTTTTTTCAAATTATCGTATTGAAACAACAATTGTTGAATCCGTGCTTCAAATACGCTTAACAGATTTCTATCTTCATCGGTCATTCTACACCAAATTCTACACAAA